>JAAYLH010000130.1 GCA_012521995.1 Bacteroidales bacterium | reverse complement strand
GTGCCAGCACCGACTCAATGGCCTCAGCCACCAGCTCCGGCCGGTTGTAAACGGGTATGATTATGGAGACGATGGGCATTTTTTAAATGAAAAATGAAAAATGAAAAATGAAAAATTTATTGGCATGGGGCAGAGACCATGGGGCATGGGGCTCAACCTCATCCTTAACCTTGGCAGAGCCGCGTAGCGGCGGCAGTATGGTAGAAGACGCAGCGCCCCCCCCTCCCGCACCCACCCCGGAGGAGTGACACAGCGATGGAAAAACAGGCGCCCACCCTCCCCTTTTCCCACCCCGGAGATAAAGCCATTTGGCACAAATATAGGGGTGGCATAGAAATGAATGATAACCCATGCTTTTCCATTGAATGGACGGGGTTCATGTTTAAGGCCTGAAATGGAAAGATAAAATTTGTTTTTCAGCCGGGGTTTTCATAAACTTGCAGAGGTTTGAAATTTAACTTTCAAAGGATTGTAAATCAACATATTTAACTATTTAATTATTTTCTGAAACCCCTGAAGCTGCACCCCTATGCCTTACCACCTGCGCATTTACGACAACTACCACTATATGGACGAATCAGAGGCCTATAACAAGGGCCACTACGACACCTATAAAGAGGCCGAGCAGGCCGCCCGCCGGGTGGTGGAAGAATCGCTCAGGGGTATGATGGAACCCGGGGCCGGCGAACAGAAACTGCTGTCGAAATACAAGATGTTTGGCGACGACCCCGTGATCGTTGACAAGGAAAGCGGGCAGGTGGGCGACTTCTCCGCCTGGACCTATGCCAATGAGGCGGCGAAACGAATCCTTAAGAAGAAGGTAAAATGAGTCTTTTAGTCCATTCTTCCTGTTGACATCACACCTGGCTTTGTGGCAAGGGGTTTGTTAAATAAGGAGAACCGGAAAAAAATTAAAGCAATATCCTGAGAGTCCGGATTGGCACAATTTAAAGGGCAAAGATTGTGAGAAAAGAACAAGCAGAACACATTCTGAGGGCCAAGTTTGGCTTGCAACATTTTTATGATGAGCAGTGGGAGGCCATTTCAAGGCTATTGAATGGGGAACGCATTTTGATGATTCAACGGACCGGGTTTGGGAAATCGCTGGTTTTCCAGTTTGCAGCTACCATGCTATATGGCACAACCATCATTTTCTCTCCCCTCATTGCTTTGATGCGTGAGCAGGTGAAGCGCTTGCAGGCTATAAACCTTCCGGCGGCTTTTATTAATTCAACGCTCGATCCTCAGGAAAAAGCAGAAATACTTGAAAAGGCCGGGCGAGGAGACTACAAACTCCTGTATATTGCCCCTGAGCGTCAGGAAGATGAATCGTGGCAGCAGGTGGTTCAGAAGATGCGCCTGGCCATGGTGGTGGTGGATGAAGCACACTGTATTTCGGCCTGGGGACATGATTTCAGACCATCGTACAGAAGGATCGTGAATGTGGTGAAGCAGCTTCAGAAAGATTTCCCGGTGATGGCTTGCACGGCAACGGCCACAAAAAGAGTACAGCAAGATATTGAAGTTCAATTCGACAATACCAAGCTGACAGTGCTCAGGGGGTCCCTTGGGCGAGATAACTTTTCACTAAACGTTGTATGGTGTGAAAATCAGGAGCATAAACTGGCGGCGCTGCTAAGGTTGGTGGAAAAGATTGAAGGCACAGGGGTCATCTACTGCGGAACCCAGGCAGAAACTGAGACCGTTGCACAGTGGCTTGTCCAAAACGGCATTAAGGCCATCAATTACAATGCCGGGCTGGATCATGGCTCCAGGGAAAGGATAGAAAAAGCATTCATGGCTGATGAATACAAATGCGTTGCATCAACCAATGCTTTGGGTATGGGGATGGATAAGCCCAATATCCGCTTTGTGATCCATTTCCAGGTACCCCAATCGCCCCTGCATTATTACCAGGAAATAGGCCGTGCAGGGAGGGATGGTTTCTCCACAAAAATTATTCTCCTATACGCCCCTGAAGATGATGAACTTCCCCTTGCTTTCATTCAGAACAACAGGCCCCCAGTCAATAAATACCAGGAGGTAATCCGTTTGCTCATGGATGAGCCACTGAGTCAATTTGGCATTATCAGAAAAATTAATCTGAAACAAATCGCAATAAAGGTAATTTTGGCTGACCTGATTGATCAGGGTATTATTACCAAAGTGACGAGAGGTAGCCATAGCCTATATGAATTAAAATTTAATGCACCCTTGCTTGACACGAAGACTTTTGAGGAATTAAGGGTGGCCAAGCTGGAGGATTTTAACCAGATGAAGGCATACATAGACACACGAACCTGCAGGATGAACTTTTTGCGTAACTATTTGGGGGACGAAACAATAGAGCCGTGCGGAAAATGTGACAATGACCGAAACAAGGACTACAGAATCAGGGCCAATAAAGAAGAGTTGAGGAAAATTGAAAAGTTTAGAGAAAATTACTTCCCGGTGCTTGAGGTTGAACGAAAAGATGGTATCCTCGTAAATGGAATCGCTGCGTCACATTATGGGGTGACCCAAGTGGGGTCGATGCTTCACCACAGTAAATATGAACAGGGAGGGGATTTCCCCAATTACCTGCTGCGGTTGACCCTGAAGGCTTTCCGCCATTACTTTGGGAAAAAGCATTTTGATCTTGTAATGTATGTTCCGCCTACCATATCGGGCGATCTGGTAAAGCATTTTGCAGAAGAAATAGCCCGAATGCTGGGTTTTGAGTTATCGCACGGGCTGAAAAAATCCAGGGAAACGCATCCCCAAAAGGTATTTGAATCTGCCATAGGAAAGCGCGACAACATAAGGGATGCTTTCAGGATAGATGAGGATGTGGAAGGGAAAAACATTTTGCTGGTTGATGACATTTTTGACAGTGGATGTACCATTAGGGAAATTGCAGCTATTTTACAAAGACACGGCGCTGAGCTGGTAGCCCCCCTTGTCATTGCAAAAACAATTGGAGGCAGGTAATATGACAGAAAACTTCAGCGCTTATTGGATGGCATTTGCCCACGCCAAGGACTTTTCGAACAGGCGAAAGATGGAGTTCCTGATCGATGTCGTTTACGAGCGAGAAAGCATTGAGGGTGTGATGAAGAAGATCAAAGCGGGTGATCGGCTGGGGTTTTCTTTTACTGAAAAGGAATGGCAAGGCATAATGCAAGCCACAGAGGAAATCCCAAATTATTCTTTTCTTGCCGAGAAACTCATTGAGCGGGGTGTCGAGATTGTTCATATTATGGATAAATATGCCTACCCCAGGATTCTGAAAGAAAACCTTAAAAAGGACGCTCCTATTACCATTTACACAAAGGGCAATGCAGACTTGCTTAACTGCAACAGCGTAGCCATTGTAGGATCAAGAAACTGTTCAGAAAAATCATTGAGATTCACGGATACCATAGCCAAACAGGCAGTCAAGGCCAAGACGGTGATTGTTAGCGGTTTTGCAAAAGGGGTTGACAAGCAGGCCTTAGACAGCGCCCTCAATTATAAAGGACAAAGCATTATTGTTTTACCCCAGGGCATCGGCACCTATGAGGCTAAGACCTATTATTCGGCCTTGGTGCGTGGCGATGTGCTGGTGATCAGCACCTACCATCCCCAGGCCCCATGGTCTGTTGGCCTGGCCATGGACCGCAACAAGATCATTTATGGTTTGGCCAGAGCTGTATATGCAGCAGAGTCAGGAGATTCGGGGGGCACTTGGGAAGGGGTTCTTAATGGTCTTAAAAGAGGGTTGAAAGTTTATGTCAGGCTGGCTTCCCCCGATGAAAAGAATGCAAACAACCTCCTGATCACCAAAGGAGCCCTTCCTGTTGATGAAGAAGGAAAGGTCATTGAAGGCCTTTCCATTGCCGAGCCGGGATTGGAATCTGAAGCCAAGAAGGCAGACAAGGCCAAACAATCCAAACCTCTTGAACAAGATATTACCGTTAAGATTCTGGAAGAGTTAAGGTTGCGCAAAGGCAAGGGGATTACAGCACACGAAATCATTGAATTGCTGGGGATGGACAAAAAAAGCACAAGTCGCATACATACCCTCTTGGGAAAGCAACCTGAGATCATTAAAACAAAAAAAGGAAGGGAGAATTATTATCATCTCAAGGAAGCTCTGCCGAGGCAAACGAGTATTTTCTAAACAAGGATTTCGCGTTAACAGCCTTTGTTCTTATTCCAAAACAAGCACAGTCCGGGATGTCAGACACTTTCCGGGAATAGCGGAGCGTTTACTGGACCCGGGAAAGTATTTTCAGTTAAGCGCTTCACCAAACAATAAACTACAACAGGTCATCTTCCAGCCTGATGAGGGATTTTTACGGGGTCGAGGCCCTTCCCCATTTTATCGGGGTCGCGGCTGATGATGATGGCATAATCCCACCAGATATTGGAGGAATCATTGAGTTCGGCTTCGCGGTAGTAGCGGTTTTTGCCTTTTGGGGCGCCGTCGGGGTAGGTCTGGGCGAATCCGTAGGGGTCGTAGGCTTCGAAGAACAGTTGGCCGTCGACGATTTTATACCCTTTCACTATGATGAAATGGCCCCATCCTGTATTGCCTGCATTGTAGAACCTGTCGACGTGCCAGCGGTTTTTTTCCTGGTTTCGGATATAATACATATCGAGGCAGAGGATGGCGATGTTGCCCTGGTCGATTTGTTGTCTGAGCACCTCCATGCTGCCCAGGGCGAGGGTAAAATTAGTCACGCTGAAATGGTTGAGGTAATCGATGATGTTGTTGGTGTACCACCAGCCGCCACCGGGCAGGATCATATCTCGTGCTTCCCGGGTGGTTCCGGTAAATCCGGGTATAGCCCATTTGGCGGCCATGACAGCCGAGGCGGGCCCGCAGTTGATGTTGCTGAAGGTCCCGGAATTGGCCTGGTCGACATACCATTCGTAACCGGCCTCGTTGCTGTTTTGGGCCGTACACTCCATTCCCAGTCCGAAGATCCTTTCCTCATTGAGTACGGGGAGGGTGATGGTTTTCCGGGTTTCATGGGTGGCCAGGCCATCGTCAGCAACAAGGGTAAGGATAACATCGAGGGGCTCTTGCAGCAGGGGTATTCTGAAATACACTTCGGGTTGCTGGTGGCCTGAGAGCAAGATCTGATCAGAGGCGACATTCCACCACAACGAAAGCGGGTCGCCGTCGGGGTCGTATGATTCGTCGAACAGGAAAAACTCATCGAGGTCCTCGAGGACGGAGAAATCGGCCACAGGCGGGTTGTTGAGGGGCTCATCCTTCTGGCAGGAAGGGGCATACAAAAGGAGCAGGGCCAGCACCAGGGGCAGGTGCAGGATATTTACGATACGGGCGATCATTCTATTCTTCATTCTTGTTTCTTTACAAAACGGGCAAACGGCCCCGGGGGTGATAACCCGTTGAAGGCATGCCATCAGCCGGGTAATTTTTCAAAAAAAGGGATTTGAAATAACCAGGAGGATGCCAAAGGCAGCCTCCTGGTTCCAACAAAAAACAAAACTAAAACAAAAAACAGAAATTATTCAACAATTCTGGACATGGTTGAAACGGTAAAGAAGTCGTACCACCACCAGCCGTCGTAGGTAGTTCCATCGGGTTCCATCCATTTGGGTCCCCAGTTATGAAGGGTAATCACAATCTCAGAGGTTTCCTCGTTGATAGTATAGGTTCCGATGACCCTTTCGTCAACGGGTTCGGGGTTATCGGGAGAAACGCCGGGGATGCCCGCATTGAAAGCGAAGGTATAGCCGTTGCCGTTGGGCTCGGAAAATATTTGTTTGCTTTCAATGATGATTTCCTGATTCTCTTCGTCAATTGTAGCCACGATGGGGTTTACCTCAGGCAAGCTGGTGCTGCAGATGTTGGAGATCAGGATCTGGTTGACATTCTCGGGGTTGATGTTGATGGTGCTGACGGAGGTATAATTCCAGTCGCTGCCATAATAGTTGATATGCTCGTGGGTGTAATTTCCCTTGAACTTAGACAGGGGATGTTCGTCGTCGGCAATGGTGATGAGGATTTTCTCCCTGCCATCGATTCCGATCCTGGCACCGGCAGGGGCAGAAGAGATGACCAGGAAGAACTGTTTTGAACCTTCGAAGACCTCGTTGTCGAGAATCTCGAGGGTGACGTGGGCAAAGCCGTGTCCTTGGGGGAAGCTGGCAGAGTTGTCGATCAGGTTGAAGTCGACGCCTTCCACGGCAGGAGAGGCCAGGCCCTGGGTGCTGGCCTCAATGGCGACCACTGCGCTCTGGGAAGAGAAGGTCACATAATAGAGTTCAATCTGGAAGCTGCCACCGTCTTCGGGCAAAGTCAGGCTTCCCTTTGAAAAGGCAACATAGTTGACATCTTCGGGGATGAGGACAGGGTCATTTTCACAAGCGGCCATCAGGGCGAAGAGCAAAAGGAGTATCAGAGGTTTAATTTTTCTTGTCATAATACAGGCTTTTTTGGTTGAAAATTAATCGGTATAACCCGGGTTCTGAACAATATTGCTGTTCACAAGAATTTCATTCAGAGGGATTGGCATGGCCCACCTGTGGTCGGGGAAAGGGATATCGATATTAAAGGTTTCGGTAATGAGAATCTCGTTTTCATCACGGTCGAGGCCTCGTCCGGTGCGAGAGAGGTCCCAAAGCTGATTGCCTTCAAAACAAAGTTCCCGTCTTCTTTCGTTGTAAATATCCTGGAGGCTCACGGAGGCGGCATCTGTAAGGCCGCGGTTCGACCGTATAGCGTTATAATCAGCGAGTGCATTATAACCGCCCGCTCCGTTGAGGGCGGCCTCAGCCCGGATGAGATACATCTCAGAGAGTCTCAGGACAGGGATGTTGTTCTCACGGCTATGCGCTTTGCCGGGATATTTCCAGGTCCAGGAATAACCGGGGAGGTCGTCTCTTCCCCTGAACAGGCCGGCCCTGACATCGTTCTCTTCGAAAAGGCTCATCAAATCGTTGGTGGCACACACGTCGCCATAACCATTGGGGTTGTAGATGTGGCCAATTTCATCAAAGCCGGGATAGTATGACTGACCATCTTTCCCAAAAACTTCGTAGATGATTTCACTCTGGGCATTCTTACCCCAAACAGTGAGGTAATTGGCGGTATTGTAGAGGGTGTAGTTACCATTGGTAATCACCAGGTTGGCATAATCGGCTGCATCCTGCCATTCGCCTTTATACAATGCCACTTTGGCCCGGAGGGCAAGGGCGCTGTATTTGTTGGCAAAGGCGGCAGTACTTCCATTGGAAGCAGAGGGGCGGGATTCAAAATCAAGCAAGGCGATTGCTTCTTCAAGGTCGGCCTCTATCTGGGTATAAATCTCGGCCACGGTAGCCCTGCTGGGATAAGACACCTCTGATTTGACAATCAGGGGCAAGCCGAGGGATTGGGGTGCCTGGGTATAAGGCTGGGCATACATACGAATGAGGTCGAAATAGGCCAGGGCCCTGATAAAATAGCTTTCACCCTTAAGTTGATTGATCCTGGCAGGGCTTGCATCAGGGTCTTCAAGTTTATCGGCATACTCGAGCACATTGCAGGCCCTTGTAATGGCAATATACCCCTGATAATAGACCCCTGCAGTGGAAGAAGGGTTGTTGGTCCAGGTATATTCGCTGCGGAAGCGCCCGCTGTTGAGCGGACTTGCTTTTGCATTTCCGCCCTTCAGGTCGCCAATCACGGGGAATGCACGGCCATACCAGTTTGTGGAATATAGTGGGGCATAGCAGCCATTGGTAGCCTCTTCCAGGCCGGCAATAGTAGAGAGACTCAGCTCGGTGGTCATTTCGAGGGGTGGCGCCAGGTCGAGAAAGTCTTCACACGACGGCAACAAAAAGGCCAACCCAAATATAGCGAAGAATAATATTCTGCAACTTTTCATAATCTGTAGATTTTGAAGGGATTAGAAATTAAATTTTACGCCGAACAAGAATCTTCTTGCCATGGGGTATGAAGCATAGGTATCGCCATGATAAGATCGCTCGGGGTCCCAATAGCTTACGTCGTGCCAGGCCCATATATTGGAGGCTTCCATGTAGATGTCGATGGCATCGAAGCCGGCAGGGCTAACCCATTTTTTCGGCAGGGTATAATTAATATTCAGCTGCTTAAACCTCAGATAGTCGCCTTTTTCGATCCATCGGCTGGAGTTCCAGGCGTTAGAGTTTGACGAGTTGTTTGCAATGGGTTTGGGGTTTTCAACCCGGTCTCCGGGCTGTTTCCAGTAATCGAGCAGGGCAGCCGATTGGTTGTGGCCTATATACCAGCCATCGGACATTGAGTAGCGGGTTTCCATAATATAAACGGAGTGCCCGGTTTTGAATTCAAACATCGGGCTGATGGTAAAACCTTTCCAGGAGAAGTTCATAAAGAAACCGCCGACCCATTTGGGCTCCAGTTGTCCCTTTGTAATTCTTCTTGCCCTGGAGAAGCTTTCGGTCAGTTCACCGTTTTCATCATACCACATACCCATACCGGTAAGGGGGTTCACCCCTGCCCAGTCGTAAACATACCACTGCGAGAAACTTTCATTGAGCCTGAAAATCCTGTTCCAGCCATCGAGCATTTCGGGTTCACCGGCCAGGTCGAGGATTTTGGTTTTGATATGGGAAACGTTGAACCCCAAATTCAGGTTGGTTGTGTTGGTATTGATCAGTTTATAATCCATTGTCAGCTCAACCCCCGTATTGCTCATCTTTCCGACGTTCCTTCTCTGCGAGTCAAATCCGGTTGTTGCCGGCAATGGGACATTGAGCAGCATATCGGAGGTAATCCTGTGATAGAAGTCTAGATTGATGCCAATTTTTTTCAGCAGATTAGCGTCAATACCTGTATTGAATTCGGCATTTTGTTCCCATGTCAGGTTGGTGTTTGCCAGCCTGATGGGATAACTCATAGGGTTGCTGTTGTATTCGGTAGTGCCATAACTTCCGAAAAACTGATAATTACCAATGTTGTAGTTACCGCTGGTTCCATAGCTGGCCCGATACTTCAGGAAGTCAATAAAATTGACCTTTTCCATAAATGGCTCATTATGAATATTCCAGGAAGCCCCTACGGAATAAAAGGTACCCCAACGTGTTTCGGGTGAGAACCGAGAACTTCCATCCCTCCTGACGCTTGCTGACAAGAGATATTTGTCGTTGTAGTTGTAATCGAGGATGCCAAAGAATGAAGCCAGCGCCATTTCGGATAATCCCAGGTCAACATACTGCCTATCGGCGGTGGTGTTGCTAACATAAGGGATCTGTGTGCCAATTCCCTGTGCTTCCATACCATACTGAGCGTATTTACGGTATTGAGCTTCCTGGCCGAGCAAAACACGTACATAACCAAAATCGGTAAACTGCCTTGTGTAGTTCAGGGTATTGGAGGTCAGCAGATCATAATTTTTGGTCAAGCCGGTCCAAAGGCTGCCGTTTGTCCCTGCGCCATCAGGTGAAAAGGGGCTGTAATAAACCCGCCCTTCGCTGTCGAGGTAGTCGACCGAGTTATTGGTTTTAAATTTCAGGCCTTCGATAATTTCATATTCAAGGTATGCACTGGCCATCATACGGTAAAATTTATCCCACTGTTCATCCTCCCGGGCAATCCCGACGGGGTTGTAATTCCAGTTTGAAGGCAGATTCCAGTTAATGGTTCCATCTTCATTATAGGGGTTTTCCCAAGGCAGAAGGTTCATTGCACCATACACGGGGCTTGCCCAGTAAAGCTGAAGGGGGCGGTCGGAGGCCTTTGAATAGGAGCCCCTGATTTTGGTTCCGATATTCAGTTTGTCGTTCACATTGTGTCCCACATTCAGTGACAGGTTCATCCGGTCCATAGAGGAGCCAATCAGGATGCCTTCCTCGGAGAAATACCCCCCCGACATAAAGAAGTTGGTTTTCTCGTTTCCGCCTGAAGCGCTCAAATCAATGCTGCGGGTATGGCCTGTCCTGAATACTTCTTTAAACCAGTCGGTTTGTTCACCATTGAGCAGTGACATCGGATAGTAATGCTCGGGGTCCGCCTGGTTGTCGGGGTTAAATCCTGCATTCACGATGGCATCCCTATGGTACTGAAGAAGTTCTTCAGAGTTCATAAAACGGTAATCGCCCGTTCGGGAATGAGAAGACAAGCCCGTCTTGGCATTCACCTCGATTTTGGTTTTTCCAACCCTTCCTGATTTGGTAGTGATCAAAACAACCCCATTAGCACTTCTCGAGCCGTA
The DNA here is from genome assembly GCA_012521995.1 of Bacteroidales bacterium. Taxonomy (GTDB): domain Bacteria; phylum Bacteroidota; class Bacteroidia; order Bacteroidales; family UBA7960; genus UBA7960. The sequence goes on along the minus strand of JAAYLH010000130.1, from coordinate 35,367 downwards.
AATGGAGGCTGCCGCAGCATCTTTCAAAACGGTGATAGACTCGATGTCGGCAGGGTTGATGGTGGACATAACGTTGGCATCGTTTGTTGAATAGCCATAATATCCCGTAATAACCGGAACGCCATCAACGACATAAAGGGGTTGATTTCCGGCATTGATTGAGCTGATCCCCCGAATAAAGATCTCAGTACCGCCACCGGGCTGTCCGGAGTAGTTGTTGATCTGCACGCCTGCGATCTTACCCTGCAGGGCTTTCTCGGGGCTGGAAACGGTAATGCGGTTCAGCTCCTCGCTATCCATAACGCCGACAGATCCCGTGGCAGCTTCCCTTCGCTGGACGCCATAGGCCACGACCACGACATCACCAAGCATTGTAACCTCCTCCTCGAGGGATACGATAATGATGTCCTGTGTTCCAACGGGGACTTCAGCGGTTCTGAAGCCGACATAGGTGAATACCAGGACGGCATTCCTGTCGGGAACACGAATGGAATAATTTCCTTCAATGTCAGCAGAGGCCCCAATAAGGGTTCCTTTAATGCTGACAGTGGCACCAGGTAATGGCTGACTTGTTTCAGCATCCAAAACCTTTCCTGTTACCAAAATGCCTTGTGCATAGGCATTCAGGCTCAGGCACTGCATGCCAAAAAACAAAAGCATGCTGATCAGAAATGACAAAAGGGTTTTGTTTGGCATAAACGTTGATTTAAGGTTACGAAATTAGGTCTTGAAAAAAGGTCACTTTCCAGTTCAAACTTAAGGAATTTATAAAAGGGCGGGGTTCAGGAGCAAGAAAAAATAGTGCTACTTTAATGCTACACGAAGCAAGACCACAGTCAGAAAAAAAATCACCTTATTCAAATGAAAATCCAGTGGTTTTGCTTTTTAAAATACTGAAAGGCAATAAAATACCCGTAAAAACCAGTTGTGACTGGTGGATTTGGGCAATGGCAGTTTAGATTCGGGCAGAAAAAATTAGGAAGTTAACATTGCTACAAACGACAGAAAAGGCCGAAAGAGCGGTTCCCACCCCAGGAACCAAAATTGTCAGGAAGAGAAGACCAATGGTCAGTAAAGACAAGAAACAGGCGTGGTGAAAAATTTGTCTGGACCTCCGTCAAATAGCCTGGCTTACAACTGCTTCATATAAGCTGACAAATTGATCTCGGTATTATCGAGTCCGAGTTTTTTTCTAAGCCGTGTCCTGCCAACATTGATGCTTTTCACACTTTGCTGGGTGATGGCGGAAATTTCCTTGGTACGCATATTAAGAAAAAGGAAGATACACAGCCTTGTTTCGTTGGGCGTCAGGTCGGAATGCCTGGAATGAAGGCGCTGGACAAAGGTAGGGTTGGCCTCGACAAAATACTTTTCAAATTCATCCCACAACTTTTCTTTCAGGGAGATAGAGACTTCATTTGTTATTGACTGAAGTTTTCGGCGGACGGAATCCAGATCAGGGCTGTTCTCCGGGGTCAGGATTTCCTTCACATTATTTAGGTTGTCGCGGACTTTTTGCAAAAGTTGGTTATGGTGGTATATCTGCATCAGTTTCCCGGCAAGTTCGCGTTCCTGCACAATGAGCTTTTGCTCAACCACTTCCTTTTCCTTCTGAATTATTTCATTGGTTTGTTCAAAAATTTTACGCTCCTGCTGCTTAATGGTTTTGATGTTATTGCTTACCTCATTATACTTTCTTAAAATGATAATCAGGAGAAAAACTGCAAGGGTTAAAAAGGAAGCGATTATGTAAAGGATCTTCTTCCTGCTATTGAGTTTGACAGCATTGATTTCATTTTGCCTGATCAGGTTAAGGTTCTCAAGTTTTGCCTTATGGATATGGTATTGCGATTCAAGTTCGGCAACTTTCCTTATACCATCCATTCCATAAATGGAATCCTTCAGGGACTCGATGCTTTTGGTTTCCAGGAAAGCATCACGGAAATCGCCCCTGTCCTCAAGCACTTCCGACAAGGTGTTTCCGATCTGAATATACTGACGGTAAAAGGCGCGTGAGAAGGCTTCTTCCTTCAAGGCCCTCAGGCGAGGAACAGGGTCATAGGAGGAATTCATCAGATATTTACCGTATTCAAGGTTGATCTCACTAACAATGGACCAGTAAGCACTGTTTTCCTGTTGGGCGATGGCATAGGTTCGCTGATAAACAGAATATGAACTATCGAGTTGTCCTTGCTGTTTATAAATATCTGCCAGATCATCATAGAGGAAAAGCAGCATTCCAGTCCTGTTGTTCCTGATGGCATATAACAAGCCTTCGTCAAGGAGTTCAATGGCGCTGTCGAAGTCTCCCTTTCGGCTGAGGATGTCAGACTTCCCACAAAGGGCATTGATATACACAACACTATCGCCCAATGCGGCCCCGCCCACCATCGCTTCATCGAAAAGCGCAAGGGCTTTATCAAAATCATTCTGGTAGTAATAAACGTTTCCCAGGTTAAGTTTAAACCAGGGAATTCCGCGTTCATATCCGACGCTGTCGGAAAGGAACCGCATTTCATTCAGCCGGATCAGGCTTGAATAAAAGTCATTTAAATAGAAATATTCAATTTCGGCGGTAATTTGGAGGAGCCCAATTCTTTCAAAAACATGCTCCTTTGGGCTCGCTATTTCAAGGCCTTGCTGGGCAAAAGAATAGGCTTTATAATAATCCTCATAGAAGTAAAACCTGGCGCTGTCAAGGCATAGGGAGACCTCTACCCGGAGCTGTTTGACTTCAGATGAAATAGCTTTGGGAGTATTGACCAGGAGCAAAATGATTAACACCAAATTACTAAGTGAGGCAATAAATCTCGGTTTTTTCATCTCATTTATTCCAAAAGACATGAAGCAAACATTACCCAAAACGATAATAAGTTTACCAGGCCATCGGATTTGGTAACATCACCCAAATGTAGGAATAATCAATAAAACCCCGGAGGATTTTGAAAGAACCCAGGCAAAGCAAGAATAAGAAGGAGCAGGAAAAGAAAAAAAATCGCTGTAACTCATCGAATTACAGCGATTGTTTGCTCATCGTCGGGGTGAGAAGACTCGAACTTCCGACCCCTTGCACCCCATGCAAGTGCGCTAGCCAACTGCGCCACACCCCGATTTTGCTTTGCAAAAGTAATATATATTATGAACTGGACAAAATTTCTTAAAAAAATTTGACTAAAGAAACTTATAAGGGTAAAAAACTTATCAATGATTACAAAACAAGGTGGAGTTGCAAAACAAAATTGTTTAACTTTACGTTTCTTTCTTTCAACCCTTAAAGTTTGTTGGTAAAAAACGAGATAAGAAATAGGGGAAGCATATTAAAGGGATTACGTGTTATACGGATATGCAGCCTGAATTTATAAGATATATTTGCCCACGGGTATTGAAAGAAATAAAAACGGTTACAAAAAAAATGACGAAAAGCGTCCTCACCACTTTTCTGTTCGTTCTGGTTTGCACCATCTCGTTGCCCCTGGCCTCACAGCCAAAACCAAGGGTGCTCACACCCGGCAACAAGCAGTTTACGTATCGCAATTACCAGTTGCCCGGGCCACGCATTGAAATGGGCTTAAGCGGAGGTGTTGTATTTCCGTTTACTGATGTGGCACCCGGAGCGCCTGATCAGCAGCCCGGTTTTTTGGATTTCAGGTTTGAGACAGTTGACATCAACGCAGGGCTTATATTCCGTTACCGTTTCAATGATCTGTATGCCATCAGGGGAGCCGCCAATTATCTGAAGCTTAAAGGGGATGACCGCTGGGCCCAAACCGATACGGTTCGTCAGCGCAATCGCAGTTTTACGAACGAATTGTACGAGATGTCGGTGATGGGAGAGTTTTACATTCCCAAGCGGAAACACAATGTGGTAAAAAATTCCTGGATTGATTTTGTGTTGTATGCGGGGGTGGGGGCAATATATCACGACCCCCTTATAGAAGGGATCATAATAGGGCCTGACGGGAAGCCCGATGCGTACGACCTTGAACAGCGCACCGATCCTTTTGCCTATAAGAACATCGCAATGGTATTCCCCACGGGGGTCCAGGTGCAATACAATTACCTGAACAAATGGACCGTAGGCCTGGATATGAATTTCCGCTGGACCTTTACTGATTTTCTGGATGGTTTTGACCGTCCTGCCGTGCAACGCCCCGATTATTACTTCACCACCAACCTGAACTTCACTTATGTACTGACCTATGCCCCCCGCAAGGCCAACGTTCCACTGTTTCGCGGGGTATTCAAGAAAAAACGCAGCAATGCGGGTAACCAGGGATGGATGTAGGGTTTAGGGATTAGGGGTTCAAAGTTCAAGGTTTAAGCCTGCCTGCCGGCAGGGTGCAAGGTTCGCTTCCTCGCGTCTTCGGTTATTACTTCTTACTTTCTGGCTTTCCACACCTGATCGGGGATGTCCAGATCGAGGGCGATTTTGCGTGCCAGGACGAAGAAATAATCGGATAGGCGGTTGAAATAACGGATGATGATATCGTCGACGAGATGGTTGGTGGCCAGCAGGATGATGTGTCGTTCGGCGCGCCGGCAAACGGTGCGGCAGACGTGGGCCATGGAGACAGCCTGATGACCGCCGGGCAGGATGAAGTTTGAGAGTGCAGGAAGGGATTCGTTCATCCGGTCGATTTCCTGTTCCAGCAGGCTGATATCCTCCTGGCTGAGGTTTGGCAGGGGAAAATTTTCACTTCCCTTGTCAGCAGCAATCAAAGACTCGGCGGTAAATAAACGGTCCTGTATTTCGAAAAGCAGGTCTTTGTAGCGCGGGGCTATATCCTGGTCGCGAAGCAGGCCCACGAATGAATTCAATTCGTCGATGGTACCATAGGCTTCAATGCGGGGGTGGTATTTGGGGACGCGTTTTCCGCCCAGCAGCGAGGTTTCTCCACTGTCGCCTGTTTTGGTATAGATCTTCCACTCTTTCATTGCAGCAGTCAGTAAACTTATCCGGCAGCCGGGCTTGGGGTATTCACCCTGACGATATTAGGGTTGGGGGCATCGCTTTCGATCAGGCCGTCACGCAGGCGGATGATGCGGTGGGCGTGGAGGGCAATATCCTCTTCGTGGGTAACCAGGATAATTGTATTTCCTTCTTCGTGAATCAGTTCGAGCAAGCCCATGATCTCAATGGAGGTTTTGGTGTCGAGGTTACCGGTAGGCTCATCGGCGAGGATGATGCTGGGGTTGTTGACCAATGCCCTGGCCACGGCTACCCTTTGGCGCTGGCCACCCGAAAGTTCATTGGGTTTATGATGGGTTCGATCGGAAAGTCCGACCTGATCAAGAACCTGAAGCGCCCTTTCGCGTCTGAGGATTTTGTTTTGTCCCGCATAAATAAGCGGCAGGGCGACATTGTCGAGGGCGGTGCTGCGGGGCAACAGGTTAAAGGTCTGGAAGACAAAACCGATCTCACGGTTACGGATCTCGGCCAGTTCGTTGTCGACCAGTTTACTGACGTCCTTGCCATTGAGGAAATAACCTCCGCTGGTAGGGGTGTCGAGGCAGCCCAGGATGTTCATCAGAGTGGACTTGCCCGATCCCGAGGGGCCCATCAGGGCAACATATTCGTTGTTAAAAATAGAAGTGCTAACCCCACGAAGGGCTTTTACCACCTCTGCTCCTACCTTATAAAATTTGGTTAAGGCTTCAAGTCTGATCAGTTCTTCTTTCATGGAAACAGTTTAATCAAAAAACAAAACCCAAAGTTAGGCAAAATCAATAACCAAGCGGAATAATTTGTTTGCTAAGTCCGGGATTAAAGAAAACAATACCCAGCCTGAACAGGTCGATGGCAAGGCTTGTATAATTATCAGCGGCAATTTCGAGCCAGGCTTTACGCATGCCCTTTGACCAGCGAATATCGTCAAGGATAAGAACACTGTTGTTGTGCATATATTTGCTTATGAGCCGATAATTGTTCATCACCCCTTCATATGAATGATCGCCATCAAGATACACCAGGTCGGGTTTCTTCAGGTCGTCCAGGGCAGGGATCAGGGTATGCTGGAATGCACCTGTCCGGACCTCAATGTTTGAAAGGCTGTTTTTCTTAAACAAAGCCTCTGCCCTGGCAGCGGTTTGCCCGCAGCCCTCAAGGGTGATGATACGAGCATGGGGAGCGGCTTTTGCAAGGTATGCCGTGGTGATGCCGAGGGAAGTGCCCAGTTCAAGAATTGTAAGTGGAGAAAAATACATCACGGATCGGTAAAGCAGGGCGCACAGGGCAGGACTTTGTAAGGATCGGGCAGCGATGCTGCTGACTTTTCGCTTGTAAAGCAAGGGGGCATCAACCTCAGGCCTAGGCCTGCCGCGGACACCCCTGCCATAATCCACCACATCCAGTTCGGCAGGATCGTTTAACAGGTCTTTGCGCTGTTTTTCAAGAAGAGCAAATTCAGGATACTGTACTTTCGAAAACAGGCACTGATCCGCAAAATCATAAACAAAGGGAGAATGAACACCAAACGGCTTTCGGAAAAGAAATTGCAGGACAACATGGCGATTAAGAAACATAAGCAAAGGAATAGAGGCCGGGTGCAAATTTATTGATTTTTGACCTTCAAAATCAGTTCGGCAAATTCTCAGGCTTGCATAATTTTCATTAACTTGGCGCGTGAAAATAAAACGCCAAGATCATGAAGAAGAGATACGTCATTTTTTTGCCAGTCATTCTTCTGCTGGTGAATATTGCCAGCGGGAGTCCGTCAGATACCATCAGGATTGGAAACCACAGCGCCCTGGAGGCTGAGCGGCATTTCAACGAGGGCATTAAGTTATTCAACCAAAACCAACCCACTCTGGCGCTTGAACAGTTTACCAAGGCTGCGAACATTTATCCTGAATATGCACAGGCCTTTTACAATCGTGGGGTTGTAAAACAAAGCCAGTTTGACTTTGAGGAAGCCTTTGCCGACTTTAACAAGGCCATAGAGCTCATGCCCGGGATGGCCCTGGCCTATATTGCACGCGGGCAGGTGCTGGAGGTCCTTGGGAAGAGAGAAGAGGCCATGAAAAGTTTTGACGAGGGCATCAGGCTCGACAACACGCATTACCTGGGATGGTACTACCGCGGCATTGCCTGGTTTAACCAGGCTGATTATGCCAGGGCCTACCAGGATCTTTCGCAGGCCATTGAGCTCAAGCCCAACTTTGCTCCTGCCTGGAATGACAGGGGAAGCGCGAACCAGCAACTGGACAAAATGGCGGATGCCCTGACCGATTTCCAGCAGGCCTTACTACTGGACCCATCCATGTACTTCAGTTTTGACAATATGGGTTGCCTGCGTAATGAGATGGGGCAATACCACGACGCCCTGGAATATTTCACCACGGCTATCCGCCTGCAACCCTCCTACGCCAATGCATACAACAACCGTGGCATTGCCAGGTTCAACCTGGGGCAGTACAGGGAAGCCATAAGTGATTACAACAAAGCCATTGAACTCAATCCGGTCTTTGCAGAAGCCTTCAGCAACCGGGGGAATGCAAAATTCAAGCTCAATGATCTGCAAGGTGCGCTTGCCGATTTAACCCAGGCCGTCACCCTGAACCCTGGCAATGCAAAGGCTTACCAAAACCGTGGCATCGTCAGGGAAATGATGCGTGACCCCGAAGGGGCGCGTCAGGACTGGGAAGAAGCAAGCCGTCTGGGTTTGCGCATTTCAGAAAGCTTTTTGAAATAAACGGCAAAAAAGAATATTATGAAAGTGTTATACATAATGAAAAGCAAGTCTTTGTGGGTGTTTTTGATGCTGCTCATTCCCCTGGGAATTTATGCCCAGAATGTTGAATTCAACAAGGAATCCTTTCCCAATGACAAGGAGGGTCTGAAGGGAGCAGAGAAGAACCTGAAAACGGGAGAGAAATTGTTCTTCCAGGGTGGCGGGCGGACGCTAGAATCCCTCGATTATTTGTTAAAAGCCCATGCCTTCAACCCCAACAACGGGAAGGTAAACTACATGATCGGTCAGGTTCTGCTGTTAACCAATGATTTTCCTGAGGCAACGCCATACCTTGAAAAAGCACTTGAGCTGGGCCATCCTGACCCGGAAGTATATTATTACCTGGGAGAGGCTTACCATCTGAGCATGGAGTTCTCGCAAGCCATTGAGCACTTTGCCCTTTTCCGCCAGAATTTGACTCCTGAAGAGCTGGCCCTTCGCAGGCAAATGATTGAAAAGCGCATTGCCGAATGCAACCACGGCCTTGCCCTAAGGGCATCACCAGCCAGGGTGTTTATCGACAACCTGGGTGAGGGGGTCAATTCGGAATATGACGATTACAGTCCCAAGCTCCTGCCGGGAGACGATCAAATGTACTTCACCTCGAGAAGGCCGCTGGAGCACAATGCCAGTCTTGACCGTATTGATTACAAATATTTCGAGAACATCCTGCTTGCAGAAAAGGCAAACGATGGCTGGCAGCTGATCGGCCATGCGGGCAACACGCTGAACCGGAAGAACCACAGCGCTGTGGCAGCCATTTCGCACGATGGGCTCACAATGATTGTCTACAATGGCAATAAAGGCGGAGACCTGTATATCGCCGAGTTAAAGAATGACCGCTGGTCGAAACCGTCGCGCTTGCGCAATGGAATCAACTCACGGCACCAGGAAACCAGCGCAGCCCTGTCAACTGACGGAAAGCAACTCTTTTTTATAAGTGACAGGCCAGGAGGCTATGGCGGCAAAGACATCTGGTTTACTTCAAAAGATCACCGTGACCGCTGGCACGAGCCCATAAACATGGGGCCTGTGCTAAACTCAGAATACGACGAGGAAGGACTCTACCTGAGCCACGATGGCCAAACTTTGTATTTCAGCTCCCAGGGGCATAATTCAATGGGAGGTTTTGACATCTTTAAATCGAGCTATGAAAACGGACGCTGGGAGTCCCCTGTCAATCTGGGATATCCTATCAATACGCCCTCCAACGACTTATTCTTCAGGCCAACTGGAGATGACTCCATGGCCTATTTTTCATCCATGCGCCCTGATGGTTTCGGAGGCAGTGACATTTACTCCGTCACCTTCATGGGAGTAGAAAAGCCCCTGATCAACCAAATGAAATCAGAACCCATCGCCAGTAAGGCAAGACCCGACTTTTCGGTATTCCTCGACCAAAGCTCCCCCGCCATCCCCCCCATGACCTTGTTAAGGGGCAGGGTGCTGGATGATGAAACGGGCGAGCCCCTGCATGCCAACATTGAATTGTACGACAATGAAGCGGAAGAGCTGCTCGCAACCTTTGCTACCAACCCTGAGACAGGGGCATATTACATCAGCCTGCCCGGGGGAAAGAACTTCGGCATTTCTGTTCAGGCCGAGGACTTCCTTTTCCATTCGGAAAACATCAACATTACCGAAAGGAATGTCTTCACCGAGATCATCAACGACATTCGCCTCAAGCGGGTTGAGGTAGGCACAACCATTGTGCTGAAGAATATTTTCTTTGATACGGGAAGCTCAAGCCTGCGGCCCGAGTCTTATGCCGAACTTGGGGTTTTGTATAAACTACTGACCGACAATCCGAAACTCAAAATTGAAATCTCGGGCCATACCGATAACGTAGGGGCTGCTGCCATGAATCAGCGCTTATCCCAGGACCGGGCAAAAGCTGTTGTGGATTTTTTAACTGACCGTGGCATTGATTCAGGCCGGCTGACTTTTAAGGGTTATGGCTTTACACGACCTGTTGCCACTAACGATACCCCTGAGGGCCGTCAACTCAACCGAAGAACTGAGTTCGAGATCATTGAGAAATAAACAAAAAGGGCTGCCCGCTTTGATTCAGGCAGCCCTTTTTTCAAGCGATCAGGAAATGGAAATCTGTTTAGGGGGCTTTTGTTTTGCCTCTTCCCTTTTGGGAAGGATAATGCTCAGAATTCCATCCTTGTGGTTTGCCTTGATCTTTTCTGCATCTACACTATTGGGCAGGCTAAAAGAGCGCCTGAAGCTGGAATAGCTGAACTCCCTGCGCATGAATTTCCCTTCTTCCTGGCTTTCATTGCGTTCTTCCTTTTCCGAGGAAATGGTCAGCACATTGTTATCCAGGTCAATCTTGAAATCTTTTTTCTCCAGCCCGGGAGCAGCCACCTCAATGCGGAAATTATCGTTGGTTTCCACCACATTGACGGCAGGCATGCTGATACCTGTCTGGTCCTCAAAGAAGTTTTGCATCAAATCCCTGCCGAAAAACTCATCCATAAGGCTTGGAACATTGACTCTGCTTCGTCTTAACATCGGTAACATAGCTTGGTCCTCCTTTTTTAATGGTGAAACATTTATTATTAGTTTGTACTGAGCTCATTTCAAACAACATGCCAAGGCAGAAAAGCCCCGAAAACACATTTTAATCACGACAATTTGGCACATTATTCAAAGTTAAAAAGACATTTTGACAAGCCCAAAAAATATACCCCGACCTTTTGCATTCAGGTTCAAGTCCTTGTTTTTTTGGTAATTTGGTAAACAAATTTTATCAAAAAGGTGTTAGCAATACGTAAATCCCTAAAGCCATGAGGTTTTTTGCCACTATTTAGGGACCCATTGGAGAAAATTAACCCATTGCCGATGAATATAGGAATCTTACTCCTGGCGCTTCTTTTTCTATCCGTACTTGCACCCTTTACCCGCCGTTATTTGGGAAATGCGGCAGGGTGGATATTTGCCATCATTCCCTTTGCAGGCTTTGTTTGGTTTCTGGGGATGCTTCCCGAAATCAACCGGGGAGAGGTATTTACTCATCGGTACAGCTGGCTTCCTGCCTACGGCATTGACTTTTCATTTTACATCGATGGTCTGAGCGTTTTGTTCAGCTTGCTGGTGCTGGGCATTGGTGCATTTATCCTGATATACGCCGGATATTACATGAAGACTTACCCTATGAAGGGGCGCTTTATGGGCTATCTGGTCCTTTTCATGGCCTCCATGGTGGGGGTGGTGGTTTCAGGTAACCTGATCACGATATTTGTATTTTGGGAACTCACAAGCATTTCCTCCTACCTGTTAATAGGGTACAATCACGAAAAGCCTGAGGCGAGGGGTGCTGCCTTACAGGCTTTGCTCATAACAGGATTCGGGGGCCTTGCCTTGCTGGGCGGGTTTGTCCTGTTGGGAATTCCTTTTGGAGATTATGAACTGACTACTTTGTTCAGCAACCCTGAGGTAATCAAATCCAGCAATCTTTACCTTCCGGCATTGCTGTTGATTCTTGCCGGGGCTTTCACCAAGTCTGCCCAGTTTCCTTTCCATTTCTGGCTGCCCGGTGCCATGGCTGCTCCATCGCCCGTGAGTGCCTATTTGCACTCAGCCACAATGGTCAAGGCAGGCATCTTTCTGCTGGCAAGGCTAAACCCTGTTTTAGGAGGCACAGAACTCTGGCATTATCTTTTGAGCATCTTTGGGGTGACCACCATGTTTGTAGGTGCCTGGCTGAGCATCACCCAGACTGACCTAAAACGAATCCTGGCCTATTCAACGGTGAGCGCCCTAGGTACCCTGGTCCTGCTCATCGGCACAGGCACTGAATATGCCATCAACGCAGCCATTATTTTTCTTTTGGTACACGCCCTGTACAAGGGGACCTTGTTTATGATGGCAGGCAACATAGAGAAAAACACAGGCACACGCGACATCAACAAACTTGGAGGACTGTTTAAATATATGCCATTTGCCGCCATTGTCATGATCCTGGCGCTGGTATCCATGGCAGGCATCCCGCCCATGCTGGGCTTTATCGGAAAGGAACTGATATATGAAGCCAAGTCGAATGCCCCCAGCGCCCATTGGTTTATCCTAATAGCCGGCTTTATGACCAACGCAATCATGGTATTCCTGTCTATGCGCCTCACCCTGGATATTTTCTGGGGTAAGGAGCCCGCCTATGACAAAAAACCAAAGGAACCATCCCTGGCGCTGATTCTTGGACCATTCTTCTTGGTGGTGATAAGCCTGTTCCTAGGCTTGTTTCCCAAGACCATGGCCAACCCGCTCACCTCACAGGCCATCATGGCCATCAGCCCCGGAATGGCTGCCATAAAACTCAAGCTCTGGCATGGCTTTAACCTTGTCCTGGGATTAAGCGCCCTGACCATTGCCCTGGGAGTGGTGGCATATAAGTACAGGGATCCCATTATTTCCATGGCTACACGGATAAACCTGAAGTATTTCAGGGAGGAGTTCTCCAGGGTTTTCTTTAGGATGATCGATTATTTCCTTATTTATACTAAAGAACAGACCAAGGCCATACAGCATGGTTACCACAGGTTTTACCTGATGACAGTTTTTGTGGTGGCTTCCATCCTGGTCTGGATACAGATATGGAACGGAGACCCGGTCATCCTTGAGTTGAATTTCAGGGATATGCCCCTCAACCTGGTGGCAGTGGTAGCCCTGATCATTGCTGCTACAATCTCTGCTGTGGTAGCACATTCAAGGGTTGTGGCCCTCATTGCCATGAGCGTCATTGGCTTCGGCATCACAATCATTTTCATTGCTTACAGCGGAGTAGACCTGGCCATCACCATGGTCCTGGTGGAGATACTCATGGTCATCCTGGCCATGGCTGTGCTGTTCTATCTGCCGAAGTATGTAAAATACTCGGGCACAGGCGCCCGGATGCGTGACGCCCTGATTGCAAGCCTTGTGGGTGGGTTTATGATGGTGCTGGTGCTGCAGGCAGGTTCTTCGGCTGTCCAGGAGCCTGTCTCTGAGTTTTTCAAACAATCAAGCTACACAGAAGCCTTCGGACGAAATATCGTCAATGTGATCCTGGTGGATTTCAGGGCCTTCGACACCCTGGGTGAGATAACTGTTTTGGCCATTGCTGCCCTGGGTATCTTCTCCATGATCAAGCTAACCAAAAAAATCAAGATCTGATATGGAATCGGTGATACTTCAGATAGCTGCCCGTCATATGCGCCCCTTGCTGGTGATTCTTTCGCTGGTGGTGCTTTACCGTGGGCACAATGAACCCGGCGGGGGCTTTATAGGGGGGCTGATGCTGGGGGCTGCATATATCCTGTATGCCATGGCCTTTGGCGTGGAAAAGACCCAGAAAAGCATTCGTATCAGCCCTGTGGCCCTTACCGGAATCGGCTTGCTTCTGGCCCTTGTCTCAGGACTTCCCGCCCTGATGGAGGGACACCTGTTTATGACGGGAGAGTGGACCACTTTCTTTTCGGGATCTTCTTTTGAACTGAAGCTGGGCACCCCCCTGCTGTTCGACCTGGGTGTATATTTTACAGTGGCCGGAATGCTTACCCTGGTCATGTTTTCAATCATGGAGGAATAAAGATGCTGTTTTTATTTGCCATTCTTATCGGGGTTTTATATGGGGCTGCAGTTTACCTGCTGCTGCGCCGAAACATCTTCAAGCTGGTGCTTGGGCTCATTTTCCTTGGGCACGCCACCAATCTTCTGCTGTTTGTGGCAGGAGGCCTGACCCGTGGGTTCCCCTCTTTTTTGAGGGATATCCCCGGTGAAGTGGAGAAAATGGCAGACCCCCTGCCCCAAGCATTGATCCTGACTGCCATTGTCATCAGCCTGGGTGTGACGGCCTTTGCCCTGGTGCTTGTGTACCGCTTCTACAGCGTAACCAAAACCGTGGACCTTGACGAACTATCAGAAAACGAATAACCTATGATACCGGTTTTACCAATCATTCTCCCGCTGCTTTTCATGGTGGTGCTCATCTTCACCCGCCGCTGGCTGGCATTTCAGCAATACTTCAGCTTGCTTGCCACGGTGGTGCTGACCCTGGTCTCGGTAATCCTTCTGTTGGATGTGCAGCAAAACGGGATTGCCACCCTGCAGATGGGCTCCTGGCCAGCTCCTTACGGGATTTCACTGGTGGTCGATATGCTATCGGCCATTATGCTGGTAACGGTTTCCTTTATTGCCATTGTGATCATGATCTACTCGCCGGGCTTTATCGACAAGGGCAGGCAGAGCGCAGGCTACTACCCCATTTCTTTTGGCCTTTTGATGGGGGTAAACGGCGCTTTCATCACAGGCGACATCTTTAACCTGTATGTATGGTATGAAGTGATGCTGACCTCCAGTTTTGTGTTGATAGCCCTTGGTGGTTCGGCCGAGCAATTAAGGGGGAGCATAAAATATGTTACCATCAACTTTGTTGCCTCCATCTTTTTCGTTGCAGGTATCGGGATTCTTTACGGCCTTACGGGGACGCTCAATATGGCCGACCTGGCCTTTAAAATAAGGGCAGCGGGCCATATCCCCCACATGAACGGAGCCCTGATGCTGTTCTTTATTGCCTTCAGCGTGAAGGCAGGCCTTTTCCCCTTTTTCTTCTGGCTGCCTGCTTCTTACCACACCCCACCAATACCCATTACAGCCCTCTTTGCGGGCACCCTCACAAAGGTAGGCATTTACACAATGTTTCGCTTTTACAGCCTGTTCATAGTCGAAAATGCCCTGTTCTGGAAAAGCTTCATCCTGATCATTGCAGGCCTCACTATGACCATCGGCGTCCTGATGGCAGCATCCCAGTTTGATATCCGCAAAATCCTGTCCTTTCACATCATCAGCCAGGTAGGTTATATGGTGATGGGGTTGGGATTGTTTACCGTGGGGGGCATTTCAGGGGCCATCTACTTTATGGTTCACAACATGCTTTCCAAAACGAATACATTTCTTGCAGGAGGACTTGTATACCAGCGATCAGGAAGTTATGACCTGAAAAAGCTGGGAGGCTTGTATAAAGCCAGTCCTTTACTTGCCCTGCTGTTTTTTGTGCCTGCGATGTCCCTTGCAGGCATACCTCCCCTGCCAGGGTTTTTCGGAAAATTCTTCCTGATCAAGGGTGGTTTTGAGGCAGGGGATTACCTCATAACAGCCGTAGCCATTCTTGTAGGGCTGTTTACCCTGTTCTCAATGGTAAAGATATGGAATGAAGCCTACTGGAAAAAAGAACCTGAAGAGATTAAAAAGGGCAAGCTTAGCCGCAGGGCCATTGCAGCCACCGGTTTACTGGCCATAGCCGTTGTTTTGCTTGGACTGTTTGCAGGCCCCGTCTCCGAGCTTACGGTAGAAGCTGCCCGCCAGGTGGTTTTACCTGAATTGTACATTAACGCTGTGTTAGGATTATAAAGACCGTAGATATGATGAGATTCTTGAATTTCTTTTTGCGATTGGGACGGTTTCTTCTCTTTATTGTATTTTACCTGAAAGAAATCCTTGTCTCCAGTCTTTTTGTGGCCTGGGACATCATCACCCCAAAGAATTACATGAAACCGGGCATTGTCGAGGTTCCCATTGACCTCAAGTCGGAAACGGCAATCATTGCTCTTGCCAACCTGATCTCGATGACTCCAGGCAGCCTGACCCTTGACATGACCCCTGACAAGAAAAAGATGTACATTCACGTGATGTACCTTCACGATAAAGAAGAGTTTATCCGCAAAACCAAGAGACAAATTGAGCAGCGCATTCAGAAGATCTTTGAATAAAACCTAAAAAATGAGCATGGAAGGATTTCCCATATTGAATTTAGCGGTCAATTTAAGCTTTGCCAGCCTGACCATTTCGCTCTTTGCGGGCTTATATCGCCTGCTCACAGGCCCCACTCTGCCCGACCGTATGGTGGTAATGGACCTGATCGCTTCGCTGGTGATCGGATTAATTCTCACCTACATCATGCTTACAGGGCAAACCGTTTTCCTCAACGTTGCTGTTGTCATTGCCCTGCTGGTTTTTATGGGTAACATTGCCTTTGCAAAATACCTGAAAAGGAGGATTGAATAATGATGGAATGGATCGTTTCCCTGCTGCTGATTGCAGGATCATTGTTTATGCTGATTGCCGCCATTGGTGTGGTTAAGCTTCCAGATGTCTATATGCGCATGCATGCCATTACCAAGGCCGCTTCCCTGGGAGCCATCCTGATGCTGCTTGCCGTGGTATTGTGGCATCCCCAATGGATTGTGGTTATCGAATCGCTGATGGTGGTAATCTTTGTAATATTTACGGCTCCCATTGGGACTCATATGATCGGAAGGGTTGCCCACCGAATGGATGTACCGAAAGCGGAAGGCTATTTGATGGATGAGCTCCAGGATGAACCGGACAGGCAGGAAGCCGAGGGCGAGAAAAGTCTCTGACGTTTATGTGATCTTTAGCCAGGAGACCTGACGATCGAAGGAAAAACCGAGCTTTTTAATCAGGTTGATTGATTGAATATTATGAGGCTCAATATTCACAAAAACCGGTAGGTTTCTTTGCCTTTTCATAAGTACCAGCGCCCTCAGGATGCTTTCACCTAAGCCTTTCCCTTGCCAGGCAGGCAAAACATTCAGAAAGCCAAGGCTTGCATCATCATGGGTAAGGCCCCATCCCACCAGTTCCTCTTCCTGCCAGATCCCTATCGAGATATCTTTCTCCAGCCTGTCACGGATATACCCTTCGGAGGTAAAGTCCTTATAGGCAGATCGCTCAAAAACATACTTGGCAAAAGAAGGCTCCAGTGGATGGAATTCTTGCCTGGGAGCTTCTATATTTCTGTCATCCTGCAAATAATACCTGTGTGTGGTGAGTTTCCAGTCGATGCGGTGCATTTGTGTCAGGGCCGGAAGCATCCAGTCTTCCACATTGGCAAAATAAAGGGTCGCAAAATTAAACTGCTCAATGACCCCAAGCAGCTCTTCAGGGTTGTCGCCACAAAGATAAGCCCACTGATAATCACTGGTCCCGCACAAAAGCAGGAAATCACCCTCGCGATATACCTTCTCAAGCGGGTAGTTTTGAAAAAAACCTGTAACGGGCAGGCTTTGAAGGGGCATGGTATCCAGAAGAGCAAGCAACTGCTTATCCATGGCTTATCGTTTGGTTTAGGAACGAATACTCAGTGGTTAAAGTTATGCAGAATCAAAGGTAATTCAAAAAATATTTTACTCCAGTGCCTTTAAGATCACCTCACAGGCCTCTTTTATCTGGGCCCGGGTGATGATCAAAGGCGGGGCTATCCTCAGGCAGTGGTCGGCAAACAGAAACCAATCGGTCAGCACACCCATTTCAAGGCAGCGGTCGATCACCTTTTTGTTTTGCTCAAACGAATCAAATTCAAGGGCGAGCAAAAGCCCTTTTCCCCGAATATTCTTTATTGAGGGGTGTTTTAAGTATTGACGAAAAAGCGCTTCTTTCTCATCCACGTCTTCCCAGAGTTTTTCTTCAGTAATGACCCCGACATTTGCAAGGGCAGCGGCCGCACAAACAGCATTGCCCCCAAAAGTGGTGATGTGTCCCAGCACGGGCGTATGGGTCAGGCTTTGCATGATCTCAGCCGGCGCAATAAAGGCCCCGATGGGCATCCCGCCTCCTAGGGCCTTAGCAAGCAAAAGGACATCAGGAATAATCCCAAAATGTTCAAAGCCCCAAAGCTTGCCTGTCCTGCCCAGGCCTGCCTGGATCTCATCAAGAATAAGCAAGGCCCCAGTTTCATCGCAGCGTTTCCTTAAAGCCTTCATAAAACCTTCAGAGGGAGCCATGGCACCCGCCTCTCCCTGGATGGTCTCGGCAATTACACAGGCGGTTCGACCGGAAACGGCCTCAAGAGCCTGAATGTTGTTGTACTCCAAAATCCTGACATCAGGAATCAGGGGCCTGAACGACTTCTTCATGGTTTCATTACCCATAATGCTTAGCGAGCCCAGGGTACTCCCGTGGTAGGCATTCCGAAAACTGACCACTTCAGTCCTCCCCGTGTATCGCTTGGCAAGCTTCAGCGCTCCTTCCACGGCCTCGCTGCCTGAGTTAACGAGGAACACATTGTTGAGGGGCTTCGGGAGATGCCTTACAAGCAGCTCTGCCAGATTCACCTGTGGCGATTGCACCAACTCACCGTAAACCATCAGGTGCAGATAATGGTCCGCCTGATCCTTTATTGCCTGAACCACCCTGGAGTGCCTGTGGCCAATGCTGCTGACCGAAATGCCACTGATCAGGTCCAGGTATGGTTTCCCTTCAGGCCCGTGCATATAAACGCCTTCAGCACGCTCTATCTCAACCCCAAGCGGGAAAGATGAGGTCTGTCCCAAAAAACGGTAAAACATTTCACGATTACTGATCATATTCTTTTCTCCTGTTGAAAGACGAGAACCAGGCATCTCCCAAAGAGGAAAGGCACTGATTCAAATCACAAATGCTAATAACCATATTTCTTCTTCCACAGCGCCCTGAGCCTTGCGCGGAGCTCATTCTCCCTTGGATTGTTGCCGGGATTGTAAAAACGTGTGCCTTTGATCTTATCAGGCAGAAACTCCATATCCGCAAAGTTCTGGTCAAAGTCATGGGCATACTGATAACCCTGCCCATAGCCAATCTCCTTCATAAGTTTTGTCGGCGTGTTACGTAAGGCAACAGGCACGGGAAGGTCGCCGATTTTTCTGATCATTTCCTGCGCCTTCCCAATGGCCAGATACGAGGCATTGCTCTTAGCCGAAGAAGCCAGGTAGGTAGCAGTCTGCGAGAGGATGATCCGGCTCTCGGGCATCCCGATCATGGTCACCGCCTGGAAACAACTGGTGGCTAACAGCAGAGCATTGGGGTTTGCATTCCCGATATCCTCTGAGGCCAGGATGATCATACGTCTGGCGATGAATTTAGGGTCCTCTCCCCCTTCTATCATACGGGCCAGGTAATAGACCGCAGCATTGGGGTCGCTCCCCCTGACCGACTTGATAAAGGCTGAGATGACATCATAATGCATCTCTCCTCCCTTGTCGTACAGGGCCAGGTTTTGCTGAATCACAGACAAAACCAACGGATTGTCGATTTTAACGGTTTGGCTGCTTTCAGCGCCCACCGTAAGTTCAAGGGCATTGAGCAATTTGCGGGCATCCCCTCCTGATATCCGCAAGAGCGCTTCTGTCTCCTCCAGCTTGATCTCTTTTCCCAACTCTTTTTCCAGGAAAACTTTCCCTTTTTCAAGAAGCTGAAGCAGGTCTGCCTTCTCAAGGTCTTTCAGGATATAAACCTGGCAACGCGACAAAAGCGGCGAGATAACCTCAAAGGAAGGGTTCTCTGTGGTTGCTCCAATCAAAACGATGATCCCCTTCTCTACCGCACCCAGCAGGCTGTCCTGCTGCGACTTGCTGAAGCGGTGGATTTCATCAATAAACAATATGGCATTTCCACCCGTTTCCCTGGCGTTTTCAATGACCGCCCGTACATCCTTAACCCCCGAGTTGATGGCACTCAGGGTGAAAAAGGGCCTGGACAAATGCTGTGATATAAGGAATGCCAACGTAGTCTTGCCAACCCCGGGCGGCCCCCAGAGGATCATGGAAGGGATATTTCCTGAATCAATGGTTTTGCGGAGCACAGCCCCTGCACCTACCAGGTGTTTTTGACCCAGGTAATCTTCAAGATTTGCAGGACGTAACTTCTCTGCCAGCGGAATGTTTCTGAACATCATGGAGTCTTCAGTTTTTCAAGGTGGTCCAGCCTTTCCATTAAGGGTGGATGCGAGTAGTGAAAGAACACATAGGCAGGATGCGGACGAAGGTTACTCAGGTTGTTTACTGAAAGCTTTTTTAGAGCCTCCTGAAGAGGCACGACGGCATAATGACAGGCAGCATAGGCATCCGCCTCAAACTCATACTTTCGTGAATAATGATTGCCAAGCAGCCCCAGGATGAGGGTCACAGGGGTATAGAGTAAGCCAAAGGCCAGGATACCCAGATGAAAACTGGATTCTTTTCCTCCCAGGGCAAGCGACAATTCGGGCCTGTTGATAAAAAGCCCAAGCAAATAAAGGATCACCCCTGAAGAAAACACCGAAAGGATCATCCCCTTGAGGGTATGCTTCTTTTTGTAATGGCCTACCTCGTGGGCAAGCACAGCCACCAATTCCTCGGTAGTATGGTCATGGATCAAAGTGTCGAAAAGCACGATCCGTTTGCGTGGACCCAGGCCGCTGAAATAGGCATTGCCCCTCGAACTCCTTTTCGAGCCATCGATAACGAAAATATTATCCAGTTTAAAACCCACCTTTTGCGCAAAGCCTTCAATGGCATCCCTCAGCGGCCCATCCTCTAGCGGAGTTTGCTTGTTAAAGAGGGGCACGATCAAGGTGCTGTAGAACATCATCATAAATACCGAGAAAACGGTTAAAAACAGCCAGGCATAAAGCCAAAATAGCCTGCCCGAGACTCGGTAAAACCAAACAAATATGGCAATCAACGCCCCGCCTATCAATACCGCAAGCAAATAGCCCTTCAGCTTGTCCAACAGATAAGTGCCGGGCGTGGTTTTGTTAAACCCAAACCGTTCTTCAATGACAAAGGTGTCATAAATATCGAAGGGCGTCGACAGGAGATCGGATACCAGGGCAATAATGGCAAAAAAAATCATAGCCATCAGAATGGGGTTTTCTGTCCATTGCCTCACCAGTTGATCGAGCCAGCCAAAACCTCCGGCCAACAGCACCCCCAGGATCAGCAAAAAGAAAAAGGTGCTGGTCAGGATGCCAAACCGCATGTTTACCCTTGAATAATCCTGTGACTTACGGTATTTCTCCTCATCGTAAATGCCTTTCAGCGCATCGGGCAAACGGTTACTCCACCTGCCGGCATTCAGGTAATCGAGGATGCGCTCAAGGGCAAAATCAAGAAACAGGAAAAACAGGATGACAATCAAAAGGGTATTGCTCATAGTATTTCAAAACAAATCATTAAAAACTCCCGTTCCATTTCCTAATAAACCACTCTGCAGCCAGCAAAACCAACAGGATCACAAAAACAGCCTTCAGGTTGATCAGTTCGTGAAATTCCTTTTGAGAATACATCAAAGGCAAAATATCTTCACGTGCCAATAGGGCTTCCTCCAATTCTTGCCATTGTCCCGGAACAAACATGGCACCGCCGCTGTTCTCGGCCATCTGAAAAAGAAGATTATGGTCGGCAACGTGTCTCAAGCCTTCAATATTAAGCGCTGAAACACTGAACTGCCCTTCAAGCTGATACATCTCACCCCCATAGCGTGTCCGGGCCTGATACGTATATTCCCCGGGCGGAAACGCCCCTGCATTTAAACGGTAGGCCTTCGAGGTCTTTCCCATCTCGTAGCGGAAGTCAACCCCTTCTTCATTGATGATAACCAGCTCAACAGCAGGCTCATTGACCAGTTCAAAACTTGGATTATACAACTCGGCCTCAAAGACCACAGGATCGGTTTCAAAATAAAAATGATCGGTACTCAGCCTGAAAAAGTTCTTGTCTTCCTTAAGCGAAAGATATTGCACCGCCCGCCAGAGAAATGTATCAAACATTTGGTGCGACTTCATCTGCGAAAAGGTATGCATGCGCCAACGCCACAGCCCTTCACCGGTGATGACCCCGTTCTTCCTGTTCCCACTCTCTGAAAACAAAACCAGGGGTTGCTCTGTTTCCACCACACCGATCTTTTGATGCAACATTACATTTACGCCCTGTCCGACCTGGTATGAGGCGAAGGGAGCATATAAGGGCGGCAGCTGGCTGATCCAGGATCCCATTTGTTCATCCAGCGAGAATATGGGGAAGTTCCTGTTCAGGGAGGGCAATGCCTCAGTGAGTTCTCCCGATCGGGGCATGACGGTGAGGCCGGTCCTCAACTGGTTGAAGAATGGTAAATGGGTTTGCGTTCCAAGGACAAAGAGGCCGGGAATACCCTGGCGTTCAAGCCGCTGAAGCAAGTCTGTCATGGGGTTCCTTTGGGAAGGAAGCTGGTGAAAGATCACCAGGTTGTAGGCCTCGGGGCTCCCCCCGAAATCAGATGCCGGGTAAGAAGAAACCTCGTAATTATCACTCTCTTCCAGGGCCATCCTGATAGCCCCCACGTCGGGATGAGGGCTGTTGGCCAGGATCAGCACTTTTTGGCGGCTATCGATCACCTCAATAAAAAATTCCTGGATGTTGTTGGCCAGGCTGATCTCCCCTTCCACAGGCGCCAAAGCAACCGTATACCTTTGCATTCCGGGGGCTTCTGCCTCCAGCTCAACCAAAATGCGCTCCAGCTGCATTTCGTTGGTAAACGAAAGGTTTTGCGAAAACAGCGTCTCCCCCGCCTTGCTTATGGTAAGCCTGCTGCTCCTGCCTGACAATTGCCGGGCCTCTACCTCCACCTCCACAGGGAATTGATTGCCCAGGTATGTCAGGCGGTTGTGATTCACCCGTTTCAGGATCAGGTCGCGACGCGGAAGGGTGTCGCCCAAGGCAAGAGAATAAATTGGAAATGATAACTGTTCGGATAAGAATACAGGATTGCTTCCGCGATTGTAGATCCCATCAGAGGCAATCACCACGGCACCTACATTGCGATTGCTGAAAAGATCACCCAGCCCCTGTAATGCTGCCGAGATATCGGTAATCCTGTCCCTGTAATCCGTGCTGTCCCCTTCAATCAAGGCTTCCCCAAAATGAAACTGCCTGACCTCAAACTTTCGGTCCAGGCGGTCAAGGGTGCCAAGCTTTTCCTCCAAAAAGGCATCACGGTAATAGGTAGAGTCTTTCCCGGCAACCAGCGAGCGGCTATTGTCCTGCAAAAAAATAAGCAAGGGCTCCTCCACAAAACGGGTCATACGTTGCAGCATAGGCGAAAGCAGCAGGAAAGCCAAGAAGCTTACCGCCATAAAACGCAGCACAGATAGCCCAATCAGTACGCTTCGGGGAAACTCTGAAGACCGGTTCCGAAAATATAATATTCCTGCAAAAAGAATGCCTGCAAGCAAACAAAGCAAGATAAACCAGGCAGGATAATCCTGAATCAATCGAAGGCCCAAGTTGATTTTCGTTTTAAGTGAAACGATAAACACAAAGATAACAGTAAAAAAGCTGCAAACAAAAAGCCTTAAAACTTAGTGCAACAAACGCTGATATACTTCAGGAATTTTGAAAAAGAACCTTTAATTCATTATATTTGCTTAAAGGAATTCTCGTTTTTCAGGCTTTTGACCTCTGACCTCCAACGCAAAAAACCTTTGCCATGAAAAAAATCCTGGTTCCCACCGACTTCTCTGAACATGCTGAAAACGCAGGCAATTACGCTGTTGAGTTATCCAGGCTTTTTGAGGCCCATATAACCATCCTGCATATCTACAGCCTCCCTCCCGCTTCCGTCTATCCACCCCTATACTCCCCGGGCTTCCCCGGAAAAACCCTCTCGATGGAAGAGGTGCAGCAAATCGAGAAAGAAAACGAGAAACACCTGCAAGCTTTTCGCGACACCATCTGCCATGGGCACCTCGCCTATGGGTGCACCATTGCCCAAAGAAGCGATTTCGTTAGCGACGGTATCAACGACTACGCGATGGAGAATAACATCGACCTGATTATTATGGGAACCCGCGGCAGCGCCTCCAAAGGCGAATTCTTCATCGCCACCACCACCTGGGATGTCATCAGCTCAGGAAAAACCGCCGTTTTAGCAATCCCTGAGAAAGCACCCTTTAAGCCCATCGACCACATCGCCTTTGCCACCGACTTTACTGAAGCCGACTTTGCCTCTATGGAAGTCCTCACCAAGATGGCCGGCAAACTAAATGCAAAGGTCAGCGTCATTCATGTCAAGACCAGCGAAGGCTCACTTGAAGAAAACCAGATGTTTGACTGGTTTGAGGAAAAAACCCGTGAGCAAAATCCTTACCCCAATATAGAGTTCGTTTTGCTTGAGCACGAAGATGTGCAGGAAGCCCTCAACATATTCCTCAGCGAAAACCAGGTTGGAATGATCGCCCTGGTAAACCGAAAACGCCAGCTTTTCGAAAGGCTCTTCCACCGAAGCCTGACCAAAAAATTCGCCTATCACTGCAACATCCCCCTGCTGGCATT
Source organism: Bacteroidales bacterium (assembly GCA_012521995.1). Lineage (GTDB taxonomy): Bacteria > Bacteroidota > Bacteroidia > Bacteroidales > UBA7960 > UBA7960. Next base: position 11,531 of record JAAYLH010000130.1, on the reverse strand, counting down.
CTCCGATTGACAAAACCGGGGCCACTTTTTCATCAGGAGATTGTACCTCTTTCCCGCCCCCTGATTTCTTCAGCCCCTTCTTTTTGGGTGTCATTTTTTTACTTAGCCCGAACCCCTCCGGCTCAAGGGCCCTGACCCACTTTTCTGAACTGCCCCCTTTTCGCCAAAACCATTCCTGCTTTTTTTCAACCTCATACTTCAGACGTACCTTAGACGTACCTTAGACGTACCTAAGACGTACTTCAGACGTACAAAATACGTTTAAAGTACGTCTTAAGTACGTTATATATTCGTCTCAGATACGTTGTATCAATGAACAAGATACACCTCTGCCAGGCGCCAATACCCGGCAGGGACCTGCAAAATATTTTGCAGGAATATTTGCCGGAGGCCGTTTTTATGGAAAAGGAATCCCCTGAAAGGGATCAAAAAATAAAGGCTGCCTCAATTTTGTGAGACAGCCTTTATTTTGAAACAGGAAAGAACTTATTTCAGGGGTGAATCCCCGCCTTTCCCTTTACTGGTACCGCCACCCGGTTTTGCGATCTGGTCGCGCATGGTAGTGTCGGCCTTGATGTTTTCCATACGGTAGTAATCCATAATACCCAGGTTGCCGCTGCGGAAGGCATCGGAGATAGCCTTGGGAATCTCGGCTTCGGCTTCAATCACCTTGGCCCTTGCTTCCTGGGCCTTGGCTTTCATTTCCTGCTCAAGGGCAACAGCCATGGCACGGCGCTCTTCAGCCTTGGCCTGGGCGATGTTCTTATCGGCATTGGCTTGGTCTATCTGGAGCATGGCCCCGATATTCTTACCCACGTCAATATCGGCAATATCGATGGAAAGGATCTCATAGGCGGTGCCTGAGTCCAAACCCTTTGAAAGCACCACCTTCGAGATGCTGTCAGGATTCTCGAGCACCTGTTTGTGGTTGTTGGCCGAACCAATGGAGGTAACAATACCTTCGCCCACGCGGGCAAGGATGGTTTCTTCACCGGCACCACCAACCAGTTGCTTGATGTTGGCACGCAGGGTAACCCTCGCTTTGGCGATAAGCTGGATACCATCCTTGGCAACAGCAGCCACAGGAGGTGTGTTGATCACCTTTGGCTTAACCGACATCTGGACAGCCTCGAGCACGTCGCGACCTGCAAGGTCGATGGCTGTGGCCGTTTTGAAATCCAGCGGTATATTCGCCTTATCGGCACTGATCAGGGCATTTACTACAGCCTTCACCCGACCACCTGCAAGAAAGTGGGCTTCCAGGTCATCCCTGTTGAGCTTAAGACCAGCCTTGGTGGCACTGATCAGGTTGTTGACAATGACTGCAGGTGGAATCTTCCTCCAGCGCATCAACACAAGCTGGAGCAAGCTGATCCTCACCCCTGACACCAGGGCCGAGAACCAGAGTCCTACGGGAATAAAGTAAAAGATCAGCCACAGGCCAAGAATACTGACCAAGGCAATGACAATAATTACAGCAGTGTTGTCCATGTTAAGTTATGGTTTTGGTTTAACAATAATTTTATTTCCATCCACCTTTACCACCACGATGGGGGTGTTTTCTGCGATCAGGTTGGACTTTGAAGTGACCTCAAAGAACTCATCCCTGAACAAGGCTTTCCCCATAGGATTCAGGCGTGTAATGGCCATTCCTTCATCACCCACGAGGATTTTGTCGGGTTCAACCACATTGACCCGCCCATCGATTTCGGTGTTGAGCATAGCCTTTCGCCAGGTATTTGACTTCAGGGCAAGCACAATGGCCAGCACGCTGATGAGCAGGCTCCCCACCAGGGTAAGGACCCCTGCCGTAACTCCAAAAGTACTGAAAGCGGTCACAACGGCCCCAACAAGCATCCCTGCTCCTATCAGGCCAACCACCGTCGTTCCCGGTACTACCAGTATTTCAAGCAGGAGAAAAATGATTCCCACGAGAATCAATCCTAAAATCACTAACCACGACATTTTTTACATTATTGAGATGAATAATAACTCATTGCTTCAGGGATAAAATCGCGGGCAGCCTTAATCCTGGCAGAGCTGCTGGGGTGGGTGCTCAGAAACTGCGGGGGTTCGGCTCCTGTGGCCGAAGTTTGCATCCGTTCCCAGAATGTCACCGTTCCTGCGGGGTTGTATCCAGCCATGGCCATGAAGATCATGCCCAGCTTATCCGCTTCGTATTCATGTTTGCGGCTGTAGGCAAGGGTGCCAAGCTGACTGCCCACCCCATAGGTCATCAAAAAGATGTCGCGTGTGGCTTCAGGCCGTTGACTCATGGCGGCATCCAGGCTTACGGCCCCAAGGGTAAGCAAGAGCTGCTGGCTCATCCGCTCGTTGCCGTGTTTGGCCACGGCATGGGCTATCTCATGAGCCATGACAACAGCGATACCTTCATCGTTCTGGGTAACAGGGAAAATCCCTGTATAAAACATGATCTTTCCCCCAGGCATAGCCCAGGCGTTGACCGACTCATCGTGTACCACGTTGAACTCCCACTGAAAGTTACTCACCCGATCGCCTTCCCCGCTTTCAGTAAGGTATTGGTTTACGGCCTTCGAGATGCGGTTGCCCACACGCCTGACCGCCTGCACCCGCTGATCGGAAGCAGGAAGGGTCGGATTGGCGGTAATAAATTCCTGGTAATTGGTAAGCGCCATATTGACAAGCATTCCCTCCGGAAGAAAGCTCATCTGCCGTCTCCCTGTAAGAGGTACTGAAGAACAGGAGCCCATCACCAGGATCACGGTTAGGGTCAGTATAAAAAGAGAAAGGAACTTTATTTTATTCAAATTTGCCATTTTATTCAATTGTTGCGGTTAATCCCCGCTTCAGTATTTCACGGTACATCGGCTCAAGGGTTTGGTAATCGCCTGTCCTGACCACGCATTTGCCTTTGTAATGGATGATCAGGGTACATTGCTCGGCTTGCTCAGGCTCATGATTGCATACCTCAATCAGGGTTTGAATCACAAACTCAAAGGTATTGAAATCATCGTTATGAACAACAAGATCCTTTTTTTCTGTGGAGCGGTGTTTCTCCTTGCCTGCAGATCGGGTTTTTTCCTTAACCATGAGTGATGAAAAAATTACCTGATAAACAAAATTAAGAAATTATGATCGCCGCTGCTGATTATGTTTTTCGAATTTGATCTTGTTTTCAGTCCCCTTAATGAGGCGCTGAATGTTTTTTCGATGGGTCAAAGGTACAAATAAGGCCACCATTAGCGAGAAAATGAGTTCGGGGAGGGTTGCAGGGCCAGTAATCCAAATCACAGCCACAGGGAAGACCAGGGAAGCCATGATCGAGCCCAACGAGACAAACCGGGTGGGCAGGAAAAAGGCCAGGAACACGACCAGGCAGATCAGTATGGCTAGCGGGAAAAGAATGGTACCAACCCCTGCCAGGGTAGCTATCCCTTTCCCGCCCCTGAAATTTGCAAAGAGGGGAAACACGTGGCCCAGCAAGGCAAAGAGTCCAAGCAAAAGCTGAAATACGCTGAACATGTCAGGGCTTGAGAAATAATCCTTCACCAACCAGCCCAGGGAAACGGCAGCCACCCCCTTGAGGGCGTCGAGCAGCAGAACGCTTACCCCCGTTTTTGTGCCCAGCACCCGCAAGGCATTCGTGGCTCCGGCGTTTCCACTGCCATGTTCCCTGACATCAATGCCAAACAAGGCCTTGCCCATCCATACCGAAGTGGGAATTGATCCCAGAAGATAAGCCCCTGCAAGGCACAAAACCATCCCCCAATGAAACTCCATAAAGATTTATTTTAATTCAAATTTATTTGTCTGATAAAATGGAAGAAATCATAGGGACGTCTTTCCGCTTCCAAGGTGAAAGAATATGGTGGCTCATTGGGTCCGCCATCTTTTTGTCGCTGTCGGCTGCGAAGTTTGCTGATGGCCTCATTAAACTCAGCCACCGAGGACAAGGCTTTCAACTGGTTGTTGTTCATGTTGAAGAAATACCATTCACGGCCTATCCCCGCATCCCCGCTTTCACTTGACCGGACCAGCAGGGTAAAGGTATCCCCACCCCTCGACCTCCTGACCTCCATATGGGCATTGAGTTGCCTGAGCACCTGGTTTTCATACAGGTTGATCAGCCCGATGGGTCCATAAGAGACAAAGGAACGGCTGGGCTGGTTCCATCGCAACCTGACATCTCCCAGCATGATGGGCCGTTTCAGCGGCTCGGGCAGTTTGTTGAACCTGCCCTGACTTAGGTATTCGCTTAAAGACAGGTCGGTTTGCTCGGGCCCCTGGTGTTTCTCCAGGTATTTGCGGAATTTTTGACTGTTGAGGTTCAAGGGCTTGTTGTCGGGGACATCCACACTGGTGAACATAGGCACAAGAACCCGTTCATCAAAGAAGAAGTCCAGCCCCATGATCAGCTCCAGATCAGTGGTTTCAGTCTGGTAATTGTATTGAACAGTCCCGTAGTTTTCCATTTTAAACTGCCCCAGATCCACGCCCAGGTCAACAAGGCCTTCTCCCTGAATGTTGCAATTCCTTACGCTAATCCTGAGCAGATTATGATGCAGGCTGCGATTATCCAGTTTCTCCTGATCGCTGACAAGGTATTCTCCTGTTGATTCATCAAACATCAGGTATCCGTATGCCGAAATAATTTCACGGTCCAGGTAGTGATTTCGCCTCATGAACACGGCAGGGTAAATATGGAGTGAGTCTCCTGCCAGCATCAGGGCAATGCTGACATCCCTTCGGTCGGGGTTTCTCATCCCGGCCACAACAGGGATTCTGATATCCATTGGGTTGATGGGGCCTTCAAAGCTAAACCAGTCGGAATCCATCCCGGGGCATCCCAGGTCAATTTTCGAATAGCCGTCGAAGCGCAGGAAAGCCTCATTGGCCTGCACCCTGACATCCCCCATAAAAGCAAAGCGCGGGCCCAGGAAAAAGTCCAGGGTATCGGGCAGGGAAGACCTGGCCATGGTTATCCCCTCGGGGCTTACGTCAATATCTCCAAACAGAAGGGGGGAGACCTTACCGTCCTGATCCCGGTAATCATAGGTGCCACTGGCCTGATATTCCTTACTGGATGAGATCTCAACCCTGGCATCATAAAAGGTATGATGCTGGGTTTCGGTATTGGCCACTATTACGGCATTTTCCAGGGGCCGCATCACCCCGCCTGCATCCACGATCAAGACCCCGTTATCGGGGAAAATGGCTGCATCGGCAATCCTCAGTAAGGGCACCCCTTCAGCATTCAGGTTATAATTCTCTAATTCGAGGAACACTTTCGGGGCATAAAACCTCAGAGAGTCTTTTACGGGATCGGTAAACACCATCTCATGGCCTGAGAAGTCGAGTTTCATCAACTCTTTTCTGCTCATCTTCCCGTAGTCGGGAAAGCGATGGCTTACGGAAGAGCGCAGGTCGATCAGGCCGGCCTCAATATCCCAGTCATAATCATAGTTTTCGGCAAAAAGGTTAATGGCGGGGAAGCTGATGTTGGCATTCTCGTCTACGGGGCTGAAGGTTCCCGTCAGGTTTTCCATGTCAACGGCAGCCGAGAAGTCTTCGTGTACAAAAGCCTGCTTCCCCGTGGGGGCGACTACTTCCATGTCGGAACGCTGGCTGATGAGATTGCTTTCCCTGAAGACAAAGTCGCCTGCGCGTATGCTTGCTTGCTGCACATCCAGTTGGCCAGTTCCCGAAAGACCTGCCGGGGTCAGTTTGATATCGCCCCTGAAGCCGGCCTTCCCGTCATACAAAGAAATGGCCTCTTCGGAATTAGTGACCTGCATGCTGTTATCGCCCGGCACAAAAGTAATTGTCGCTTGTTCGGCATGAATGGCAGGATAATCGGCTTCACCTCCTCCTTCCAGTTCAAAGTTACGCACCGTACCCACGGCCTGTTCAGGCAAAAGCACCAGTTTCTCGGCCTCCGCCACCGAACTCAGGTAATCGAGCCTGCCGCTGGCCACCAAGCCTTCACTGCTCATGGAGAGGGGGCCTGTATAATTGGCTTTTCCAGCATAGACCGGAATCCCACCTGCTGCCGTTTCGGTATTGAAGCCCAGGGTATAATCGTGCTGTACCGTCAGGTAATCCTCAATCTCGGGAAGAATGCCATTGGACACGAACACCCCGCCGAAGGCGATGTTGTCAGTGGAGGCCTTATCAAGGTTTTCAATTGTAAAAGGCAAAATCTTGAAATAGGTGCTGTCGCGCTGGTAGGCGCCATCATACAGCCCCTCACTGTCGTAATACACAAACGATTCGTTGATGCTGGTAAAGGATGGATATCCCTCAAAACCCCTCAGGCCCGATTTATTGGAAGGATGATCGACAAGCAATTCTCCGTTGATAGATTCAAGGACGTTTTTCACCTTGACCAGCTCAAAGCGGCCACGGCTGTCAGGTTTAAAAGCCCTTACGCTGAAACTTAGTGAATCGGAGTTTTCAAGGGTGATCTTAAAGGGATCGTATTCAAAGAAAAACTCTTTTCCATAAAAGTTAAACAGGCCTGATTCCACCCGGCCATCGAATGCCATGTTGCGGTTAGCTTGCATGATCACCTTTTTCTCATCGGGATAGATGACCACATTTTTTGCCGTACTCAGGGGAATGCGCTCAATGCCCATCAACTCGAGTTCATAGGTGCTGATGTTCAACCTGGCGTTGACCGGCGCCGTTGAGCGGATTTGCATCACATCGTAATCCTTCAGCTGGGCGTTCGACAGGATATAATGATACAGCCGCTCGTTGATTGTGATGCGGTCGTCCTCATTGTCATACTGTATGAATCCCTGAAAGGAAAGATTCAGCAAGTCCTGGCGAACGGAAGCTGCATCTCTGCGGATAAAGCGGCTGAACTCCACAAGGTAGAACTCAGGGGTTTGAACGGCCCGGGCATAGCCTGAAAGCCTGGAAAGGGGGTGAATGTCATCAATGCCTTTTGCGCGGTCGTAGCGCGCCTGGCTAAAAAAGTCGTGCGACTCAAACAAAGCCTCCCTGGGCTGCCCCACCCCTTTGATCATCTGGAAGGTGGCAGTGGCCGAATCGAGATTCCAGTAAAGAGCCTCGCAATACATATCAAGCCGGTGGTAGGTGTCGAAAAACGGCGCCCGGGAGAAACCACGCTCATCGCGCATGGCGGATAACTCACGCTGGCCGTGCAGGTATCGGATGGCCAGGTTGGGATGAAAGACCGAGTCTCTGCCCAGGATAAGCGTAAAGGATGCACGATCAGAAAGGAGTCGGTCGGGACGGATCACAAAATTTTTGGCCCGTGAAACAATGGCCAGGGTATCCCCGCGATACACCTCCACAAGGGCATACTCATCAGAAGCACTGGCCCCTTCCACCCTGGCGCCCTGCATGGTGAAGCCTCCCGTGTAATGAATACCCGGGAAGACATCACGGATCTGGTGCTCACGTTGATATGACTCAAAGACAGGGAAATTGGCATCTTCAGGAGTGAACTCAGCCACCACCCGTTCCCTGATCCTGCCCTGCAGGGGCTTATCAAAGAAATCCAGGTGATAAAACGTCACCGAATCGGCTTCAAAAATCGCCTTGGTAAGGTCAAGGTTCAGGTTCTTCAGTTCAGCATACACCTTCCCGGGGTCAAGCAAGGTACGCTGCCAAGTGAACTTTCCGCCCTGCCCTTTCCAGGAATTGGCACCAAGGCTTGCCTGCCCGCTGGTTCTGTATATTACGCTGCTGTCCGTATAGGCCAGGCACACCAGGTTGGCATCCCTCACGTCTACAAGGGGCTCCTGGTTTACAAAGTCAAAGGAATAGCTTCCGCCACGCACAAGCCATCGTAAGGCACTCGACTGAAACAGGATGTTTTCCAGGAAGAGTTGTTTTGATCGCAGCATGAATTCGGCTGTGCGGCTGGGGGTTTGGGTCTGCATAAAATGGGCCAGGGCCTCATGCCAGCGCTCAAACACCTGCCCTGCGTCGCTGCGCGAATAAATATGGAGAACGATCTCCAGGTAATTGCCCAAATCGGGCCAGGGGGCATAACGGCCTCCCAGGAGTTTTTCAACAGCACGCGTAATGGTATCCTTCTGTGATTTGGTGAAACCACCCCCATCCCATACTCCCTGTACGCTGTCGGCCAGGGCATCTGCCGTGGGCCTCAGGCTTCGGTCCAATGTACTGAAGGCCTCCCTGATCCCGGGCGGAAATGGATTGGGCTCCCCCTCGCCAATAGGTTCCTGTGCAGCAACCGTCATCACGGCCAGCAGCAGCAAGCCTGAAAAGATACTTCGGATCATAGGCCAATTCTTTTGCGCAAGACTTTATTTCTGAAACCTCAGTGCCAGCCAGTCTTTTTTCTTCTTCTCCCCCGAATAGGACAATCCCAAACCCTCCACGGCAGCAATCATATCTTTTCGGTCCTTCTCCAGGAAACCGCTGAGCAACAGGACGCCCCCCTCATTCAGCACCGATACGTACGTCTCCATGTCTTGCAACAACACGTTTTTGGTGATGTTGGCAAGGATCACGTCAAAGCTTTCGGCACCCAACAAGGAGGCATCGCCATGTAAAACGCGAATCCATGGAGTGTTGTTGCGTTCAGCATTCTCAATTGTATTCTCGTAGGCATAAATATAGTTGTCGATGGCCAGTACCGGTTCCGCTCCCTTGCGGGCCGCCATTATGGCCAGCAGGCCCGTGCCGCATCCCATATCGAGCACGGCTTTCCCTGTCACATCTTCCTCCAGCAGCCATTCAGCCATCAGCGAGGTGGTCTCGTGGTGACCTGTGCCAAACGACATCTTGGGCTCAATTACAAACTCCATCTCCACCCCCGGTTTTGAGGGGTGGAAAGGCGCCCGCACATAACAGGCATTGCCGATCAGCACCGGCTCAAAATTGCTTTCCCACACCTGGTTCCAATTCTGCCCGTCGATGTGCTTCACCGCATACTCCAACCGTGGTTTTGGGTCAGCATCTCCTGCATCCAGGGCATCTGCCAGGTCTTCTTCCCGGAAGTCGTGAGCGCTGATGTAGGCCTTGAAGCCTTTTTCGTTTTCCTCAAAGCTCTCAAAGCCAATGTCGGCCAGGGCGGCAATGAAGATATCGCTCCAGGGCTGCACGGGGTCCAGCGTGCAGCTCAGTTCCACATAGTCGAGGCTGCTCATATTCCGTTGTTTAAAATGATTGAATGATCGCAAGGAAATCAGGCGCTTTTAGCGAAGCCCCGCCAATGAGTCCACCATCCACATCGGGCTGAGAGAAGAGTTCACGGGCATTTTGGGCATTGCAGCTTCCGCCATACAGAATAGATACATGCTCTGCGGTTTGCAGTCCGTATTTTTCGCCTACTACCTTCCTGATGAAGGCGTGCATCTCCTGGGCCTGCTCAGGCGAGGCAGTGACCCCGGTTCCAATGGCCCAGACAGGCTCATAGGCGATGATCACCTTTTCGAAGGCTTCCTGCTTAAGCCAGAACAAACCATTGACGATCTGTTCCTTCACCACCTCAAAGTGCTTGCCTGCCTCACGCTCGGGCAGCACTTCCCCGCAGCAGTATACCGGAATCAATCCGTGATTCAGGGCCTGCTCCACTTTCTTTGCCAGCAGGGCATTATCCTCGTGGAAATATGCCCGTCGCTCGCTGTGGCCGACCAGGGTATGGGTGGCCCCGCACGACTTCACCATGGGGGCTGCCACTTCACCCGTATAGGCACCTTTCTCAAGCTGATGGATGTTTTGCGAGCCGGCAGAAACCCCGGAGGTGCCCTCAGCGGCCTTCACTACCTCGGTCAGAAACACATAGGGCGGAAAAAACACCACCTCAGGTTTGCCCGGCAAAGTTTCCAATGGGTTTTCACTGATCTTTTCACAAATCCCGGTGGCCAGCTTACGCCCGCCTTCCAGGTCCAGGTTCATCTTCCAATTGCCTGCTACAATTTTCTTTCGCATAGTTATATCGTTTTCAATGTTTTAAACACAAAAGTGCCGGGTAAACCAGCCCTGCACAAAAATAAGGTTTAAAGGTAAAAAAAATCAGGGGTTTTAGGAAAGCCAAAATGGATTCGCATGGCCCAGCCCTTTACAAGGAGCCTTCGCTCATATCAATCATATTCCATATATGCACTGGTGTTTTCTTTCACGAGCCTGCCGTGTAGCTTTTCAACAACATAAAGGGCAAGGTCAATCCCCGCGCTGATCCCTGCAGAAGTCATGATTCTGCCGTTGTCAACAAAGCGTTTACCGGGGTTTGCCTTCCCGCCCCTGCTCAGGCTCAGCACATCTTCAACAACCAGGTGATGGGTCGTAAACGCTTTATTGTCGAGCAGCCCAAGCTTTGCAAGCACCCTGGCACCAGAACAAACCGAAAAGCTAATCTCCGTTTTCTCAACAGTGGCCTGAATCCACTCCATCAACCCCTCATTACCAATCACTTTCCTGCTTCCCTCCCCTCCGGGTATCACCAGAATATCAATGGAAGGGCAGTTATGAATGGAGTAATCGGGCAATACCTTCATCCCATGCACCGACCGGATGGCCAGACCTGTCTCTGAAATGGTGAAAATGTTAAACAGCCTTAAATCATTCAGCTCATTGGCCACCGAAAAAACCTCATAGGGCCCCGCAAAATCAAGCAGTTCCACATCGTCGAATAACAGGATTCCGATTGTTCTCATAATGCAAGGTTCCCCTGACTTTAGGATGTACAAAATTTTTTCAAAAATAGGGATTTTATAAATATATTTCAACTTGGCCTTGGTCAGCAATTAAAGCGCTTTCCAACCGTATTCAATCATACCGGGGTGCTGAATGCCCAACGACACGGTCCAGGCAAAGGACGGCTCAGTTCAATCTGTATTTCAGATTAAACACAGGCCAAGTAAATATTTTTTTAATTGAAAATTAATTTGATTTTTAATTAGAAATTTCCATTCATTCATCTATCATTTTTCCAAGCGGGTAATACCACGCTCGTACCATCCTCGTATAAGCCTCGTGCCGGGTTCGGATAGGGCCTTGCCGGGCACGAGCATGGCAGGTCGATGGTAGGGTTTTAAAAGGTAGAAAAATAGACAGACATTTGACTATCAGTGTTTTAATAGTATCGGATTTTTAATTCGGGGCGTTTGCTCCCGGGGGTTGCACCAGGAACAGCTTATCGAACAAAGGGGTTTTGGCGATAAGTTTAGTGGCATCATAGCGCGGGCCGGTGCTTTCAATTTTGATGAGTCCAAGGTAATCGAGGAAGCGGTCGAAGGTGCGAATGGAATAACACCGGTAAGCCTGGTCTTCACCGCTCGAATAGGGCCGGGCCTGAAAGTGTCCGAGCAACATGGGATAAGCCCTGAAATATTTTTCGGCATAGAAGTGGTCCTTTCGTTTAACCGCGCCATATTTCCCCAGCAGGATCAATGAAAAACCATAACCCATTTGACCGACACCATGCTGGCCATACCCATCAAAATAGGGCCAGTTGAATTTTTCGGCAAAATGCTTAAAAAGGGTTCGCAGAAGCTTTTCGTTATCGGAGAGGATCTTCTCTCCTGACTTAGTGAGGCTCAGTTTCC
>JAAYLH010000129.1 GCA_012521995.1 Bacteroidales bacterium | reverse complement strand
GTGAGCGGAAACAGCCTGCGCAAAATGTTCGCCATCGGGTCCTCCGCCAGCATCATGGATTACCTGTCTTTCTTCGCCGATGCCTACTTGTTTTTTTATGTTCCCAAATTCAGCTTCTCACAAAAAGTGAGCATCGTAAACCCCAAAAAGGTATATGCCATCGACACCGGCCTGGTAAAGGTAAACAGCCTTTCGTTCAGCGATGACCTGGGAAGGATGCTCGAAAACCTTGTATTCCTGGAACTAAGGCGTAAAAGTCGTGAGATCTTTTATTTCTCTGACGAACGCGAATGCGATTTTGTAGTGGTCGACAAGGGAAAACCAACAGCCCTTTACCAGGTATGCCTGCAACTGAACCAGGACAATCTGGACCGTGAGGTCAAAGGACTGGCATACGCAATGAATTCACTGGGCATAAGTCAGGGAAAGATAATAACCCTTGATCAATCCGATGCTTTTGAGGTGGAAGGCAAAACCATCCAGGCCATTCCTTTTCATCAATGGGCAGACGCAGGGCAGGAAGAAGTAAGAAGTAAAAAGTAAGAAGCGAGGAGGCGAGGAGGCGAGGGCGCGACTTGAGAGACTTTAGAGAATTAAGGGACTTAAGAGACTTCAGAGGAAAGGGAAAAAGGCCCATTTTTACTTCCAAAAACTAAGAGCCAATGGCCAATTTTGGGTCCATTTAGGGAGAAAAAAAACCTGCCCAATCAACAAAATATTCAGCCCCAAAACAGGAAGTGTGGACCGAAACCTTGAACTTTGAACCTTGAACCTTAAATTTTAAACTTTGAACCCTGTTTTCCCTCTTTCCGATGTCACCCTGCGCCGGGTGGATGCTCCCCGCCGGGTCGCAAATCCCTTGTATGCTGATAGCTTTTGGCAGATGAACCAGCAGGCGTTTGCCATGGTGGTGGAAGGCGTGGGGGCCTTTTATGCCTGCAACGGTAATGAGGTGGAATATGCCCCTGAGGCAGGCGCCAGCCGGGCCTCGGTGGAGCTGTACCTCAACGGTTCGGTGTATGGCGCCATCCTGCACCAGCGCGGCATCCTGCCCCTGCACGGCAGCAGCTTCACGGAACAAGGCCGGACGGTGATGCTCTGCGGGGAGTCGGGCGCCGGGAAATCCTCGCTTACGGCGGCCTTTTGCCTGGACGGGGCGGAGTTTCTGACGGATGACGTGACCCCCCTGGTGTTTGAGAATGGACAACCGCACATCCTGCCCCTCTCCGACCGCATCAAGTTGTGGCGCGACTGCCTGGCACAGCTCGAACGGGATGAACAAGGCCTGGTGCCCATCTGGGAAGGCGAAAGCAAATACTACTTCCCGATGGAAAAGGGTGCCCAACAAAGCAGGCCCCTGCAGCAGGTGTTCGTGATCGGGGTAAGCGAGGAAGGCAGCCTCAGCCACACCCCCCTGGACGGAATAGAGGCCTTCACAGCCCTGCGCAACGAGATCTACCGCTGGGAATACCTCCCTGCCATGCCCGAGAGCGAGAAGCGCTATTTGCAGCAACTCCTGGAGATCACCAAACAGGTCAGCATCACCAAGATCACCCGCCCAAAAAACATCGGTGTTCTTGAAATGAAGCAGAAATTAAAACACCTTATTCTGGGATTTTAGGAATAATTTTATTGCCCTGAAATCTGAAATCAAAAATCCCTGCCAGCCGGTTTACCCGTCGAAGGAGGGCAGGCTGGGTTAATCGTTAATCGTTAATCTGAAATCTGAAATCAATCTTTG
>JAAYLH010000128.1 GCA_012521995.1 Bacteroidales bacterium | reverse complement strand
GAAGAAAATGGAAGAACCCTGGAGGTCTTTGACCCCGGCGGCAGACGGCTATTGGCAAAACCACTGTCTGAAGGGCGGCAGCATTCCATCAGCCTTGACCTGGAAGCAGGCCTTTATATTGTCAGGTTAAGGGCTAAGCGGTGGACTGTTTCCAAAAAGATCTTCGTGATATGAAAAAATCGCTGGCCCGTTTAAGCAGGAAAAAAGGAAAAATGATTTTCAGCTTGAAAACCAGGCTAACCGTCCTGTTGCTCTTCAGTCTTTTATGTGCTTTCCCATCTTTCACCGGCGGGCAGCCCGGGCCGCCGCCTCATCATCCACCGGGGCATGGCTTGCCGGGCGACCAAAAACCCCACGATACCCCAACGGGAAACGGCCTGGGAGTCCTGACCTTCCTGGCTATGGCCCATGCCCTGAAAAAAGCCCGTGAACCCGGAAAAAGGCATCCCGATTCTTCCTGAATTCAAGACGGACATCCGGCCCCAGGTTTTCTGGAATTGCATGCTAATCATCCATAAAAGAAATTCGCCCCGGCATTTTATGTGATTTTGTATTCTGTTAAAATTGTTGTATACTTAACAAACTGTTTTTCCGGTTAAAACTTTATAGTCATATTTTGAAACCTCACCCTCCCCGCCTTTATCTATCCTCCCCCCACATGGGAGGCCGCGAACAGGATTTTGTAAAGGAAGCCTTCGACACCAACTGGGTAGCGCCCCTGGGGCCCAATGTGGATGGTTTTGAGCGCGACCTGCAGGAATACACAGGCTCAGCCCATGCGGCGGCCCTCAGCAGCGGCACTGCCGCGATCCACCTCTCGCTGATCCTGCTGGGCGTTAAGCCCGGCGATCATGTTATTTGTCAAAGCCTGACCTTTTCGGCCAGTGCAAACCCCATCGCCTACCAGGGTGCAATACCTGTGTTCATCGACAGTGAGCCCGACACCTGGAATATGTGCCCCGACGCCCTGAAACAGGCGCTGAAAGAGCTAACCGCAAAAGGCAAAAAGCCAAAAGCCATCATCCCCGTCCACCTCTATGGCATGCCTGCCAGAATGGAAGAGATCATGCAGTTGGCCGGGCAATACGAAGTACCCATAGTGGAGGATGCTGCCGAAGCCCTGGGCTCGGAAATCAAGGGCCGCAGGTGTGGCAGCTTTGGCAAGCTGGGCGTGCTGAGTTTTAATGGCAATAAGATCATCACCACCAGCGGGGGCGGTGCACTGCTTTCTGCTGACGAGGCCCTGATCCAAAAAGCCCGTTTCCTGGCCACCCAGGCACGCGACCCTGCCCCGCATTACCAGCACAGCCAAATAGGTTATAACTACCGCATGAGCAATGTGCTGGCAGGCATTGGACGCGGGCAAATGCTGGTGCTGCAGGACAGGCTTGCTCAGCGAAGGAGTAATTTTGAGTTTTATCATGATCTCATTGGAGGCATTGCAGGTGTTGAATTCCTCATGGAACCGGAGGGCTTTTTCTCCAACCGCTGGCTCACCACCTTGCTGGTGGACCCGCAAAAAACGGGAGGCATCACCCCTGAGACGATTCGTCTGGCTTTTGAGAAGGAGAACATCGAATCGCGCCCCCTTTGGAAACCCATGCACCTTCAGCCGGTGTTTGAAAACCATCCCTACTTCGGGGGAAGGGTGGCAGAAACACTTTTCAAAAAAGGGCTGTGCCTGCCTTCAGGGTCCAATATGACTGAACAGGAAAGGGAGCGCATTCGCCTGGTGCTGAAAAACCTGTTCGGATTAAAATAATCGCTTATCATTGAGAAGCATGATACAGCGATGATTTGCAGGCTTTTTTTGTTGATAAAAGAAAATGGTTCTTAAATTTCACGACAGACCTCTGCATTTTTATTAAGGGTAATTTCACTTTTTCGCTTAAATTTGCATGAATTACCACAGGAAACATTTATATCCTCCCCAAACGGATCTTATGAAGGCCAGAAATACCCGGTTGTATAAGTTTTTGATGAAGCTCTACCGCCGTTATTACAATCGGTTTTTACCCCGATGGTATGTGTTGATTTTTGATATCCTATCCATTTATATCCTGTTTTTCCTGGCCTATGCCATCCGGCTTAACTTTAAACTGGCCGAGTTTCCTTTGGATGTGGTTTCGGTAAAGGCCGCTGTTGCCCTCCTTGTATATTTTGTTTTCATGTATGTATTCCGGTCCTATTCCGGGATCATTCGCCATACCGGTCTTCACGAAATTGCCCGTGTGTTTCAGGCCTTGGGGGTTGCCTTCCTAAGCCTTGTTTTTATTGCTGCCCTGTCTGATCTCTTTCACCGGCCCTCTCCTTTTATTCCCCGTTATGCCGTTTTGCTGATCCACTTTTTGCTGTCGTTTTTCATGCTCACCGGGGTCAGGCTGATCGTAAAGACGGTGTTTCACCGCCTGGTTAGGGCTAACATCAAGATGAAACGGCGGGTCATCATTTTCGGGGCAGGGAGCGCCGGAATGGTTACCCGCAGTGCGCTCATGCAGGACCACCAGACCGACTACCAGGTGGTGGCCTTTGTGGATGACAATTCGGGCAAAACCCATAAGATGCTTGACGGGATTCCCGTTATGTTTCCCGAAAAGGTATTTACCAATGACTTCATCAGCGACAGCAGGGCCGACCAGCTGATCATTGCGGTGCAGAACATCAGCATAGACCGCCGCAAAGACCTGATCGAGAAGGGCCTGGAATTCCAGTTGGAGATCAAGGTCATGCCCCCGGTACGCGACTGGATCAATGGCAAGCTGAGCACCTCTCAGCTCAGGCGTGCACGCATTGAGGAATTGCTGGAGCGCCCACCCATCCGCTTGGGGGTCGATCATGTAATCAGGGAACTTGAAGGGAAAGTGGTGCTGATTACAGGTGCTGCAGGGAGCATCGGCTCAGGACTGGTACGCCAGGTCATCACCTATAAGCCTGCTAAGCTGATCCTGCTCGACCAGGCGGAATCACCGCTATACGATTTGCAATTCGAGCTCAACCACAACAGTGAGCTTAAACCCTATGCGGAGCGGGCCGAATATGTG
>JAAYLH010000023.1 GCA_012521995.1 Bacteroidales bacterium | reverse complement strand
TCCTTACGAAATAGAGGCTGCCTGGAAGCCCGCCAAGGGGTATTTGCAGGCTGCTGTTGCCTGCCAGGCTGCCATTGGTGATAAGCTGTCCCCGGAGGTCCGTCACCTGGTAATGGATGGCTTCAGGTCCATCGTTGCGGATGCTGAGCCTCTCGCGCACCGGGTTGGGATAGATTCCCACCCGCTCCTCCAGGGGCTGTGTGGGAAGCCCTGTGGCATAATCAGGCTCGCATATCGTGGTGATGTCCACCTGTTGGGCAAAGAAAACGGCAAGGTTGTTTTCGCGCAAAGCGAAGTTATCGTAGGCGTGGCAGGGATTATCCACCTGGTCGTAACAACTGCCGCTGCCAAACAGGAAGCTGTAGGGAAATTCTTTGTTGGTGAAATCATTTTCAATCACGTAGCCATACCCCTGCTCATCGTTGAGCTCGCTGATGGCACGGCTGCCATATACCTCGGGCGTGTTGGCCACGGCATAGCAGCCATAGCCGTTGGTGAAGCACCAGTTCAGCCCTTGCCCGATTTCACCCGTATCAATGGGCACCACCAGGTCGCAGGGCTGGTGATACTGGTAAAGGGCGGATTTAGGCTTTCCTTGCGGGAAGTTTTCAAGCAGGTCGGCGGTCAGTGCCCCGAACAGATTGCCAATCCCCTTGATGGTATAGGGCAGTTCCGATGGTTCAATGTCGCCGTCAATGCTGCCCAGGTCCGGGCGGGCAATGAAGTCATCGCCAAACGTCTGTCCCTGGTTATGCCCGCAAGCCAGGGCATTGGCGTGGGGTGGAGGCGCAGCTTCAAGGGCAAAGGCCTCGGCAAACTTCTCTTCCTCCATGTCGAGCAGGGCAGCGCCCAGGGCAATGAACCCGCCTGCGCTTTCACCGGCAAGGAAAATATGGTCGGCGTCTATCCTGTATTCCTCCTGCCGGTTTACTAGGTAACGGATGGCTCCTTTGGCATCCTGTATGCCCCGGTAAAGCGCCCTGATCCACTCAGCCTCATCGGTGGCAAACATACAGGCATACTCGGGGAAGTTACAGCTCCAGCTGCCGTCGTCGCTGATCATCCCCAGGCGGTAGTTGATGCTGGCCGTCACATAGCCCCGCTTCGCAAACGCCCTGCTAAGACTAAGGATGGTGCCTTCCCGCTTATCGCCCGCCAGGAAACCACCCCCGTGAATGAATATCACCAGCGGCTTACGGCTTATCCCCTCAGGATCATCGCAGATGGGATTATACAGGTCCAACTGCAGCGACTGCTCCACCCCGTTGAAATCAACGGCCGCCCCGTAGGTGATGTCCATGATGCTGTCGTAGGCGTAAGTCTTATCCACCCACTGCTGCGCCTGCCCGGCAAGCGACCAGCCCAGGAAGGCTATACTTAAGATCAACCTGAATTTTCTGTTCATCTTTCATTGAATAAATAACCGGAATAAGTGCCTATCATTGAAGGTAAGGATTTTTTTTCATTTTTTCTTTTGAAAACGATCCGACAAAATGAAAGATTGCCTCTTCAGAAAAGTGAATTGCCCGGTGTTATCTAAAAAAGAAACCGCTCCGGGCTTTCCCCGGAGCGGTTTCTTTTAAATGGTTCAGAAAGTTTTCCTAAACTATCTTGCTATCAGCAGTTTTTGCCAGGAGACTTCACCCCTTGAAGAAACAAAGCGGATGATGTAGCTTCCCGGAATAAAGCCTGATACATCGAGGCTCAGGTGAAGCTGCCCTTCAATGGTTTCCCGGGCAATGAGGCTGCCTGCCAGATTGTACACCTCCATATGGGTCATTGCCTGCTCCAGCTCAATGGTCAGCAAATGAGATGCAGGGTTGGGATAAATCCTGATGTTGAAGGCTTCAGGAATTTCACCTGTGGAAACCGTGCTCTGGAAATTGGCCACCAATGAACGATCGGCGCTTACAACGAATGAGATTTCCACATCCGTCGAGATCTCCACTCCGTCTTCTTCCCAGTTCACAAAGATGAAGTTGTCGGCCGGGGTGGCGGTCAGTACAGCCGTTTCGCCCCAGGCATAGGTGCCGGCACCGCTAATCGTGCCTCCTTCTTCGGGTTGTACTGCCACTTCAATGCTGAACTGTTGAAGTTGGAATTGTGCCGAGAGCGAACGGTCCGCTTCAGCAATAAAGCTGTAGGTCGTTTCGGTCGAAACCACTTCACCGTCCTCTGTCCATTCCACAAATTCGTATCCTTCATTGGGAATGGCCAAAAGGCTTACCGTCGAACCTGCCGTATAGGTCCCTGCGCCTTCTGCGGTTCCGCCTTCAGCGGGGTCTACTGTAACATCAATGACATATTCTTCAAGCAGGAAGTGGGCTGTCAGGTCACGGTCGGCTGAAGCAATAAAGCTGTATGTCATTTCAGTCGAAACCACTTCACCGTCCTCTGTCCATTCCACAAAGCTGTAAGCGGCGTTGGGTGAGGCTACAAGGTCTACAGTGCTCCCTTCAGGATAGGTGCCTGCACCCTCCACCAGACCGCCTTCCTGGGGTTCGGCTGTGGCTGTGATGACATAATTTACAGGATCATCCACGCCAAACCATTCCAGTGCCTCTGCTATCATGGTGTTGATGTCTGAATCATTTGTAAACTGCGAGAGGTCGAAACTGATGAAGAACGACTTGTAAATGAGGTTATCGAGCCAAATGGCACTGGCCTGTCCCTTCGAATAGGCATCGCCATTGATGGGGCCGGCGTGAAACTTAAATCCTGTTGAGGGAACGATTAGGGGGTTGTTGATTTCGCCGTGGTACATCTCCGGGGCTTCCCTGGGATAGATCACATCAGGCGAATTCGAATATACGGGCAATTCCACGCCTTCAGAGCCAATAGGGGATCCTGCCACTCCTATGATGCTGCCATTTGAATATCCCGTATTGTTGGGTCCGCCAATCCCATCACCACCTCCAAAGATCGGGGGATTGGGCTGCACTTCGTATCCTCCCCTGAAATAGGCAGAATATAGCTTCCTCAGCGGACTGTTGTTGGGCATTGGGTGGGCTGCACTGGCCATATTGTCAGCAGCCATAAATAAATTTTTGGGATTGGCTTCCGTTCCCATATCCATAAATGTCATCAGGGCAAGCGATAGGGTGTCATGCACCTGGTTGCTCCCTGCATTGGATGAATAGGCAATGATGATGCTGTAATCTTCGGGGAAGCGATAGCTCTCGTAGGCCGCCCAGTTAAAGAAATCGTAGGCCACGCCCGCTTCATCAAGAGCCATTACATACTTATTGTATTCGGTGCTCTGGTAATCACTGAAACCTGGCCTGGTACCGGGTGAGGCCAGCAATACCCTGGTATCGGCAGTGGGAAGGACCTTGAAAAAGTAATCTTCCGTTTCTTCTTTTCGGTATTCACCCCTGTTTCCTGCCTGGTCATGGGCTACAAAGTAATATGCTACGGTAACACCCTTGGGCAAGTCGGTCAGGGCATAATGATAAATATTGGGCTCTTCAAAGGAGGTATGCGTCATGGCTTGCCACTCATCGCCCAGATTGTAATAAAGGGTGTCGCTGGCAATGCCTGACACATCGGTAAAGGTAGCCGTCAGGTTCATGCTCTGCTCAAAGGTGTTCCAGACTTCCTGGTGGGAGAACTGGGGCACGAAATTATCTGTTCCTGCAAAAAACGTAATGGCCATTTCATTCTGGACCAGGTTGCCCGGAGGAACAGGGCCGTTATACTGATTGTTGACTACATCAGGCCTCAAAAAGGCCAGCCCGGCATCTGCCGTTTGGTTTTGAATGCCAATGGTGGCAAACTGTCCGAACACGTGGGGAACATTACTGCCCGACTGCCCGTTATCCACATTCTTGTATTGCATGACAATCTCCCCATTTTCATGCAGGATCACCTGGAACTGCAGCGTAGGGTCCCCGCCGTTGCCAGCAACAAAACGGAGGTTATTCCACTGGATCACATGATAACGGTTCGGGGCTTCACCAAACGACTGAAAGAAAATATCGCCTGTGCCCTCATCGGCCATCAGGTCATCCCAGAATACCGCAATCAGGTTGGGCATTTCTGAATACCCCGGAATGGGGCTATGGTATCCAAAGGGATTCCCGTCATTTTCCCATCCGTAATCGGGAAAAGGCTTATACCAGTTGTTGTCGCTGCCAAACAGCAATTCCCCGTTGATGTCCACGTGATATTCTGCATGGGCTAAGCCGTAAAAGGGGAAATCGAATCCTATGGGAATGGGTTCTGAAAAGTTATCATCGCCCGAGAAATCATTTACATTATACATTATGGCTGAGGTCCCCGTCTCGCTGATGTCGATCCAGTTGTATTCAGGGCCACCCTCCACCAGGCTGCTGATCCACTCGTAGCCCTGGGCATCGGGGCCTCCCGTGCCCTGGTGTTCCACCACCTGGAATACCATATTGATAGTATCATTGCCCTGGCTGGAATCACCTTCAAGGCTGGTGAATAAACGCGCCTGGTAAAGCCCCGTGACTGTGGGGGTCCATTCCTCGAAGGAAACGGGTGCAGTCTCCCCTGCGGCCAATAATCCTGTGTGCGTTGAGCTTGATTCATATACAAGGGCCAATGAATTGTCCCGGATCTGGAAAGTGGCCTGGAATGTTGCATCCATGTCCGCGTTACCGAAATTCTTCACGGTACCTGCCGGAATTACCGGTTGATCAACCATTTGGTATTTCCAGGGAGCGGTGATGGAACCTGCTCCTGCATCCATGGCGGGTGCCTGTCCTACCTTGATCTCATCTAAGATGATCCCATAGGTGTCTCTCACCCAATGGAATGCCAGGTGGATGTCCTGACCTGCGTAATCACTCAGGTCATAGGTGAACTCGGTCCAGCCTGTCCCAAGCCCTGTGATAGCCTCGAGGGTCACGTTGAAGTTGGCTACCTCGGTACCTGAGGTCGAAAGTTTAACGTTCAGATTTTCAGTCCCAAACCATGCCCTGGCATAAAAAGTGAAAATATCTCCGTCTTGTATGCTCAGCTGAGGGGTGATGAGCCAGTCATTGTTGTTTGCTGAATAACTGTCGCACATCACGACCCAGTTGCCGGCATAGGCGCTCCCTCCATAATCATACGCTCTCCATTGCATTCCGTCGTTGTCTATGTCGAATACGGTCCACTCTGATGGGACTGACCCGCCTTCGAAACCTTCGTTAAGGGTCCATTGTGCCTGGGCATTGAACCCCATTAGCGCTAATCCTGTGACAAACAGGAACAGTTTCATGAAATTGTTGATAGTTTTTTTATTCTTCATTTTTTTTAAGGTATTTGATTGGGAGTTTTTAACACACAAAGAAACAGCTTCCTGTTCAGGATTCCGAAGGTTAGTGTCCCAAATTGGTATATTTGGAGAAGTCTTAGGGTAGGATAATAGCTTGATATTCAGCTTCTTTTCTGAAAAGGGAAGGGGTGATCCCCGTGTGTTTTTTGAATACCGAATTGAAATTGGAAATTGTGTTAAACCCTGCTTCTTTTGCGATAGCCTCTATGCTGAACCTGGAGGTCATCTCCAGGTTCGACAACAAATGCATTGCCTCATTTACCCTGTACTTGTTTATGTAGTCAGGATATTTCAAATGATACTCCTCATTGATGATCTGCGAAAGATAGGTGCGGTTGGTGTTTAACTTTTTGGCTAATTTGTCAATGGTGAGGTTGGGCGTCGTAAAAATCTTCTCTTCCTCCATGAGCTTCTCCAGCTTTTGCAAAACCTTGCGCTTTTCATCGTCGGATATGGAAACCACGTTCCTTTCGGTTTCCTCCAGCTCCAGCCTGGTCTTCATCACCCTGATCTGTTGCTCCTTGTTGATCAAGTCCAGGTTCTTCTTGGCAAGCACCTTAAACGCCCTGGTCTTCCTTTGAAACTGGATGTAGATGATCACCAGGGCCGTGGCCGAGAGCACCAGCCCGATCAGGTAAATGTTCAGCATCCGCTTCTTGTTCCTGATCTGAGCCTCCTGCAGCTCGCCCTGATACTTCAGCGAGAGGTTCTCCAGTTCAAGCTTTTCGTTCAGGTATTTTTCCTCGAGCAATGAAATGTTGATGGCCTTTTCATGGTCTATAAGGCTGTCTTTCAGAATATAACTTCGCTTGTACAGGGGTAGGGCAACCTTGATATCCCCCGCAAGTTCGTATAGCGAAGCCAGGGTCTCAAGGGCATAACGCTGTTTGTTCAGTTCCCCGGTTTCCTCAAACAGTTCAAGCCCCTGCCTCACCAATTGGATAGCCTCCCCATATTGCCCCTGGTTTTTCCTTATGCTCGCAATCTTGAGGTAGGCATCGCCTTCCCCGCTCTTGTCATTGGTCGTTTTCTTCAGTTCCAGCGATTTCAGGTAAAAATCCATGGCAGTCCTGTACTCCCCCCGCGAAAAGTAAATGTCGCCAATCCCGCTGTAATTCGACGAAATGCCCTGGAGGTCATTGATTTGCTCATCGATGGCCACGGCTTGCTGGTAACTCTCCAGTGCAAGTTGTTCATTGCCTTCTTGCTTGTAAATAGAGGCCAGGTTGGTCAGGCTGATGCTCTGACCCCGCAAGTCATCCACCTCACGGAAAGCCTCCAGGGCCCGCTGAAGATATGCTCCTGCCTTTTCATTTTCCTTTAACAGGATAAACAAGGTGCCCACACTCAAGTTCACCCTGGCAATCTGAAGCGGGTTGCCCTGTGATTCGAAGATGCGCAAGGCATTGAAGTTGTATTCATTGGCCTTTTCGTAATCGCCCATCTTGGTGTAGATCAATGCCATATTGCTGTGCACGATGGCCGTCTTTTCACCCAAGTCGTGCGCTGTCCCTATCTCCAGGGCCTGGGTCGAATACTGCAGGGCTTGCCTGTAACTGCCCTTCTGAAAGGCCGATACCGACAAATAGCGGTAAACATCCATTTCTTCGGCAGGCAGTTCCTTGGCTTTATATATCATGACGGCCTCCAGAAGCAAACTGTCAATGGGATAATGGCTATAGCTCAGGTCATTATCCAGAAAAATGCCGGTGGTGATATCCGCGGCCTCCTTCTCCAACCCACGTCCCCTGGCAAAGTCCAGCGCACGCATATAATACCCCCACTTTGCCTCCGGGTCTTCGCCCGATGCTTCATTTGCCAGGCTTAGAAAGGCCGAAATGACAAGGCTGTCACTGTATTTATCTGAGAAATCCTCCGCCGACTCCCCTGCACGGATCAGCTCAACGGCTTCCGAAAGCTGGGCGGCCACATCCTCCGGATCCAGGCCATTGCGGCTGCAGCCCATAGCAATCATCATCAGCACTACCATTCCGTATAACCATACGAAAAGCGGCCGTCGTGCAAGGATCGGGATCATTGGGGAGGACATCACGGTAAATGCTTGGGTTTATTACAAATTTACGATTTAATTCCCAATAATCCCCTGAGAATACCCCTTCCCCATTCCACGCCGAAAACATGGGCACCCGACACCAAAGGACCTCCTGCCTCCAATCCTCCGCTGGCAAGCGGATAAACGCTCCAAAGAGCGAGTCTTGCCTGAAATCCCCGAAACCTTGAACCCGAAACCAGAACCCAGAAACCTTGAACCTTGAACCTTAACCCCTCCTTGGTTTCCTCCTCAGCCCCATCAGCGGCCGCAGCCAGTGGATGCGCCTGATCACCCCTTCGTACAGCATCAGGCAAATGCCAAAGGTCCCTGATGCCATCAGAAGGAATTTAATGCCCAGTCCCCAGTCCTTGCCGGCGATCAGGAAGCCGATCCCCACCGTGATGGTCTGGTGGAGGATGTAAAACGGGTACACCGCCTCGTTGGCATAAGCCAGACCCTTGCCGGGCCTCTTCAGGTAGACCGTGGCATAGCCAAACAGGCAGAGGATCCATGACCACAGGTTGAACACCCTCAGGGCGGCAAACCAGCCCGAAGTCCAGCTCACCCCATCGGCCTGGGTCAGCAGAACCCCGCCCATCATAGTTGCCGCCAGCCCCCCATACAAAAACAGCCGCCTTCCCCGGGCTGCCAGATCCCAGAAATGGTCTTTCAGGGCCATAAACAAGAACCCGTAAAGAAACAGATTCAGGTAATGGACCAGGTTGTACCAGTCGCCCCAGAACGCATGGGTCGAAGGGAAGCGGGGCATCAGCAGGGCCTCCCATACCCATAAGGGGATGATCAGCCAGTAGAACCCCGGCGGCTTGCGGGTAAGCCTGCGCAAGCCCCGGATCAGTCCACTTCCCGGATGACGGTTCAGGTACTGAAACAAGGGGATGGAAACCAGGGAGTAAAACAGCAGGTAAGGCAGAAACCACAGGTGATGCCAGCTGAGGTTGCCATCAGGGTAACTGCCTGTAAAAGCGTGCCTTGGCCAGAAATCGAAGAAGCTGCCACGGAAGGCCCCTGTGCTTATCCGCTCAAGGTACACCTGCGGGGGCACCACCAGCAGCATCCCCACCACAAGGGGCAAACCCAGCCTGCCTAGCCGCTCCAGGGCATACCCCCCCGAATCACGCTTGCGGATCGAAAAATAAGTCCCCATCCCCGAGATCACAAACAATATGGGCAGACGCCACTGGTTCACAAAGAGCATGGGCCAAACCAGACCCTCATAAATAATGTTGTTCTTGATGTGCCATCCCCAGGGCACAAAAAACATTCCCGTATGGTATAATATCAGCAAGCTGAAAACAAATACCCTTAGCCAATCCAGTTCATATCTGCGCATGGTGTTTTTTTTGCAAAACTAGAAAGCTTAACGATCTGATTTACAATGTTGTGACGAGTTGCACGAAATTGTGACGGGTAACAAGGTGCCGGGATAAAAAACAAATTCCGGGGCCGGCAGCCAGCGACTATGGCCTAATCATGGCCTTAAAGGCAGGGATCATGTTCCTTGCCACAGGTACCGGCCCGGCTTCAGCCTCAAGGCTCAGGAGGTAACCCTGGGCATTGCCCCTGACAGCCGTAACTTTATTCAGATTGACAAGGCAGCAGCGATGGGTCCTGAGAAAACCGGGGAGGTGGGCTACCTGCTTCTCAAATTCCTTTATGGTAACCCTTTTGATGCTCCGGATGGCTTGGCCGTCCTTTTCCGAAAAAATTTCCAGGTAATTGCCATCCGACCTTGCGAAAAGAAAGCCCGAAGGGTCCAGCCAGAAATGATCCCCCTTCAGCAGGGTTTTGATGTAAAGGGGCTGAATGGGGTCCTGTTTTCCTGCCATACCCCCGGCAAGCTGCAAAGCTTTGGCAGAAGCCTTATGATGCCGCAAAAGCCTGCTAAAATTCAGCGAAACTCCCGTGGCGATCAGCAAGACACCCACCAGGAAGGTGTTACGTACCTCCTCATACAGGTACTTCCACGACCAATTGTAAGGATTATCATACAGGAAATCACGGATCAGGAAAAGAACCAGCCCGGCCATAAACAGGGCCAGGGTCAGCAACAGCATCTCCTTCAGGATGGTCCAGCCCCGATCATTGACCCATGAGGCAACCAGCCTGAGGGTCACGAAAAATGCCAGCCCGGCAGCCAGCGACTGGATCAGGCAAATCCAGACGAAAGCCATTCGCTGCTCGGGCACATACACATTAAAAGGCTCAAACAGGTATAGGAAGATAAAAGTCAGCAGCGTCAGCGGCAATACAAATATTACCAGGCTTCGCCCGCGGTAACTGAAAGGATAGGACTGGCCAAAAAAAGCAATGAGTCCTTGCATAAACATAAATTTTCAGGATGATCCAGGGCTCCGAAAAGTACAAAAAAATCCTTTCCCTTCCTGCCCGGCAGAGCTCCCTTTTTTTCAGGGAACCCCATGCCGCCAGGCTGCAGGACCTTTCCAGGGAATGATCCAAGCCAGCCCCTGAAATCAACAGGCCCGGCATGGATGCCGGTTTTACCATGGCAACACACGCTGGGGCTTTAGCCCCAACCTTATTTTGGATAAAACCCGGGGTGTCGGGCCCTTGTCCCCGTGGCCTGAAGGCAACGGCTGTTGATTTAAGGCCATCCCCGGTTGAAAAGTCCCTTATGGCCTTTGGTTTATAAGCCGGGTAAAAAGTCCCGGATAAAGGCACTCAAACTACAAACCGTGGCATTACCCAGAGGGTAAGTGTCGGATGAGGGTGTGATGATAAAGTTCCTGGTGGTCTTGAGGTCATCGATGGCAACGAAAAATCCTTTTGTCGGTTTAGGGGCGTTGCTGTATTTGATTTCTATGGAAACCAGGGGCTTATTGGCTCTTACCAGGACCAGGCCTATCTCTGCCCCCGTCTGGGTCCTGTAGAAATAGGGCTTCAGTTGATTTGACATATGGTAGCTTACCTGCTCAATGGCATAACCCTCCCAGGATGCACCAATGACAGGATGAAGGGTTAGTTGGTCAAAGGTTTCGATGTAGTGTAACCCGTGCAGTAAACCACTGTCCTTAATGTATACTTTCGGCGATTTGACCAGCCTTTTCGGCAAATTTGTGAACCAGGGCTGCAGCCGGTAAACCAGGAATGCACCTTCCAGGAAATCAATATATCGGCTGATGACCGGGGACGTGACCCCAATGGATCGAGCGAAATCCTGTGCATTCATTAGCTGGCCGTGACTGTTGGCCAGCATAAAAAGAAGCTTTTCTGAAATGGATGGATTAAGATTATGTCCGAATAAATAGCTTAAGTCGGTTTGTATGTAGCTTCGGATAAAACTTTGGATCCATTCCATATAGGCAGTATCATCCTCAGCCAGCAAAGCCAGCGGGAAACCACCCCTGTGCCAATGACGTTCAGGTGAAAAGAAAGGAGCTGCTTCTGTGAGTTTTAAAGGGTTCAGATCAAAATAGCCTATTCTCCCCGTAAGACTTTGGGAGACTCCCTTTACCAGGTCAGGGGTTGCGGAGCCCAGCAATAAAAAACGGCCCCTTTCACGCTTCCTGTCGATTACGCTCCTCAAAATGGCAAATAAATGGGGTTGGCTTTGGATCTCATCCAGGATCACCAGTTTGTCCTGGTGATGGTCAAAAAATGTTTCCGGGTCATCGCCTAATTTGGCAACATCCCGACTGCTCTCCAGATCAAGGTAAACAAAGGGTTTCTTCCAGTTTTTTCCAATTTGTAATGCCAGGGTGGTTTTACCCACCTGCCTGGGGCCTAAGATCACCACGGCAGGAAACTGGTCGAGCCTCGTCTGGATAACCGCAATATCTTCACGCCTAACTTCCATCAGGCAAAGATAAAAATTATCATTGAAATATCATAGTGCCGATATGAATTTTCAAGGTAAATTATGCTGTGATGAATTCAGGCAGGGCTCTGCTTCATTAGCCTGAAGGCTATGGTTATTGATTCTTTCAATGCTGAAAACCAATAGGCCCGGCATTAATGGCGTGTACCTTTATGCCACTCCCACGGGCTGGGAAAGGGGAGGGGGATACCTGTTTTTCTATCGCTATGCCACCCCTGACGGGGTGGATTCCGGAATCGGTCGCCGCTCCGGGGCTGAACCCCATGCCCCATGCTCCTGGTCCCATGCAATTCATCCGCACAAATCCGTAAAATCCTTTTCCTCCATTTTCCATTTTTCATTCTTCATTTTTAATTTTTAATTTTTCATTTAACCACGCTCGTGCGGGGGTCGGATGGGGCCTTACTTCACACGACCGTGGCAGGCCGATGGGGGCAGGTTATGGGCGTTTGTGCCAAAACTGGGCAGATACTCCCGGTTTCCCCGAATATGTTTAATTTAGCGGAAAATAAAAATAGGTATTCACTGTAAATATTTTCTGTGTTATGGTCAATGAGCAGTTGATGAATCCGCGGTCTATCGTGGTCGTGGGCGGGTCGAACGACATCACCAAGCCGGGTGGCAAAATCTTAAAAAACATCATAGACGGGGGCTTTAAGGGCGAGCTGTACGTCACCAACCTGAAGGAGAGCGAGGTGCAGGGTATCAGGAGCTATCAGAACCCTGAGGAGCTCCCCGAGGTGGACCTGGCGGTGATTGCCATTGCTGCCCGTTTCGTGCCCGACACGGTGGATCTGCTGGCGCATCGGAAGAACACCCGGGCCTTCATCATCCTCTCGGCGGGCTTCAGCGAGGAGAGCGAGGCGGGGGCTGCCCTCGAGAAAAAAGTGGTGGACACCATCAACAGCGTAAACGGGGCTTTGATAGGGCCCAACTGTACGGGCATCCTGACGCCCCATCACCAGAGCATCTTCACCTATCCCATACCGAAACTCGATCCCAAAGGCTGCGACTTCATCTCGGGCTCGGGGGCCACGGCCTGTTTCATCATCGAGGCGGGCATCCCCAAGGGGCTCAGCTTCTCGAGCGTGTTCTCGGTGGGCAACAGCGCCCAGATGGGGGTGGAGGAAATCCTGCAATACCTCGACGAGACCTTTGACCCGGAGACCAGCTCAAGGGTAAAGCTGCTGTATATTGAGCACGTGAGCAAGCCTCAGAAACTGCTCAGGCACGCCTCTTCGCTGATCCGTAAGGGCTGCCGCATCGCTGCAGTGAAGGCCGGCAGCTCGGCAGCCGGCAGCCGTGCCGCCAGCTCGCATACGGGGGCCCTGGCCAGTCCCGACGTGGCCGTGGATGCCCTGTTCCGCAAGGCTGGCATCGTGCGCTGCAGCGGGCGTGAAGACCTCATCAGCGTGGCCTCGGTGTTTATGCACCCCCGGCTGGAAGGCAAGAACATCGCCATCATCACCCACGCAGGCGGACCTGCGGTGATGCTCACCGACGCCCTCTCCAACGGCGGTCTGGAGGTTCCACATATAGATACACCGGCCAGCAAGGAACTGCTCACCAAGCTCTTCCCCGGCTCGTCGGTGGCCAATCCCATCGACTTCCTGGCCACTGGAACGGCCGAACAGCTTGGCATCATTATTGAATATGTGGATCAGCAGTTTGACAACATCGACGGGATGGTGGTCATCTTTGGCACCCCCGGCCTGTTCCCCCTCTTCGACGTCTATGAGGTGCTGCACCAGAAGATGCTGACGGCCCGCAAGCCCATCTTCCCGGTACTGCCCAGCACCCTGACCGCCAAGGCCGAGGTTGAGGAATTCATCGCCAAAGGACGAATCAACTTCCCCGATGAGGTGACCCTGGGCAAGGCCCTGTGCAAGGTGTTCCATACGCCTGCACCCGGTCCTGAGAAAGTGGAATTGCCTGCCGTGGATCATCAGCGAATCCGTGCGATCATCGATGGTGCAGGGGATGGGTACCTGGCCCCCGAAGCGGTGCAGGGCCTGCTCGATGCAGCGGGCATCCCCCGTGCCGGAGAGGCTGTGGCTGCCACAGAGGAAGAAGCATTTAAAGCCGCAGAAGAGCTGGGTTACCCCCTGGTAATGAAAGTCGTGGGACCCGTGCACAAGAGCGACGTGGGCGGGGTGGTGCTCAACGTGAAGGATGCAGAAGGGGTAAGGCGTGAGTTCGCCCGGATGATGCAG
>JAAYLH010000127.1 GCA_012521995.1 Bacteroidales bacterium | reverse complement strand
CTTAAGAGAAAGAGAGAAAAAAGCGAAGATGCGAGGTCGCGAGGACGCGAAGACGCGACTTCAGAGACTTAAGAGACTTTAGGGACTTAAGAGAAAGAGAGAAAAAAGCGAAGATGCGAGGTCGCGAAAAAAGAGGAGCCCCCCAATTTCCACGTTTAATTTTGATTAAAAAAATGAATTAAAAGTGCATTTTCGCTAACATTTTTAAACTTAGTGATCAACAATTGTTTATTTTTGTAAAAATAAATGAATCTTAAATACAGGTTCTGTGTCTAAAATAAACAAGCTTCTTCAACTTCAACCAGCCGGGGTGGTCCTTACCAGTGGTTGGTTGAGCCAACATGGGTACAGCCCTGAATTATTGCGAAACTATCGCAAGAGTCATTGGTTAGAGGCCATCGGCAATGGGGCCATGATTCGCCAAAACGACCCGGTTGATTATTTAGGTGGCGTATATGCTTTGCAGCAACAATTGAATTTGGCTGTTCATCCTGGTGCAAAAACGGCTTTGTCCATGTTAGGCAAAACCCATTATCTGGACCTCGGTGCCAATGTGGTGTATTTGTTTGGCAAAGAAAAAGAACGTTTGCCCGTATGGTTCAAAAACCACAATTGGGGTGTCGAGATAAAGCTGATAACTTCTTCCTTCCTCCCTTCCGAGGCAGGCCTGATTGAAAAAGAGCATAAAAGTTTTTCCGTAAAAATTGCCTCGGCAGCCCGTGCCATGATGGAGTGCTTGTACCTGGCCCCGCAAAACCAAAACATCCTGGAGTGTTTTGAAGTAATGCAGGGGCTTACCAGCTTGCAGCCAAAAACCATACAAGACTTGCTTGAAAACTGCAGTTCGGTAAAAGTGAAGCGACTCTTTCTGTACCTTGCCGAAAAAGCAGGGCATGCCTGGTTCAACCATTTAAACATAAACCAAATTAACCTTGGCCACGGAAATCGAAGCCTGGCAAGCAATGGCGCGTATGTAAGCAAATACAAATTAACGGTGCCGAAAGAATTGGAGCGAAATGATTACCCTGAATTATAAAACCCAGGCTGATCTTTTGCTTTCAATCTTGCCCATTGTGGGCAAAGAAAATGTGTTTGCCTTACACGGTGGAACCGCAATCAATTTGTTCCATAAAAACATGCCCCGCTTATCGGTTGACATTGATCTAACCTACCTGCCAATTGAAGACAGAGATACATCTTTGGTCAATATAAACATTGCGCTTAATCGTATCAAACAGCAAATTGAAACAATTTTTCCAAAAACAAAGGTTCAACACCTAAACCAGGATGCCAAACTTATCGTTTCAAGCAAAGAGGCAAGTGTAAAGGTTGAGGTAAATTTAATCAAGCGGGGTTGTTTCAGTCCTCCGCAAAAAATGGAGCTGTGTGAAAAAGCGCAACAGGAATTTGATGCTTTTTGTGAAACAATGACTGTTGATCACGCCCACTTATTTGGAGGAAAGATTTGTGCCGCACTTGACCGGCAGCACCCCAGGGATCTTTTTGACGTTCACTTTTTGCTCCAGTCGCCGGAACTTTCAAGCAAGTTGATAAAAGGATTCATTTTTTATTTGGTGAGTTCAAACCGGCCAATTGGCGAAATGCTGTTCCCTAACCAGAAGGACCAGCGGTTGGTGTTTGAAAATCAATTTTCGGGAATGACTTATGAACCATTCACTTATGAAGATTTTGAAAACACAAGAACCCTTTTGATTCAAAAGATACACAGATCGCTGAGTATAGAAGACAAGCATTTTATAATGAGTATTGAAGAAGGAAACCCCGATTGGGGTATTTATGATTTCAGCTCTTTTCCGGCAGTGCAGTGGAAACTGTTAAACATTAACCAGCTTAAAACCCAAAACCCTTCCAAACACAGGGAAATTTGTCGCGAACTTGAAACCAAGCTTGCCTTGTAGCCAGGAAACCCGACAACACGAAGCCCCACGCCATTTTCAGTAGGAAGTAAGAAGTAGAAAGTAAAAAGCGAAGACGCGAGGTAGCGAGGACGCGAAGACGCGACTTCAGAGACTTAAGAGACTTTAGGGACTTTAGGGACTTCAGAGAAAGAGAGAAAAAAACGAAGATGCGAGGTCGCGAGGATGCGAGGACGCGAAACTCCATGCCCCATGCACCATGCCCCATGCTCTATGCTCTATGCCATTTCCCTTGAAGTTTATTTTTATTCGTTACAAAAGAATGAAATCACACTAAATTGTTCTTTTTCAATGAATGATTCTTTATCTTTGTTGTAAAACAAGAGCAGATCAAATGGACAAAAGGAGTTTACAGGAAATCCTTACAGACCAGAAAGAGTCATTCCAAAACAAAACGGGCCTGATAAAGCGCGATGTAAACCTGGGTGCTTATTTAAATACAGCCCAGGTGGTGGTCATCGCCGGTGTGCGGCGTTGCGGAAAATCTTCGTTGATGGTTCTGATCAGGGAGGCATTGGGATTAAATGAAAGTGAATATTGCTATTGTAATTTCGACGATGAACGAATAGCGCCTTATCCCACTTTGCTGAACGATGTTTATGCACTGCATCTGGAGATGCATCGCAGCGAACCGGTTTTTTTCCTTGATGAAATTCAGGGGGTGCCGGGCTGGGAAAAGTTTGTCAACCGAATGTACGAACAAGGCCGCAAGATATTTGTAACCGGCTCCAATGCCACCCTGCTCAGTTCGGAAATTTCAACCTCTCTTACGGGCCGCAACAAGGTACTTGAGTTATATCCTTTCTCGTTTTCTGAATACCTGCAATTGGAAGGTAAGACTTATCCAAGGGGACCCTTGTCGGTAAAGCAGCGTTCATTGCTTCTCAACGATTTGAACACATACCTGGAAACTGGTGGTTTTCCGCTTGTGGTGAAAGAAAAAGATCCTGAGATTGCGCATTCTTTGTTCCAGGATATTCTTTACCGCGACATTGTGGTGCGCTATAAACTCAGCAATGTGGAAGAGGTCAGGCAAATTGCATTGTATCTGGCATCCAATATTGGCAAACTGTTTTCTTATGCCACTTTGCAATCTGTTTCAGGTTTGAAAAGCCTTAGCTCGGTCAAAAACTATTTGCAATATTACGAAGCAAGTTACCTCTACTATTATTTAAAAAAATTTGACTTTTCGGTAAAAAAGCAGATCCTGAATTCCCGCAAAGTCTTTGCTGTCGATAATGCAATCCCCGGCCGCCTGGGTTTTCGTTTTTCTGAGAACAAGGGACGGCTTCTTGAAAATGCCGTTTTCATAGAGCTCCGGAGACGGGGGTGCGAACTGTTTTATTTTTCGAACAAGTACGAATGTGATTTTCTTGTGAAAGAAAATATACATATCACTGAAGCAATACAGGTTACCTTAGGATTGACCGCAAATAACATCCATCGTGAACTGGGCGGATTGACCGAGGCGATGCAGACCTATAAAACTCCCAGGGGCACGCTGATCGTTTTGGATGAGGTGAAACTTGCGGTGGACCTGCCCCA
This sequence comes from Bacteroidales bacterium, assembly GCA_012521995.1. Taxonomy (GTDB): domain Bacteria; phylum Bacteroidota; class Bacteroidia; order Bacteroidales; family UBA7960; genus UBA7960. The sequence continues at coordinate 5,326 of JAAYLH010000127.1, read as the reverse complement.
AGGCGTAACGGTAATCCCGGCATATGAGTGGCTGATGAATAATTCAGCAGGCAGAGCTCAGTAGGCAGAATTCAGTAAGCAGTAAGAAGTAGAAAGTAAAAAGTAAAAAGCGAGGACGCGAAGCCCCAACCCCATACTCCTTGCCCCTTGCCCCTTGCCCCTTGCCCCATGCGGTTTTCAGCGTAATCCGTTAAAATCCGTGGAATCCTCTTCCACCAAGCCCCATGCCCCATGCCATTTTCAGTAGGCAGTAAGAAGTAGAAAGTAAAAAGCGAAGATGCGAGGATGCGAGGTCGCGAGGACGCGAAAGACAATAGGCAATAAGCAGGAAGTAGTAAGCAGGAAAATCCGTGGAATCAACTCATTATCATATTAGCACATTAGCACATTATCAAACTGACAATATTGCCAACAATGCCAATTTCGCCAATTTCTCCGTCATCGAAAGGAGAGATCCTTTCTGGATGACAAAGTAGCGAGGGAGAGAAGGCAGAAAGAAGTAGAAAGTAAAAAGTAAAAAGTAAGAAGCAAAGACCCTTGCCCTAATCCGTGGAATCCTTTTTCTGCGGAATCCGCCCTAATCCGTGGAATCCTTTTTCAACGGAATCCGTCCTAATCCGTGAAATCTTTTTCTTAACTTTGTTGAAAAACAATGGCTTATGACCCGGCAAACTTTAATTAAGCAAACTTTAAAAACCCTCTCGAAGCTACCAAGGGAAAAGGTCCAGGAGGTGGCTGATTTTGCAGATTTTATTTTCAAAAAATATGATGAGGAAATCCTGCAGAAAGGAATGGAAAAACTGGTAAGCGATTCCAAAACCTATGAATTTCTAAAGGAAGAAGAGGACCTTTATACGGTATCAGACTTAAAAGAAAAGTATTGATGCAAAAAGGTGATATCGTTCTTATTCCTTTTCCATTTACTGATCTAACGGGCAGTAAGAACAGACCTGCACTGGTTCTGGCAGTTTCACAAACCAGCATTACAGTGGCATTTATTTCCACCCAACTCAAATGGAAAGAAGAAACAGACCTTGTTCTTCATCCCAATGAAGAAAACGGTTTGAAAAAAGACTCTCTCGTGCGATTATCAAAACTAGCAACTCTTGACAAGGATTTGGCCATTGGTTTACTTGGCAGAATTGACAAGCACCAATTGGAATTAACTAATGTAAGCCTGAGAAAAATTTTTCAACTTTAACTCCTTCCTTGCCAGAAAAAACGCATTGGAATTCACCCCTCAGGATATTAGCGAAGACTCGGATCCCCATACACCCAATCCGTGGAATCCGCTAAAATCAGTGGAATCCAATCATCAACTCATCAGCACATCAGCACATTAATTTTTCTAATTTGTGGACTGGTTTTTTTCATTTTTCTTTTTTCATTTTTCTTTTTCAAAATTGTCAATATTGTCAATATTGTCATTTTTTAATTTTGACTATTTCTGTTCCACCCGGCTTCATCGCCTTGCCTGAATTTTTTGTAGCTGTCGCGCTGGAGGCGGTGGACCAGGCCTTTTCTCGCAAAAGCCCTGACATAACGGTCGGCGGCTGAGACAGAAAGGCCGAGGTTCTGCCCGATCTCCTGGAAGGTCTTGCGGGTGAATTCGGCAGGCAAGGCATCCAGGAATTCTTCCCTGAGGTTTTTGCGCAGCCTGGGTTTCACTTTTTCAGCCAGCTCGGAGAACACCCTGCTGGAATGCTGGATCAGCACCAGGATCATCTCGGTGGCGATGTCGAAATCACGTTCATCGCATTCGATCTTTTCCGGCAGGGTATCCTGTTCGGCCAGCCTGAGGGCCGAGAGCACCATACAGATCCTGAAGAAGATCAGTCCCAGCCGGCGGACGGTAGCCAGGTAGTCGGGCCCCTCCAGGTGGAGGTACTCCCTGTGAATGTCCTCAAAGAAAGCATTGAAGCGTTGTTGCTGTTCGGGGCTCAGGCTGAAACAAATGTCGGGCGAGGCCTGCAGGCGCTCGTACAACTGAAAGAATTCCTCTCCGAGGGTTGCAAAATACACATTCAGGTCGCGCCCGGCATTGCGGGCAAACACATTCTTCCAGACACCCTTTGTGTTCAGACAATAAAACATAAACCGGCTGAACAGTCCGTTTTCGCAGGTATGGATCAGGCTGCCCACCTGCGAGGGGGTGCCTGAGAGGGCCGCGGAAACCTTCGGGTTTTCAATGTCGACATATTCCCGGTCGGTGCGGCGGAAATAGCTGATGGTCTCGTGGTGAAAGGCCTTGCGGAAGCCGTCGCTGTAATTGCCGTAGTCGGTTTTGAAGGTCTGCGCGAGGGTATCGCCTTCCGTTTCGAGGATCAGTCCCTGGCCGCCGTTGTCGGCCAGCAGCCGGAAGAAGCCCGTGCTGCTGTTGTTGGCGGGGATGAACAGCATCCGCTCGGGGGGCTTGCGGGGCCGGGCGGTGGGGTCCTTTCCCTTGCGGGCATTGTATTCGGCGAGTTCCTTCCGGAAGCGCTCGTGCAGATTCTCCGACTCCTCTCGCAGGGCCTTGTGGACCTGCATCACCAACTTCTTGCAGAGCACCAGGCGGCCTTTGCCCGACGATGCCCGGGCCGTGACGAACAGAAATAAATTGGGATACACCCTTAGCCCGTCGTAAATGCCGTACACCTTGTCCAGGCAGGCACTCAAAGCCGTTATCGAGCCCAGCAGCAGCAGGTCCCGCTCCTCATCGCTCTCGGCCACCTCCATCACTTTTTGAAGCAGAACAGGGAAGTCTTCACTTTTTTGAAACTGACAATTTTGCCAATATTGCCCATTTTGTCCATTTCCCTGGCCGGATGCAAAGGGAAAAGTGGGCATAGGTGGCTCGGCATCCTCCGGCTCCTCCCTTTGCCAGGAAGGCACCTCAGGGAGTTCGGCGGGCGGCAAACTTTCGTTAGTGGAAAAGCTTAACCAATACGCAAGGTCAAATGGTTCTTTTTTCATAATCATTGTTTTTGGTTCATATATACTTCGGGGTCTTTGCCCTGAAGGCAGTTGTTCCCCTTCATTTTTCATTTAAAATGCAAAGTTCCGACCGGGTTTCCCAAAATTGTTCACTTTGGTTTTTTATGCTTTCGTTTGCTATGATTTGCTTAGTAGAAATTTTTTAAGGATAAATCATGTCTTTTATTAAATGAAGGACGAGGAATTAAAAATGAAAAACGGGTAAAATTCGTTCTGATGCGTTTTTTTCTCTTTTCCCAAGAAATTCTTTACAATTTTGGAATTCAATTCCATAATTGTACATTTATACGATGATTTCCAGGACCGCAGAAAAAGAACTCCGATCCCTGTCGGGTCAGTTCAAGGCCGTTGCAGTGGTGGGGCCCCGGCAATCGGGCAAGACCACCCTTGTGCGCGCAGTTTTCAAGGACAAGCCTTATGCAAGCCTTGAAAACCCCGATCTGCGGAAATTTGCCATGGACGATCCCCGGGGATTTTTGTCTGCCTATCCCGAGGGTGCCATCTTTGATGAGATCCAGCGTGCCCCCGAATTGTTTCCCTACCTGCAGCAAATCATTGATGAAACAAAAGAGCATGGATCGTATGTCTTAACGGGATCAAACGATTTTCTTTTGCAGGAAAGCATCTCCCGGGGCCTGGCGGGGCGTGCCGGCTATTTGTTTTTACTGCCTTTGAGTCTTGAAGAAATCCCCGGAAAGAAACCAGACTGCCATCCATGCCTTTACCAGGGGGGCTACCCGGCCCTTTACCAGGAAACGGCTGATGTTGAACAGTTCTATGCCAACTACATCAGGACCTATATTGAGCGGGATGTGCGTTTCCTGAAGAACATCAGCGACCTTTACACCTTTGAGCGTTTTCTCAGGCTTTGTGCCGGACGTACCGGGCAGTTGCTCAACATGAGCAGCCTGGCCATCGAGGTCGGGGTGGACACAAAAACCATCGGATCGTGGATCGGCCTGCTTGAAGCCACCTTTGTGGTCTTCCGCCTGCAGCCCTGGCACGAACACCATCATAGGCGGGTGGTGAAAATGCCGAAGCTTTATTTTTACGATACCGGCCTTGCCTGCGCCCTCCTGGGAATCGCCAATCCGGCCCAGCTTCATTTACACCCCTTGCGAGGAAGCCTGTTTGAAAACCTGGTGGTGGTTGAATTTCTTAAACATCGTTGGAACCAAGGCAAATCCAACAATTTGTTTTTCTGGCGCGACAACGTGGGCAATGAAGTTGACCTGCTGATCGACGAGGGTTCAGGGCCACTGCCGGTGGAAATCAAAGCCGGACAAACCATTACAGAGCATTTTTTCAAAGGGATCCGTTTCTGGAATAAGCTGACAGACACCACGGGCGGTATTGTCATCTACGCCGGCAACACGCCCCAGGACAGGAGCAACGGCATCCGGGTGGTGCCTTTTCACCAGGTGGCAGGGGTGTTGGTGGGAAACAGTAGAAAGTAAAAAGTAGAAAGTAAAAAGTAAAAAGTAAGAAGGGGCAGGAAAATCCGTGGAATCCTCTTCCTCCAGGCCCCATGCCCCATGCCATTTTCAGTAGGCAGTAAGAAGTAGAAAGTAAAAAGTAAAAAGCGAAGACGCGAGGATGAGAGGAGGCGAGGACGCGAAACCCCATGGTCTAATCCGCGAAATCCGTTAAAATCCGTGGAATCCTTTTTCCTAAATTCTTTCGTTGTAAACGAAAATTAGTTATCTTTACAAACAAAAGCTTTTGTTGTTTTGCTAAGTAAACGCATCATAGAGCAGGTAACGGACTCGCAGTGGGAACGACTGCAGAACCTGGATAGGGGAATGAACCGGGCATGGCCCCAAGCAGTCACCCCGGCATCATCTGCTTTGATTATCACCGGTATCAGGCGATGCGGAAAAAGCACGCTCATGCAGCAAATGCTGAGAAGGGGCAAATCCCGGGCGCTTTACCTGAACTTTGAAGACCCTCGTTTGTCTGGCTTCGACGGCAGCGACTTCATCCGCCTGCACGAAATTGCCGTTCAGCGTCAGACCGACACATTCTTTTTCGACGAAATACAAAACACGACGGCTTGGGAAGGTTTTGTCAGGTTCAGGCTTGATGAAGGGTTCAGGGTCGTCATAACGGGCTCAAATGCCTCCATGCTGAGCCGTGAGTTGGGCACCAAACTGACAGGCCGCCATCTCTCCAGGGAGCTTTTTCCTTTCTCTTACAGGGAGTTTCTTTCCTTTACCAAACAGCGTCGAAACGTGGATTCGGTCCTTTCTTATCTAAAACAAGGGGGCTTCCCCGAGATGCTGAAAACCGGCTTGCCCGATGTGCTGATGCAGTTATTTAATGACATCCTGATGCGCGATATCGCAGTGAG
>JAAYLH010000126.1 GCA_012521995.1 Bacteroidales bacterium | reverse complement strand
CCACATCAACCCATTATCGTATTAACCATTCAACTATTCAACCATTCAACCCTGACTGCCGTCAGGCAGGCATGACAACAATTTGAATTTTCTGTCAGCCGGGTAACCGTTTTTTCGTTAATTTTGGTCAATGGATTGACACATTATGGAATATTTTTCCACCATATTTAATCAAAGGCTAAAAGCTTTGCCCACCGGATTCATTCGCGAACCCTTTGCGAAAGGGGCTTGGGAAAACCGATTATTGGGGATTAAGGGAGCCCGGGGGGTTGGAAAAACAACGCTTTTGCTGCAATATGCCAAATTAAATCTCCCACTTGATGATCGAAGTTTGTATGTAAGTCTCGATGACATTTTTTTCACTTCTAATCGCCTATCTGACCTGATTTCGGATTTTGTAAAAAACGGGGGACGCTACCTGCTGCTGGATGAAGTGCACCGTTATGCCAATTGGAGCATCGAGATAAAAAACATTTACGACAACTATCCGGAGCTGGAAAAAATCATTTTTACCGGTTCTTCCATTCTCGAACTTGCCAAAGCGCCTGCCGACCTTAGCCGCAGGGCCGTCATGTTTGAAATGCCAGGACTGTCGTTTCGCGAATTTCTTGCCCTTGAAGGCGGGCATCACTTCCCCGTGTTTTCTTTGGAGCAGGTGCAGCATGACCACTTGCAGATTGCAAGAGATATCAATGAAAAGATAAAACCCCTGGTCTATTTCAAAAAATACCTGAAATACGGCTATTACCCCTATTATAAGGAAAACAAGGCTTTTTACCATCAAAAGATTTTGCAGGATATTTACCTGATTATTGAATCAGACCTGGCTTTTGCCGAAGGCATTGGAATTGCACATCAGGAAAAAATGAAAAAGCTACTTTATGTGCTGGCAGGGAGTCCGCCTTTTACGCCCAATATGGCAAAGCTTTCCACCCACCTCGAGTTGTCGCGCAACACCCTGAAAAACAGCCTTCAAATTCTGAGCAAGGCTCAATTGATCGGGTTGCTTTATGCTGACCCAAGGGGTGTGAGCCTTTTGCAGAAACCCGACAAAATCTTCCTTCATCATCCCAATCTATATTATGCCATTGCCCGCGAAGGATTTGACCGGGGCTCGCTGCGCGAAACATTCTTTTATAACCAGGTGGGTGCAAAACATCAGCTTGCTTATCCCAAAACAGCAGATTTCCTGGTCGATCGCAAATTCCTTTTCGAGATTGGAGGAAAAAATAAAAAAACAGACCATGCTGCGGAAACCGAAGGCACCTGGCTCGTGAAAGACGACATTGAATATGGCTATAAGAACCAAATACCATTGTGGCTCATGGGATTTCTTTATTAACCGCAAGATTTGGGAATGAGCCAATTTTCACATCAACACATTATCAAATTAACTATTCAACTTTTCAACCACTCAACCCTGACTGCCGTCAGGCAGGCTCAGCAAAGCTAATCAGAGTAATCTAAATATTATCAACAGTGAATGCTGCTGAAATTGTAATTTACAGAGGGGATGAAACTGCTGAACTCCAACTGGAGGTCAGGGTTGAAGAAGATACGGTATGGCTAAACAGGCAGCAAATGGCAGAGCTGTTTAGCAGAGATGTTAAGACAATAGGAAAGCACATCAATAATGCGCTTAAGGAGGAGTTAAAGTCAATGCCAGTTATCGCAAAATTTGCGACAACTGCATCTGATGGCAAAACCTACCAAGTAGAACATTACAGCCTTGACATGATATTATCCGTAGGATACAGGGTGAAGTCGCAGCGAGGTGTACAATTCCGAAGATGGGCAAATGAAATATTAAAGGAATTCCTTTTAAAGGGATATGCAATACAACCTCGTGTTGAGAGGATAGAAAAAAAGCTGCTTGAGCACGATCAGAAATTTGATTTACTGATTCATTCAAACATCCAGCCTGCTGAAGGAATCTTTTATGATGGGCAGGTATTCGATGCCTGGGAGTTTGTTTCGGGTATTATTAAAAGTGCCAAAAAAAGCATAGTGTTAATTGATAATTACATTGATGAAACAGTGTTGGCCTTACTGACAAAAAGACAAGCTGAGGTTTCAGCAAAAATTTTTACTGCAAACATTAGCCGGTCATTGGAGCTTGACCTGGAACGGCATAATAAGCAATATCCCGCCATAGAATTATACTTTTACAAAAGCTCATGATCGCTTCCTGATCATTGACGAAGAAACTGTTTATCACATTGGCGCATCAATCAAAGACCTGGGCAAAAAATGGTTTGCCTTTTCAAAGATTAAGTTAAATGCAGGAGAAATTCTGAACAATATGAATTTGAAATAAAACGAGCAGGCAGGCTCAGCGAAGCTAACCTGTGTTCTGAAAAAAATGACAACAACAACAATCCGCTGGTGAGCGGACGCAGCCCGACAACAATGACAACCCGACAACCCTTTTTTATCCTTGTTTCTTCCTCCTACCTCGCTCTTGTGCAGCCCAAACAAAAAGGAACCTGAAAGGGACTTGGTAGGGACTTGGTATGGAGCAAAGCAGGAGATGACCTAACAGGAAAATTTGAAAACAAATCCGTGTAATCAGCCCAAATCCGCGTAATCTATTTTCCATGAAAAACTTCGCCCTCATCGGCGCCGCCGGTTACATTGCCCCACGTCACATGAAAGCCATTAAGGAAACCGGCAATAACCTGGTGTGTGCGCTCGATCCTTACGATGGCATCGGCATCATCGACAGCTATTTCCCGCAGGCCGACTTCTTTACCGAGCCCGAGCGCTTCGACCGCCACCTCGATAAGCTGCGCCGGCGGGGCGAGCATAAGATCGACTACGTGAGCATCTGCAGTCCCAACTACCTGCACGACGCCCACATCCGCATGGCCCTGCGAAACGACGCTCACGCCATCTGCGAAAAGCCCCTGGTGCTCAACCCCTGGAACCTCGACGCCCTGCAGGAGATCGAACAGGAGACCGGCAAGAAGATCTACACCATTCTGCAGCTGCGCCTCCACCCCGCCATTCAGCAACTGAAGCAGCAGGTGGCCAATGGCCCGAAAGACAAAGTGTATGAGGTGGACCTGAGCTATATCACCAGCCGCGGCAAGTGGTATTTCTTCTCCTGGAAAGGCAACACCCAGAAAAGCGGGGGCGTCACCACCAACATCGGGGTGCACTTCTTCGATATGCTGGGCTGGGTGTTCGGCGATGTAAAAGGCGTGGAGGTGGCGATCAACAGCCCGGAAAAAGCCAAAGGCAAACTCCATTTCGAGAACGCCCGGGTCAACTGGTTCCTGAGCGTGGATGAAACCGACCTGCCCGCAGCAGCCGCCGCGGCAGGAAAACGAACCTTCCGTAAGATCAACATCGAAGGACAGGAGCTGGAGTTCAGCGATGGCTTCACCGACCTCCACACCCTCAGCTACCAGGACATCCTGGGCGGCGGCGGCTTCGGCATCCAGGAATCACGCAAAAGCATTGAGATTGTGAGTGAAATAAGAAAAATGAGGTGATGTGATATTGTGATAATGTGATAATGAGCTAATTCGCATCTAATTCGCATTTCTTCATAATTCGCATTTTAAGAACCTTCCACTGATAAACACTGATAAAAAACACTGAT
>JAAYLH010000125.1 GCA_012521995.1 Bacteroidales bacterium | reverse complement strand
GCCCTGGTAATGCGGGTAAGTGGCGATGTTTTTCAGCTCGCAGGTTTCGCCATCGATGGGCACGACCACGCAGACGCTTTTCAAATCACCGTCGTATAAGGCAAACAGGTCGCCGCCAGGCAAATACCTGTCAATCATATCTTCCTGCTCGTCGGCCAGCAAGAGCAGGTCGAGGAAGCGTTTCTTGTTTCCGGTAATTTTTTCGATTCTCATCCCATCGCTGGTATTTGCTGAATTGTAAAGTTACTGGTTAATAATTTCCGCGATGCAGGTCAAAAGAAAAGATTTGGGGATTGGGATCTGGTCGTCAAGCCAGCGGATCTCAGGTTTCTAAACTGCCTGATGCAGTCAGGGTTGACAAGAAATCAGGGGCTTGATTTTTATTCGCAAAAAAAAGACAATGCACACAAAAAAAAACCATTTGTGTGCATTGCGGACTGTTTTATGGGGCGAACAGATGTCAGGGGCGCAAGGGATTTTCACGGATGGAATATTTGTGGAATCCGGGACCTTTCTCCAGCGCCAACCCGGGAAAAGAACGGCATTTACTGGCCAATGACCTTGATCATCTTACCGGCCTGAACGCGTTCAGTGAGTTCCATGTTGTTGAGGAAAGAATGTTCCTCCAGTTTCTGGGTAGTAACCCCGTGATAGCGCAGGGCATCGGCCAGGGTTCCTGTGTTCTGCACCCGTTTTACATGAATCAGGTTAGGCTTGACATTGATCCTGGCGGGGTCAGTCAGTTTGGCAAAGCTAGCCATGGTGCTGTTGAAGCGCGGGAGGACACCGTCAAAGGTCTCCATCAGGGTTACGCCATGGAAGACATAGAAAGTGCCGTTATCGTTGATGTATTGCGATCTGATCCTGAGGTTCTGCACCTGGCCTGTGTTCTGATCCTGGCTGGACTGTTCTGACACAACGGCGATGGCAGGCAAGCCGTGAACGGTGATGTTCTGGCTTTCAAGCACATTGACCTCAAGTTGCCGGAGGTCGTTCTGGGCAGCGGCCTGGAGGTTAGAGCCCTGGGTCAAGGCGAAGATAATAAGGGCATTTCCATCCTGGGGGGCCATACGAACCTGCATGGGAGAGTTCTCGAACTGCCAGCCTGCAGGATAGGTGAACTGGAACTTCAGTTCGGGGTGGTAAAACACATTGCCATCGGTATATCCCTGACGGGGGTCTTCGCCATATACCATTCCGTCAATCATTTGGAGGTAGCTGTTCTCGTTTACTTTCCAGGTATTGAAGTCAAGGCTGTCCTTCCATACCACTGCATCCTGATTCACTGCATTATACCGGTCGCCGGGGTCGGGGTGGGTAGACATAAAGGTGGGCACTCCGCCCTGTTCGGGTGGTGGGCTCATGCGGATGAGCAGCTTATAGAAATCGGCAAATTTAGAGCCATCGTATCCGATCCTGGAGGCATACTCAACGCCCAGGCGGTCGGCTTCCCGTTCATGGGCCCGGCTAAAGCTCAGGAACAGCAGTTGCATGCCCTGCATGGCGTATTCACCGTACTGGCGGAACTTCTCGGAAGCGATCATCCCTCCGATGAGCAGCAGCTGTGCAAGGGTTTGCTGGCTTTGGTTGACTACAGAGTGCCTGGCGGTGATGTGGCCCATTTCGTGGCCGATAACCCCAATGAGTTCAGCTTCGTTGTTAAAATGGGTAAGGATGCCCCTGGTGAGGTAAATGTACCCGCCCGGGACAGCAAAAGCATTGACAACAGGGGAGTCCAGGACTTTTATATGGTATTGCAGGTTGGGGCGGTGTGACTGGAGCCCCATTTCATTCACCTTGGTTTGGAGGAAGTTTTGCAGTTCGGCATCCTCATAAACACCAAAGGTAGCAAGCACCTGGGGTTCGTACTCTGCCCCCATGGCAACTTCCTGGCTTTCAGACATCATCATGAACTGTTTTTTTCCTGTCACGGGATTTACCGCGCAGGTATTAAACAGAAACAGGGCAATCAACCCAAATACAGTAAGGGTGAGCTTTTGTGTTTTCATATCCAAAGAAATTTTGGTTAATAAGACCTTGTTGCGCACATCCAGAATGAAAAAATCTGGTATATAAAAGTATATTATTTTTTATAAAAAACCAATCCACCCCCACCCTTTGATATTTATCAAAAGAAAAAGTAAAACAGGGAAGGGAGAAACAAAGCCTTATTGTAACAGACGGGCCATTTGGTCAAGGGGGATTGACTGCGCCATAGCCATGACTGAATGTTCATCGGGGATTCCCTTAAAGGCCAGGGTCAAAAGGGAAGAGCCAAAGGGTATTTGCATGTCCCAGCTGATATCGCCATTGCCATCCTCTGATCGTTGAAGCAGTCCGCGAAACCCTCCCAGGCGAATCCTTTTCTGCCCCGAGTCACCTCCCATAAAAGGCAAAGCGAGCACGGCATTGATTCCAGCCAGCAAGGGAGAATCGGCAATGACAGAAACTGTTACAGAGGTTTTTTCGGCATTTCCATACTGGCGGCTCAGGTGCAGACCAGCAAAGCCCATATTGCCCACGCCCAGCTGATCTTGTGAAGCATCGAAGCCAAGGTCACCCATTTTGTCGGGGAGCAATTTCATCAGCTCCTCCCCAATGGCCAGGTCCAGGGCGTTCATGGCTTCCTGAAGGGCAAAGCGGGCGCCTTCAAGATCGCCCGAGGCAAAGGCCGATCGGGCATTCTTTAAGTGTGTATCCGGGTCCTGTGCAAAAAGAGGAGCGCCCTGGGACAGAAACAGGCTGATTCCAAGCGCAAAAATGATCTTTTTCATTGTATACCAAGTTTTTGTTTGATCAAATCCATGCTAAACTGATTGACAGCCTCCATAAAACTGCGCTCTGTTTCGAAATTTATTCCCCTGAGCATCAACACGGAAGATTGCCCAAAGGGAACCGTAAGGGAATAACCGCTGGAGTCGTCATACGCAATAAATCCCCTGTGATTTTGGAATTGCACCTGCTTGAGGTTTTCCCGGTCTGACCGCTGCTGGTACATTCCTGCTGCCGCCATACTGTTCATGCTCAACAAGGCCGAATTATAGCCCACGTTAACATGCAGTTCCATGTCATCGCCACCAATGTAAATCCGCTCGATCATAAGGCCCATCAGCTCTTCGCCGCTGCTTGACACCTTATCGGCAGAGGGGTCCACCCTGAGGGCCACGACAGCCTCAGGCAGGGCTTCCAGGAGTTTTTGGCCCATCTCGAGCTCTACGCCCCAGATTGCATCTTTAAGGGCTAGTTTGGCCCCTTTAAGGTCTTTGGAGGCAAGAGCTGTTTCAGCCTCCGCAATGGCCCGGTTTACATCAGGCGTTTCCGCCTCCAGTCCTCCACCACGGGTATTGGATGTACCCTGGCGGTTTGACTGCTGTTCTTCGTTTGGGTTTGTGGAGGGTTCCCTCCCTTTAAAAATCTCCTCTTCGGCTTTTTTTTCAACCTCTTCCTGTAATCTGCGCAACAACCTGCCTTGTGCACTAACCTCTGTTGCACAAAAGCCAAGCAGCAAAAAGGAGACACCCAAAATGCCAATCATTCTTTTCATTGCACATAATTTTAATTGAACAGATAAAGGTATAAAAAATATTTTCTATAAATAATCAAAAAGCTTGTTTTTTATTATCAATAAGCTCTATTGCCCGACAGAGGCTAAATTAAGTCACCTGACAAAACCATAAATATAAAAAAAGGGAAGAAATGATCTTCCCCCCAAAAAAAAGGCAATTGCCACAAAAAAGCAAGCCCGCTGAATAAAGCGCTTTTAATCTGCTCGTCTGCGGATCTTTTCCAGCAACACCACAATGGCCTTCACGACAAAGAATTGCAGGGTCAGGAAGAAGATAATGGCGGCACCGGAAGGGATGTTGAAAAAGTAGGAAACAAACAGGCCTGCAAGGGAACCCGTAACCCCCCAAAGGGCAGACAGGGGAATGATGTTAGCGAAATTACGGGTAAAAAGCATTGCGGTGATCTGTGGGATAGTGAACAAGCTCAGCACCAGGATGATGCCCACCGAGCGGATGCTGATGACGATGGCCAGGGCAATGATCACTGACATTGTGTAGCGGAAGAATCCGACGGGTAGGCCCATGATTTTTGAGAACTCAGGATCGAAGGCAGAATAGACGACCGGACGCAGGTACAGTCTGAAGAATAAGGCCACCACCACACTGAATGCCAGCAAGAGGTAAAGCTCCGTTTTCCCCACGGAAAGGATACTTCCAAAAAGGAAGCTCATCAGGTTGGGAGTATAGCCTGGGGTCATAAACACGAATATAATCCCCAGGGCCATGCCCAGTGACCACAGGATGGCGATGGCGCTGTCTTCGCGGACCTTTCCTTTTTGCGACACCCACTCGATTCCGGTAGCGGAGAGGATGGCAAACACTGCGGCACCCAGCAAGGGATTCAACCCAAAGTAGTAGGCCATCCCAATGCCGCCAAAAGAGGCATGAGTGATGCCCCCACTGATGAACACGATCTTGCGGGAGACGATATAGGTGCCCACCATTGCCGACAGGATGCTGGTCAGCAATGCAGCTGCCAGGGCGTTTCGGAAAAACGCATACTCCAGGATGGAGAAAACTTCGCTCATAAGTTATGCTCTTTAAGCACCCTGTGGGGCACGGGCCCGTGGGCTATGATGTCAACCGGACAATTATATACTTTCAGGATTTCTTCGGTAAGCTGGTTTGAAGGATGGTAATGCAAGTCGCCGTTCACGCAAGCGATGGTTTTTACGATGGGGGAAATGGTACCGATATCATGCGAAACCAGCAGAATGGCCATTTTCTTGTTCAGAAACTGAAGCCACTGATAGAGTTCCTTTTCAAAACCCTTATCCACAAAGGTATTGGGCTCATCGAGGATCAGTAACTGGGGCTCGTTGATGATGGCTCTGCTCAGGAGCGCTTTCTGCAGTTGTCCACCCGAAAGCTCACCAATGGGTTTTTGGGCAAACTTATTCAGCCCTGCTTCAGCCATCAGTTGATAAACCCGGTCCTTCTGTTCCCTGTTCAAGCGGGGCATCAGCACACTTTTTGATTTCAGCCCCTGTCCGATCAGGTCCTTCACGGTAATGGGAAAGCTTTTATCGATGGAGGACACCTGTGGGAGGTATCCCATCCGGGGCTTTCCCAGGGGGAAGGTGATGCTTCCCTTAAACAAGGGAAGAATGCCCAGGATGGCTTTCACCATGGTGGTTTTCCCGCCCCCGTTGGGCCCAATGACCCCAACGAAATCATTGGGAAAAACATCCAGGTTTACATTTCTCAGGACGGTCTCTGAGAAATACCCGGTGGTGACGTCTTTAAGTTTTAAAAGGGGCTTGTTCATTGAAAATAGCGTTTGAAAGCTTCCATCAGTCGATTCATTTCCTGCATCCAATCATAGGAGAGGGGGTTGATGCCCACCAATGCGGCCCCGGTCTCTGAGGCCACCAGTTCTGCATTGCGCTTGTCATATTCCTCCTGGATGAAGATCACAGGGATCTCTTCCGCCCTGGCATCGGCAATAAGGCGGCTCAGCTGGGCCGGGGAGGGCTCTTTCCCTTCATGCTCAATGGAGACCTGTTCCAGTCCATAGTCCCTGGCAAGATAGGACAAAGCAGGGTGAAAGATCAGGAAGCGCTTCTGCTGCATTTGTTGAGTCACCTTGAGCATTTCCTGATGCAGCATTTCTATTTCCCCGACAAAAGCGGGATAGTTTTTATGGATGGCCTCACGGTGTTGAGGAAACACTTCTGCCAGGGACTCCCTGATGGCAGGCATCAGGCTGAGCACCGCTTTTGGCGACATCCATACATGGGGATCAATCCCACCCTCATGCACATGGTCGCCATGAACAACGGCTTCCCCGCGAATCAATTCCACTTGTGAAGAAAGGTCCACCTCCACAAGCTCCGGGTTCAGTTCACCCAGGCGTCGTATAAAGGCCTGCTCGTAACCCAGGTATCCAAACCGGAAATAGATCCCTGAGTCCGACAACTTTTGCATCTGCCTTGCCGTGGGCGAATAGGTGCCGTGGCTGGCACCCTCGGGAACCATTACATTCACCTCCAGGGCTTCACCCGTCAAACGGTCTACAAAATATTGCAGGGGCATAATGCTCACCGATACCACCTCTGCCCGGGGCTCCCTGTTTGAGCAAGCTGCCATGAACACGGCAAGAAAAAAAGTGAGGGCGCTGACCTTAATCCAATTCATTTTCTTCATGGTTCTTTTAGTGTAAAAAAATCAATTTCTCTAATTAAAAAACGCTGATTATAAACATACATTTATGCCCTGTCTTTTGTTTAACCTTTGCAGTTCTTGCACCTGCCATGTACAAGGAGATCGAAGTTTGTTGCTTCAAAACCATCCGGCAGCACAGGTGTTTCAAAGGCCTGGTGCGAGATGCAGAACACCCCGCTGCAATCGTTACAGAAAAAGTGAACGTGATGGCTGCTGTCAGCGAGCTCTTTTTCGGGGGAAAGGGCATAACGCAGCTCGCCCCCATCCAGGGCAATGCTGTGAATCACATCCAACTTTAAAAAGCTCCTGAGCGAACGGTACACGGTAGTGCGGTCGAAATGCTCACCGATCTTTTCCCTGATTTCAGGCTCAGACAGCGCCGAATCAGCCTGTCTTAGTGCCTTGAGTATCTCGATACGGCAGGGCGTCCGCGAAAGCCTGTTTCCCTCAAGCAAGGCATAGATCTCTTTCATGGGGATCTGATTTTTTGCAACCATGTTGCAAATTTACGTCTTTTTTCCCTTTCTTTTGCGGGATAAAAAATTATTCATCACAAATCAACAAAAACGAATATCCCCGGTAAATTTAAAAAATCAATCCGCCATGCATCAAAGATCACTCCTGTTGTTTTTGCGCTCCTCCTGTTTTGGCTTGCCGCGCCCACAGATGATCGGATAAACCCGGATAAGCGATTTGATGCAGACATAGGATGGTTATTGGCCCGGAAGCAAGAATTCCGGTTGCAACTGCAGCACCGAATAAAAAAATGGAACGGGCCCAAACGCGGGCATGTAATTCAATGGGTTACGGTTAATTCCTTCAAGTTGTAAAGGGAATAATTCCTTGATGAATCCCTCCAGCGAATCCAATCAAGACCATTGAGCCCGGCCTGCTGCCCCTGAAGGGCTTTTGCACGACCCGTTTAGAAGTTAAAGAAAAAAAGGAGTTTGCTTTTGAGCTTGGAAATACGGCGGGGAATGGCTTTTGACTTTGATTCATTGTCCTTTCCGGGATAAAGGACCTGCATGGCCTTCGCTTCATCAAAAGGATTTTCCTTCAGATATTCAATCAGCGCCTTCACCCCCAGGCATTCTTGTACTTTATCCTTACGCGACTTCCTGAAAAACAAATTGGAGGGATGCAGGTGTTTTTTTTCGAACTCAGGTTTGCCGTCAAAATCAATCTCGAGAATAACTACCTGACGATCAGCGGTTTCTGTAATAACCACCCTTTCAACTGCTGAATATTTCAGGCTATAAAAGCGCTTGCCAAAGGCTTCCACAAGGTCTTGTCCGAAGAACTCCCCTTCCAGGTGATCTTCATAAAGCCGTACCTCATTGGCAAACGACTTCAAAACAAAAAATGGCTTTCCGTTTCCCATATTCCATGTTCAGTTATTTGAGGTTGTAAACGATCCCTTATTCCCTGAACAATTCCAAGAGACAAATGAAGGTTGTTGTCCGGACGTATAAATCCAGGGGCCGTTTTATCCGGAATAACAACAATCGGTCTTTAAAAAATCCCCTTAAGAAATTGTTCCATTCTCTTTGGCTCAAATGTAACCAGGTGTTTTTGAAAAACATGTATCTTTTATGTAAATACAGATGATACAGATTGTTCAGAAACATAAAAACCCGGGTCAACAAAACCAATCCACCCCTGAACAAGGTGATTATCCTACAAGCTTTATATAATTAAAGACCAAGAGAAATCTTGTAAGAAAAGGGAAACAGAAAGCAGAAAAGGGAAACGGGCAATAGTCTTAAAGGATTACATATTCAACCAGCCTCTTGTCATAATTATTCCTGCGTCTTTTGATCAGTTCATTTTGGTTGAGGGCATGATGCCTAGCGTTTATTTCGCTCACCAATCTGGAACGGCGCACCCGTTTATAGTCGGGATTGGGTAAATGATCAATTTCCAAAACCCTATCCAGCTCTTCTACCTGCAAGCTTTGCCCAGAATACTTCATCAACATGGCCATATAACGTTCGATCAAATCAACATCCGGCTCCCCCATTCCATTGGACGGAACTACTTTTTGCCTGGCTTTCTTCCATACCCTATAATAAACAACAATGGAAATCAGGAAAAGCAAGCCCAGTACAAGCAAGCCGTAACCCCCTGCTCCATAGTTATTACGCTTCACCTTAAGCTTACCGACCGGCACAAACTCATCCCTCCCCTCATCAAAATCCACATAAACAATCCCTGCTGTCATTTCCTGGTAAATGAATTTGTTGCCGAAATCGAGAAAAAAGGGTGAAGATCCCAAGGTATTGGGCCGATCCCAGAAATATATTATAAACCCCTTTTTATCCAGGATAAAAAAACCGGAAATGGATTCCTTTCCGTGTTTGAACACCAGGAAATCATCCAGATCAATGTTCAGGGAATTTTCTCCTGAGCCCTTCTTCAGAATTTTGGATTGGATAAGCAGGGGAAGCCATCGTTGTTCCTTCAAATCCAGCATATAGCCATGAAACTCGGGTTTAAAAAGTGAAACACTCTCATTCAGGTAGTTCCCAAACAGGCTAATCAGGCTGTCACCCTGCAAGCCCAGCACAGAAGAAGAATAATTTTGCGGAAGGTCTTTTACAGGAACCATATTCCATCGCTTATCACGCAGGCTCCATCGGATTATTTCGCTGTGCATCTTATAAAAGCCATACCTGCCCAGGGAATAAATATCCCCATGGTAGATGAATTTCCAGCTGAAGCAGTTATAACCATGCACCGTTCCGGGGTATTGGTTCTCCCAGCTTTCCCCGGTCCATAAAAAGACATCAAAAAAGCAATCACGAAACGCATAAATATTTTCCCGGAAGGGCAGGATGGTCACTAAATGATTTTTTACACGCTCATCCGACGGGACACTGGAAAGCATCTCAGGGGTCAGGCCATCGGGCAAAAAGGAGAAGTCTTTGAACTCATCCAGGCGCTGAGGATAATACCTTAAGCGAAAGGAATCACCCGAATATGCCGGCAATCCCTGTAAAATCATCAATACCAGCAAGATCCACCTGCTTAAAAAAACCATGGGCAAAACGCTTCTTTGACCGGGCAGCACCATAAGTCGCTTGATTATCTTGCAGGCGAATTTAGCGAAAGCAATTGAAAATAAGATCATATCTCTATGTTTAACCGACAAATTTTTATAAAATTCTGTTTTGGCCCCAATGAATCTCATAGGAGAAAATTCCAATGCAAAACCCGGGAACAATTTTTTATTACGGAGAACACAATTTTCCCTAGCTTTGAAAGGTATCAATCCCAAAGACATGAAAAAAGCAGCAATCACAATGGTTCTAATGACATTCGGCGGTTTCCTTTCATCAGGGCAGGCATTCAGAACGGAAGAGCCTTTAGCGCATACCTATTCCATCGTAGCCCGCGATGCTGAGACCGGTGAAATGGCGGTAGGGGTTCAAAGCCACTGGTTCTCGGTAGGCACGGTGGTAAGCTGGGCCAAGTCAGGGGTAGGCGTAGTGGCCACGCAATCCTTCTCCAACCCGGCCCTGGGGCCCGACGGTCTGGCCCTCATGGAGGAAGGTATGGAGGCTCCTGCGGCCTTGAATAATCTAATGGAGGAGGATGAGGGGCGCGACTTCCGCCAGGTGGCTTTCCTGGATGTAAACGGAAATGTCGATGCCTTTACTGGCAACAAATGCATTGAATGGGCAGGACATTACGTGGGCGCAAACTTCTCGGTGCAGGCCAATATGATGCTCAGCGACCGGGTCATCCCCGCCATGCGTGAGGCCTTTGAAGGAAATGCTCACCTGCCCCTGGCCGAACGGGTAGTGGAGGCCTTGAAAGCGGCTGAGGCTGCAGGCGGTGATATTCGCGGCAGGCAATCGGCTGCCCTGCTTGTAGTAAGCGGAAAACGCGCAGCCCACCCTTCCCAGGACAAACTGGTCGACCTCAGGGTGGATGACCACACAGCCCCCCTGGAAGAGCTTGAGCGGCTGCTTAAGGTCCATCGGGCATACACCCATATGAACAAGGGCGATCTGGCTATGGAGCTCGGTGATATGCAAAAAGCAATGGATGAATATGCCAAGGCTGAACACATGTTTCCCGACAACCTGGAAATGAAGTTCTGGAAAGCCATCGGCCTGGCAAACAGTGGCAAGATCAATGAAGCCCTGCCCGTCTTCAGGGAGGTCTTCCGGAAAGACCCCAACTGGAAAGAACTCACCCGCAGGCTGCCCCCTTCAGGATTACTGAATCTTTCGGAAGAAGGCCTTAAGGCTGTGCTCGATTTGTAATTAACTTATTGTTTTCCAACAATTTCAAACACCCTGCTCAGGGTGTTGCCTGCTTCATCCACCAGGGTGAGGGTATGGAAGCCCTGCTCAGGGGCCAGTGCCATTTGGTGGTTTCCGCTGGTCTCACCAAGATAATCGCCATCGAGGTGCCAAAAGACCCGTGCCGGGGGGTCCCTGTGGGCAAGCTCAAAAACAGTCCTTCCCAGGGAGCCGTCCAGTTCACGCGGCACATAAATGGCCATGCCTTCGCGCGGATAGATCATTTCCATCATGGCAATGCGTTCCTGCGGCCCGCAGTCATCGCGCCAGGGGGGCAAAGGCCGGTAGCCAGGATGACGCGAGCGGTAAAACCACTCCATGGCAGGGGGCAAGACAAACCAGGAGGTGGTGGTCATCAGAGAGACCGACTCGCAATCGCTGTTCACACGGTATTGTCCTGAAGGATCCAGGTGCACCAGCTCATGGTAGGGACAAGGGGCGGTATTCAAGCCCCTTGCATGGACCCACACCGTGTCGGAGGTGGGGCAGTGCATCCCAGCCCTATGGCCGCTTTCGCGGCATACTGCCACCTGTTCCATTTCCCCGTAAGGGGGATCAAACCAGGGCGAGGCAGGCAACAGGTCGAACAACTGAAACATAATTGGCGCAGCGGCACCCAGCCCTGTGAGCTCGGGGCGTCCTGTTCCCGTGGCATTGCCCACCCATACCCCGACTACGAAGTCGCGGGTGGTGCCTACAGCCCAGGCATCACGCCCCCCGAAACTGGTACCCGTCTTCCAGGCCACCTTCCCTTTTGAGGCCATCGTCTGCCAGCCGGCCTCCGCATCAGGGCGGTTTACCTCTACCAGCGCCTCCCAGGTGAGCCACACTGCCGCTGCACTTACGGGGCCGTGATCCGTCAATTTCCTTGTCTTTTTTTCATAACCCGATCCTTCATCCTCAGGATCATACGCAAAAACAGGCGGATGAATATCTTCAGGGTCATACTTCCCGTAATAATCCCCGTGATGGTTCAACACCCTCGAGCAGCTTGCAAAAATGCCACTGATGTCCCACAGGCTGCCTTCTGCCCCGCCCAGGATGATCGACAAGCCGTAATGACCCGGAGGATAAACCAGGGTATTCATCCCCAGGCGCTTCAGGAAAAAGTGGAACTTCTCCACCCCGTATTCGCGCAGCAACCTAACGGAAGGCACGTTGAGCGAACGAGCCAGCGAGCGTTTGGCAGGCACAGCGCCGTCGTAGGTCAGGAAGTAGTTTTTCGGCGAATAGCCTGCAATCTGGGTGGGGATATCGGGAACCAGGGTATTGGGCAACAACAGCCCCTCCTGCATCATGGCAGCATACAGAAAAGGCTTCAGAATGCTGCCCGTACTTCTCGGGGCAGTGATTACATCCACCATATGCCCTTGCCCTGCAGCGGCTTGACCCCGGGTGTTTCCCACATAGGCAAGCACCCTTCCTGTCTCCACCTCCAGGACAATCGCAGCGGCATTGTGAATGTGGTTGGCTTGCAAAACCCTTTGATGTTCCTGCAAAATATCGCTTGCCCTTTGCTGCAGATGCGGGTCCAGGGTGGTCCTGACCCGCCTGCCCCTTTGGGTCTTATGCACGCGTTCGAGCAAATGAGAAGCCGATTGGGGCAAGGGGTATGGCTTGCCCGGCAGGGGCTCGAGTTTTGCCAGGGCACAGTCGAGCGAATCCAGGCGTCCCCGCCCTGCAAGCACATCAAGCAGCCTGTTGCGCTTGGCCAGCAGGGCCTCCTGGTTCTTTCCCGGAAAGATCAGCGCAGGGGCATTGGGCAGGACCGCCAGGGTGGCAGCCTCGGCCCAGCTCAGCTCATCAGGGGCGCGCCCGAAATAACGCCATGCAGCCGCATCAAGCCCCACCACATTCCCCCCGAAAGGGGCATGGGAAGCATACAGGCCCAGGATTGCCTTTTTCGAATAGCGGGCTTCCAGACGGCTAGCCAGCCACATCTCAAGCAGTTTCTCTGTTATTGTCCTTGGTTTCCCCTTTCGGGAAAGACGGATCACCTGCATACTCAGGGTACTGCCCCCGCTCACCCGCTTCCCTGCCCTGATGTTTTGCAACAAAGCCCTGCCTGTGGCCAGGGGATTCACCCCCGGGTGAAAATAAAAATAACGGTCTTCAAAAGCCACCAGCGCTTCCCCAAAGCGATCAGGCACCTCCCCTATGGCAGGAAAGCGCCATTGCCCGTCCCCGGCAATGCGCGCTCCCAGCAATTCCCCGTCCCTGTCTTCAATAACCGTGCTGGTCGGATCAGGAAAAATTTCCTTTGGCAAACTGAATAGCCAAACCAGGAACACCACGCCCAGGGCCAAAAACCAGTAAGGGTATTTAAGAAAGAATTGCCTGAGTGCTAGCCGGGACATATTTTAAAAAAAATATTTAAGGATTTAAAAACAATTCATAACGCTTTTTAAAAAGAACCAGAAACCTGGCATCAAGTCTATAACATTTTATTTATCAATTAAATAATTCAATTTATTATTCTTCCTTTTTCCTTTCAAAGGCCTGTCCCCGGCCTTCCATGTCCGAGCCTGCACGGTGGTTAACAGAGGCTTGTACGGACTTCATACGGACATGGTACGAGCAAGGTGGCAACCTTTATTATTTATTCGGGGTGCGACTGGAAGTCGCGCCCCGAATGGAGCCCTTTTTCTTTACTTTATTCCTTTATTAAATTTCCTTGGAAGTCGCGCCCCGAATAAGGCCTTTTTTCATTTTTCATTTTTCATTGTTCGTTATTTAATTTTCTTTAGTTTCCTGCCTGAACCACCTCGACCCACTGTCCGGGGATGCGGGCGTGGACCTGGTGGTTGTACATGGCTTCGGCAAAGACACCGGGCAGGAAGAATTTCCCGAGGTAAGCCGCATTGAGGACCACGACAAACTTTTTGGTCTGTCCGGCCTGGAGGTCGAAGAAGCTGTGGACGCGGTCGTCGCGGATATCCTGGTAGGTGGGAATGCTGGCCTGATGTGCTGAGGGGAACTCGTCCAGGCGGGTGTTATGGATCTCCCAGCCTGAGGGGAACACCTGGGTAAGGACCATATCGGTATAATTTCCCAGCCTGCCCGGGTTAGAAACAGTCACCTCGGCCAGGAAATCGGAGCCTTGTGTCAGGCGGGCGACATCCAGGGTTTTGCCGTCCATATTGCGGTAGGCGACAGAAACTTCAAGGTTGCTGCGAGCAGCGGTCATTTCGGTCACCGCGGGAATTCCCGAGAGCAGCAGCCTGGCAAACAAAAGGGAGGTTCCGGTATTCCTCACCATTATTTGGCCTTTGGCTGCATTGCGCACCTCTACATCGATCTGATTGACAGGCAGTTGTGATGTTTTCTTTTCTTCTCTGGCGTTGTTGATCTGAAAGGCATAGCTGAGGTCTTTGCCGGCCGCCTGTTCGCCTGCGAACTTCGAGATGGCCATCAGGCAGTAGGCGGTGGTTTGGGTGCTGAGCCAGCGCTGGCTTGTGAGCACCTCCGACAGCCTCCGGATCAGGGGCACGGCATCGTTTCTGCGGTTGAGCAACACCAGGGTCTCGACGATCATGGCCTGGTCCCTTTCGGGCGAGCCATACGACCTATTGAAAGGCGAATATTGGCCAAACGCTGTTCCTGCCTGTTCGATGAGCCTGTTGGCCGCTTCGGCTTGTCCAGCCAGGGCATAGGCTGCTGCGAGGCGCCATCGTGCCTGAAGGGAGAGACTGCCCGATTCGCGCAAGCGGTTCATGGCGCCCATTTCGGGGGCTTTGGACAGGGCGAGGGTGTAGAGGCGGTAAGCCTGGAGCAGGTCGTTTTGCGCGTTTTCCCCATACCTCGTGTTGGCGGCAGAAGGATTAAAATTGCGTGCGGCATTGCGTTGATAGCGAATCCACGAATCTTTGAGGCCAAGGGGCAGTGAATAACCTTTGGCTTCGGCTTCAAGGATGAAATGGCCAGCATAGGAGGTGCCCCAGTCGCTGGCTTCGGAGGCCCCTGGCCAGTAGCCCATCGCGCCTGAGGGCAGTTGGTAGCGTCCCAGCAGGCGCAAGGCTTCGCGGATGTTTTGTTCGGTTTTGCTGCGCAAGGCAGCATCGGTTTCCATCACCGTCGAGAGAAACAACTGGGGGAATGCTGCAGAGGTCACCTGTTCCACGCATCCATGGGGGTAATCGATCAGGTATTTCAGGCGTCTCCCGAAGTCCACCGGCGGGATGGAAGAGATCTCAAGCATTGCGGTATTGGTTCCGGGAATGCCCGGGGGGGTGTATTCCGTTTGCCATTCCTTAGCGGGGTCAATGACGGCATCCACGAAGCCGGTGATGCGCTGATTGGGGTTCCGGACATCGATTTCAATGTCGTAGGCGGCCCGTTCGGCCCCACTGCTGACGACCACTTTAACGGTGCCTTTTCCAATGGCATTGGCCACCTCCAGGTCGAAATTAACGACCTGGTCGCCGGGTTGGCTGAAGCTGATCTGCCGGGAGGTGCTGCCCTTAACGGGAAGCAGGGCATTGGTCTGAATTTCCACGCTGACGTTTTTCACGTCTGCCTCCATGGCAAAAACGGTCACGGGCAGTTTGACGCTTTCCCCCGGGGTAAGGACCCTGGGCAGGGTAGCCAGCACCATCAGAGGCTTTCGGACAGGGACGGTTTTTTCGGCATTGCCATAGGCGCCCTGGTTGCCTGCGATAAGCATCACCCTCAGCGAGCCGACGTATTGAGGCATCATGAAGGAGTGGGTGTTGGTGCGGTTTCGCTGAAGGGTAAAGGGCCCGAGGAATTTCACCATAGGTTTGAAGCGGTTGGCTTGCGACTCGGGGCGACTGACGATCTGTTCGTCGCCGCCGATGCTGAAGATCCGCTCAATGCGGCCGCCATAGGCTCCCATGACATAATCGTACATATCCCAGGTTTTCACGCCCAGGGCTTCGCGGGCGTAAAACGATTGCCAGGGGTTGGGCGTGGCAAAGCGGGTCAGGTCGAGCAAGCCCTCATCGACCAGAGCAAGGGTATACGTCATCGGTTTGCCTGAGGCCTCACTGACTTTGATGGCGGCGGGTTCTTCGGGTTTAAGGATGGCGGCCATTTCTATTTTAGGTTCCAGGCGTGTGGCGGGGTCTTCCACTTCTACGGGGATCACCCCATAGAGGCGAATGGGGAGGTCGTTTGTGTTTCTGCGGTGGGGCTGCACCAGGCTTACATGCACATAGACATTGGGAGCCATCTCGCCAGTGGCAGTAAAGCTGAACCTGCTTTCCCGGCCGTGTGTCTCTACCCAATAGGCGTCAATGACCCTGGAGCCCGACTCAACACTCACCAGGGCACGACCCTGTGCAGCAGCGGGAATGGTGATCTGAACCTCCTCACCTGCCTTGTATTTCTCCTTATGGGCTGAGAATGCGAGCATGGCAGCTGCCTGAGGATCGGATGCTGCGGCGCGTGAAGACCATCCCGGCCAGTCGACATACACAGTTTTCCCTACACTGTGGCCACTTTCGGGATCGGTGATACGGATCAGGTAACGGCCCCATTCAGGATGGGGGATGCGGAAGTTAAAGCTCCCTTCACCCTTAGTGGTTGAAACCTTCAATGACTGTACGGGTCTCTGGTGTGAGCCGGCCATAAAGGAAGCCAGATTCTCTTCGGAGGCATCCCACCACCAGCGCCATTCCACTTTATAGACGCTGACTTCGAGGTCGCGCCGTGAGACAGGATTGCCATTGGCATCCACGGTAGCGATGTCAATCTTATGGTCGGTATTGTTTACAAGCATGCCGCTGTTGGGGTCACCCTTAGGCACTTTCATCCCCACGTAATGTTTATAGGGGGCATAGGGGATGCTGAAGCGGTCGATGCTGAAATCGCCGCTTTCCTCAAAGACGCGGACCACAAAGCCTGCATTGAGCATGCCGGGTGCAAGGCCTTTCACGGGCAAAGAAGGTATTACGGTGGCCTCTCCGCCTTCGCTGAGCCGGGCATCGAAAATGGTAAGTTCTTCCGTTTCAAAACTCCGTGAAGGATCATCGAAGGTAAAACCTGGGTATCGGTCAAAGCGGGTGGTAAGGGGGTTCATGGTCACGGTGACCCGGGCCTGGAGGTTACGGGCGGGGGCACCGTGGAGCCAGTTCACCTTCAGTTTGCCGCCGGCCTCAGGGCTTGCTTCAGTAAGCCGCGGCAGCCCGAAATCGAGGTTTATTTTCAGGCGGTTTGGTTTGATGGATTCTATTTTAAAGATACGCGAGAAGGTGTTGCCTCCAACGCTGACGCGTCCCGACCAGTTGCCAGTAGGGGCATCAGGTGTTGTTGCCGTGCTGAAATTATAAAATCCATTTTCTCCTGCGGTACGTGATATCTTTTGCACCAGTTGGCCGAGGGGGTTATACAATTCAAAAGAGACGGGGTGTCCCTGAGGCAGGAGTTTCTGGCGGTCTTCGAGGATAAACACCACGAAGAGGGAATCGCCGGGGCGCCACACGCCGCGCTCCCCATACAGGAAGCCCTTAAGTCCGCGCTGCACCACATTGCCTGAGACGTCGAAGCGGCTCAGTGAAAGTGCCGAGCCATCGTCGAGGCGCAGGTAGCCTCTTTGCCGGTCTTGCCTGGCGACAAGCAGGAAGGGCTTGTGTTCAGGGCTCACTTTGGCAAGGCCATCCCTGTCGGTGGTAAGGGTAGTGATGAGTTGATTCTGGTAGTTGTATAATTCCAGGACGACATCCGGAATGGGCTTGGCTGTTCTCAGGTCAGTCACGGCAAACAGCATGGCCCGGTCTGTACCCCCCTTGGCAATGATGGCGAGGTCGGAAGCCAGCACATTGCGGCTCACCGATCGTCGGCGCCCAAAATAAGAATCGCTGCAGGGGTTGTCGCGATCTTCCCAGTCATAATCGCCAAAGGCATAGTAATCCACATAGGAATAATCGTCCCAATAGCCCATGGGAGCGTCCCAGTAGTCGGTTTCCAGGCCAATGTCATCCTGAGCCCGGGCATCCATAGAAGAGAGCGTGCCCGGGTCCGATGCGCCCGGGCACTGATAGGTTGAATGTTCGCGTCTGAAACCGATCTCCACGCGGTAGATGGCCCCGGGCTCAGTGCTGATTAGTTTTGAGAGGTCGAAGGAGAAGGTATTCCAGGTGCCATAATCAATGGGTCTGTCGGAGGAGAGCGGGATTGTCCGTTTGAGGATCAGGCGACCGGCCCTTTTCAGCTGGCTCTCACCATCGATTTGGTTTACCTGGAGGAAATGAGCCACATTGTTTTCGAATATCTTGATGATGCGCAGCTCCACGGCCCTAAGGTTAACGGCCTCGAAAGGGAATATCAGGCCGTCGCTGTTGGGGATGATGACCCCCTTGCCCACCAGTTTCACAGCAGGTTTGATATCTTCAAAATCCAGCACGAAATCCTGAGCTGAGTCCAGGCGATATCCTTCCCTGCTTTGGATGCCCTCAGAAAGGCTGAGGGTTTTTCTTCCCGTAACCCGCGCTTCAGGATAAACCCTGACTTCCCTGCCGTCCACCAGGAAGCGCAACCCTTCATTGCCTTCCAGCCTGATGAGGCCATTGAGGTCCTGTTCCGGGCTGAGGGGGTCGGAGAAGCGGATCTGAGCAAACTGCTCGGGCTGCTGATGGGCTTTTACCTCCATCACGGTGAACTCGCCAATGGCGGGGATGTCGATGAGCAACTCCCCTTTTTGGTCTATACCTGCAGATTTGCCATCCCAGCTGAGCTTCACCTGGCTTTTCTCATCCATACGTTGGACGCTGTCGATCAGGAAGGAGAGCTGTGTTCCTGCGGTTTGCTGATCCCAGATGATTTTCAGCTCCCTCCTCCCCTGGCTGGCCCTAAGGATTCCGGAGGCCAGCTCAGGATCCATCCTATCGGCGACAGCCAGCATACCTCCCAGGCGGTTCCAATCGCTTTTCACGGGATCGAGGGATTCAAATCGGCTCACATCGACATGAAAGGACTGGGTTATGGTTTGAAAGGAGAACGCAAAGGTGGCATGTTCCTTTTCCACCTGTTTGATTTTTGCAAGGGAAAAACGGGCATTGTAGATTTGTCCGTTGGGCAGGCGGCCGGAGGGTCTGAACTCTATGGTACGGCTGTCGGTCCAGAAGGCATCGCCCTTGATGGCCGGCGAGAAGTCGAACAGTTTTTCAGGGATGGCTTGCTGAAAGTCAATTTCTCCCCGGTGATCCTCGCTAAGGACGATAGTGATGCCAGAAGAGCCTGTTATCACCCCTGAGGTGAATGCAGCGATGTGGGGATTATAGGTGGGCTCGATCCTTTCGGCCGGGCTGCGGCGTCCTTTACACTGAAAAAACAAAAGAGATACGGCCAGGCCCAGCAAGGCCAACAGCAAAAACTTTTTGAAACGCATGGGGATGACTTTTGGGTTGATGGTTAAATGGCAAACCTAAGGCAATTTTGCATCTTCTGCAATACCAAAAGCCGATATTTCCGTATAAAAAACAAAAAAATAAGCGGGTAAAAAGAAGGGGTTACAGCTCCTTAAAGAAGATGCGGAATTTCTTATACACTTTTCCGTCTATTCTTTCTACTTCGGCCCGCATGCGGGTGTTGTTTTCGAGGATGAGGTGGCTGTCGATAAACTCCATTTCTGCTTTTTTTGCCGATTCGAGCAGGCGCAGGCCCAAGAGGGAGTCGAGGCCAAGCCCGCGATAGGGTTCCTTGATGGCGCCCAGCAGCAGGGTCAGCATTTTGGTTTTGCGGCTCGCGCGCAGGATATGAACCCAGCCAAAGGGCATCATCCGCCCCCTGGCCCGCTTAATGCCGGGGCTTAACTCAGGGATGCTGACCACAAAAGCAATCACTTCGCCATCGACATTTGTAACCACCTTAACAAAGCGCGGATCGAGGATGGGGATATAGCGTTTAGCCAGTTCTTCCATTTCCTTTTCATCGAGAGGGGCAAAACCATAAATATTTACAAAGGTTTCATTAACCAGGCGGAAAACCGGCACAATCCAGGGATAGAGCTTCCTTCGGCCGGTGAACTGATGTAAGGTATAGCCGTTGCTTTGGATGACTCTTTTTGAGATCCTTTCAATATACTCGGGGATCTTTTCGGGCATAATGATTTTATAGGACACCAGGTCTACCTCCTTTTGAAAGCCCAGCTCCTCATAGAAATCCTTCATCCAGGGGAAGTTGGTATTGGTTGTGATGGCCACGGGCTCATCGTGCCCATCTATTTTACACCCCTGCGGGTCTTTATCGGAGAATCCCAGGGGGCCTACAAGCTTGATCATCCCCTTAGCTTTCGCCCAGGAGCCAATATAATCGAGCAAGGCCCGCGCAATTTCTATGTCTTTGTAACATTCCAGGAAACAGAAACGTGCGTTACGTTCAAGGTGAACTTCATTGTAATGCGGATTGATGATGCCCATGATCCGGCCAACGGGTGTATCCCCGTTCCAGGCCAGGGCCATGGTAGTCAGGCAATTAGAGAATGCCTTGTTTTTCAAGGGGTTAAAATACGACCACTCATCCATATACAGGGGTGGCACCCATTGCTCATGGTTCTTATGGATCTTTTCGGGAAGATAAATAAAGGTCTTCAGGTCCATCTTCCCTGCCAGCTCACGCACTACAAAAGCCATAATTAAAATTTAATAATGAAAATCTTTATTATTTCAAAACCGCATCAGATACCCCTTACGATTTTCTTTCCATGAAACTCACAGGCTAAAGGGATTTGCCTGCTAAGGACATTGATATTTTCGTGGGTCACCTTGCCTGCCACGATCAGTTGAATCATTTCGCCAGCTTCTTCAATAAGCCGGTTCAGAACGAGCACGGCTTCCTGAGCGGTTTTCATTCCACCGGAGGTCAGCAGGCGGTCGACCCCTGTTTCTTTCAGGTCGGCCAGGGCAAGCGACAGATCAGCACATTCGTCAAAGGCTTTATGAAAGGTCACCTGAAGCGGGCGGGCCAGTTCCACGAGGCTGCGGGTACGTTTGATGTCGATACGTCCTTCGGGCGTAAGCAGGCCAATGACCACCCCCCGGCAGCCCAAATCTTTGAGCTTGTCAATTTCAGTTTTCATTCCTTCAAACTCCTCCTTGCTGAAGACGAAGTCGCCTCCCCGGGGTCTGACCATAGCCATAATGGGAATCCGGAGGGTACGAAGCAATCGCCCGGTCAATTCCATGGGGGGAGTCAGGCCACCCAGGTCGAGGCGGTCGCACAGCTCAATGCGTGAGGCCCCGTTTGCTTCTGCTGTCGCGGCTTGTTGAAAAGTTTCGACACAAGCCTCCAGGATGATATTTGTCATGTTTGACAATTTTTTCTACTTTCGGATGGACATTTCAAAAGTAACTTATTCATTTCAATAAATACAAAATTATGATCGCACGCAGGCAATTCATTTTTCAATCGCTGACGGCAGGTGCAGGGCTTGGTTTACTGGGGCTGTCGTCGTGCAGCAGGGCCAAAGTCCCGTCACCCACCGTAAAGGGTGAACCCACTGTGATCAGCACCTGGCGTCACGGGCTGGATGCCAATGGGGCGGCCTGGCGTATTCTGAGCGATGGCGGCTATTCCCTGGATGCAGTGGAGGCTGGGGTACGCGTTTCGGAAGCCGATCCCGAAGTGATGAGTGTTGGCTATGGTGGTCATCCTGACCGCGATGGGCGGGTAAGCCTTGATGCCTGCATTATGGACGAAAAAGGCAGGGCCGGATCGGTTTGTTTTCTGGAGCATATCAAGCATCCCATTTCTGTTGCAAGGCTGGTAATGGAAAAGACCCCTCACGTAATGCTGGCAGGAGCGGGCGCCCTTGAATTTGCCCTCGCCCAGGGCTTTGAAAAGGAGAACCTGCTCACGGAAAAGGCCAGGGAGCAGTGGGAGGAATGGCTAAACAATGCGGAATACAAGCCCGTTATCAACATCGAGAACCACGACACCATCAGCATGATCGCCATCGATGCCGAAGGCCGCATCTCGGGAGCCTGCACGACCAGCGGGGCAGCCTATAAGATGCACGGGCGTGTAGGTGACTCGCCCATCATTGGGGCAGGGCTTTATTGCGATGATGAGGTAGGAGGAGCCGCCGCCACAGGGCAAGGCGAGCTGGTGATGAGGACCCTGGGCAGCTTCCTGATCGTGGAACTGATGCGCAACGGCATGAGCCCCCAGGAGGCCTGTGAGGAAGCCGTCATGCGGATCGTAAAGAAGACCCCGGACTACAAGGACTTCCAGATTGGCTACATAGCCATCAATAAGAGCGGGGCGGTTGGGGCCTATTGCCTGCACCCGGGCTTTGACTATGCCCTCACCCGCCGGGGAAACACCGAACTGATCGATGCGCCCAGTTTGCTTCAGGGCAGCTGATCTTTCCCTTCAATCAACACAAGCAAGAAAAGCAGCCTCTCCCAAAAGGAGTGCTGCTAATTCTTTTATTTGGCAAATTTCCTGAAAAGGACCGGATCAGATGCTCTCAGAGTCCACCAGGATCAGGATGGAGCGTTCGGGGATTTTCACCTCAGCCTTCATGGGCTGATCAAGGCCCGGTGTGGTGACGCCCTGTTCATTGACTTCATGTTTGGAAGCCACCACGCGCCATACGCCTTCGGGCAACTCCATGCTAACCTGAGCGGCATCGGCGTTGTAAAACACCAGGATGTTTTTCCAGCTGTCGCCATTGGCATTGTTGCCGATGTGGAACCCCACCACCAGGGGGTGATCAATGTCGAGGAAGCTCAGATGCTTCTGGACCAGGTCGGTAGAGGGCATTCGGAAGGCGGGGTGATTTTTGCGCAGGGCGATCAAATCCCTGTAAAAGGCAAAGACCTCGTAATACTTAGCCTTATTTGTCCACACCAGTTGATTGATGCTGTCGGGAAGGTTATAGCTGTTATGTTCGCCAAACTTTGTGCGCACCAGTTCTTCGCCTGCATGGAGGAATGACACGCCCTGAGAGGTCAGCACAATGGCATTGGCAAATTTCTGAATATCGAGCATGTCCTGTTCGCTGCAGCCGGGGCAGGTTGCTTTGGTCTTATCCAGCAATACGGGGTTGTCGTGGCAGGTGACATAGGTAATTGTTTTGAGGGGATTGTCGGCATAGGGGGCATCGGAATAGTTGACAGCGGCATAGTCGACCTGGGGATGTTTGGTTGAAGCCACCACGCCAAACTTGATACTTTCCTTCACGCCTTCCCTGCCCACCATGAAGCCCTGGTCTTTTTCGTCGTACCAGTGCCCACGGATGCCATCGCGGATATCGTCACTGAACACGGCCACCCCTTCGAGTTGAGCGGCGTGGGCTTTAATGGCTCTGTCTTCCAGTGGCAGCGGGGTTTCGTTGGCGGTCCAGCCTTCGCCGTAGAGGAAGATGGAGGGGTCGATCCTGTCCATTTCCTTGCGGATCAGGTTCATGGTCTCAATGTCGTGCAGGCCCATCAGGTCGAAGCGGAAGCCATCGATGCGGTATTCGTTGGCCCAGTGTTTCAGCGACTCGATCATGAATTTGCGCATCATGGGTTTTTCTGAGGCAGTCTCATTTCCGCAGTAGGCGCCGTCGGAGTAGCTGCCGTCATCCCAGCGGCGGAAATAATATCCTGGAACCAGTTGTTCAAAGGCGGAGCCATCGGCATCATACATATGGTTATAGACCACATCCATGATTACCCTGATGCCGGCCTTATGCAGAGCCTGCACCATTTGTTTGAATTCATTGATGCGCACCCGTCCATCATAGGGGTCGGTCGAATAAGAGCCTTCAGGCACATTATAATTCTTGGGATCGTATCCCCAGTTGAACTGAGGCTCGTCGAGGCGGGTCTCATCCACGGTATAAAAGTCATAGGAGGGCAAGAGATGCACGTGGGTAACGCCCAGTTCCACCAGGTGGTCGACCATAGTAGGCAAGCCATCGGGGCTTAGGGTTCCCCTTTCGGTAAAGGCGAGGAATTTTCCGGGGTATTCTGATCCAGCGCTAGGGTGGATGCTGAAGTCACGCACATGGATTTCCCAGATCACTATGTCGGCATGGCTTGCCAGGTGTGGGCGTTGATCCACCTCCCAGCCTTCGGGGTTGGTTTCACTGAAATCGACGATCATTCCACGGTTACCATTAACGCCTACGGCTTTGGCCGTCGGGTCGGGCACTTCATTCTTCCAGGTATCATCAATGCGTGCCTGGAAGGTATAATAGCGGTTTTTCCAATCGCCTTTCAATTCCAGGGACCAGGTACCCTTACGGTCCTTTTTCATTTCGTGGGAGGAAAGCAATTCTCCATCCTGGCCCTGATCGTAAATCCTGAGCATCACCTGGCGGGCTGTGGGGGCCCAAATCCTGAAAGAAGTTTGTTCGGGAGCCCAGTTGACACCCAGGTCAGTGCCCTCGTAAACGGGAAAAGTATCCTTACCCGTCCTGGGCTCGCAGCTAACAAATACCATTGTAAAAAAAATAGTTAAGAAAAAAATACGTGTTTTCATATCCCCTGCGTTTTTCATTGGCAAGCAAAAATACGCTTTTTTTAGCGCTCTGTTAAGGAGGCAATTTTTTTTAAAGAAGCAGTCCTTTTACGTTATTTACCCAAATTTTTTGAGAAAATATAATATATTTGATCAAGCAGTAAAAATAGCCGGTAAAAGGATAAAAAAACACCGGCAATTAACTTAACTAAACAGCGACATATGAAAGCCACCCTGTTTATAGCCAGCCTCCTTTTGATGGTGTTTGTGGGGCAAAATGTGTTTGCCCAAACCGAAGGTGAAAAGCCACATATATACCGCATTGAGACCAGCGACCGAAATATCTTCACGGGGCAAATCGTCTCTGAGACCGATAGGGATATTGTTCTTCGCACCGAGAATCTGGGGGACATAACCATACAGAAAACTTCCATAAAAAGAAAAACCCTGATGGAAGAAAGGGATGGAAGCCTGCAAAGTTTTAACATCCACGGCAACCGATATTTTGTTCTGTCGAACAGCCTGGGCATCCCGAAAGGAACGGGATACTACCAAAACAGCTGGGTATTTTTCAACCAGGCCCACTATGGCATTACCAATAACATTGCCCTTGGGGCCGGGCTTGTGCCCCTGTTCCTGTTTGCAGGGACAGCTACCCCCATTTGGATCATACCTTCAGTAAACATCCCTGTTTCAAGGGATAATTTTTCCCTGGGCGCCAATGCCCTTATCGCTGCCATTGCAGGGGGAAACAATGAAGGAACGGCGGGTTTTATCACCTTTACAGGCACCCTTGGCAATCGCAACCATAACCTTTCGCTTGGGTTGGGATATGGATTCATAAAAGACAATTGGGCCAGGAGCCCCCTGGTATCGATCAGCGGGATGATACGGACAGGTCAGAGGCATTACCTGCTTACGGAGCATTATTTTGTAAGCGGAGTGGAAGAGTTCAACTTGCTTTCCTTCCTGGGCGGGCGTTTTGATTTCAGGGGCCTTGCCCTCGACTATGGACTAATCATTCCGATGTTTCAAGGCATGAATACGATTGTGGCCTTACCTTGGTTAGGGGTGGCTGTGCCATTCGGAAATCGTTGAGATCTCCGGGCCAAGTGTGAAGAAACTTTTCTAATTTAGCCGGCCAAACATCCAAATTTATTGCCGTGAAAAAGAATAATAAGGTGCCTGCATTTTTTCTTTCCTGGATCCTTGTGTGGGTGCTGGTGCTGTTCAATTTGAATGCCGAAGGCATGGCTCCGCCTGAAGCTACCGGCAATCAGGCTTATGCCATTCTTTCGTCCGACAGCCTGGACTTGGGGCTGCTTCAAGCCGGAGGGAACGGGATGGGGAGTTTCACCCTGACCAATGGAGGCAACAGATCAATGGTAGTTGCCAGGGTGCGCAGTTCCTGTGGGTTGCTCATAACCTCGTGGCCAAGGGAAGCCCTAAAACCGGGAGAACAAGCCACCATCTCCTTTCGTTATGATACGAGCAGGCCAGGGCCCTTCCGCAGGAATATCGTGATCCACACCAATGCCCGTCAGGGGACCCTGGTGGTAAAGATAACAGGGGAAGTGGCATCCCTTACCCCAAAAACCTCCGACTAACAGGGAGAACAGACAGATTAAAGTCTTTTGAATATTCCTAGGTTATCAGTAAAAAATTTGGGAACTTTGCCAGCGAAATAAGGCTGAATCCTTAAATATCAACCCTATAAAATTCAACGTTTATGCCCAAGATTTCAGACAAGGGACGTCAGATGCCCGCAAGCCCCATCAGGAAACTTGTCCCCTATGCCGACCAGGCCAAAAAGCGGGGCGTCAAGGTGTATCACCTGAACATTGGCCAGCCCGACATTCCCACGCCCCAGAGCATGATCGATGCCATGCACAAGCTCGACATCAAGGTGATAGAGTACAGCCACTCGGCCGGGATTCTTTCATACCGCGAAAGCATGTGCAAATATTATGCGAAACACGGGATTGAAGTCCACCCCGATGAGATCATCGTCACTGCCGGCGCCTCCGAGGCCATTTTGTTTGCCGTACAGAGCTGCCTGAACCCAGGGGATGAGATTATTATCCCTGAGCCATTTTATGCCAATTACAATGGTTTTGCCACCAGTGCCGGGGTAAAGGTAAAACCCATCATCTCCGACATCGACAGCGGATTTGCGCTGCCTCCCATTGCCGAATTCGAGAAGGCCATCACCCCTTCCACCAAGGCCATCATGGTGTGCAACCCCAACAACCCGACAGGATATCTGTATACAAAAGAAGAACTGGAGACCCTTCGTGAGATCGTCCTTAAACACGACCTGTTCCTGTTTGCCGATGAGGTTTACCGCGAGTTCTGCTATGACGGGACCACCCACTTCTCTGTGCTGAACTTAGAAGGGCTGGAAAACCACGTTGTATTGTTCGACTCTGTTTCCAAGCGTTACAGCGCGTGTGGGGTCCGTGTGGGAGCCATGATCTCGCGCAACAAGGAGGTAATGCAAACCGCCATGAAATTTGCTCAGGCCCGACTGAGCCCGCCCTCACTGGGTCAGATCGCTTCCCAGGCGGCCATGGCAACCCCGGACAGCTACTTCACCGAGGTGATAGAAGAATACAAGGCCCGCCGCGACACCGTGGTGAAGGCGATGAACCAGATCCCTGGGGTATTGTGCCCCAACCCTAAGGGTGCCTTCTATGTGACAGCCCGCCTGCCCATCGACAACAGCGACAAGTTCTGCCAATGGTTGCTGGAATCGTTTGATTACGAGAAGCAAACGGTAATGCTGGCTCCTGCAACGGGATTCTATTCCACTCCCGGTGCAGGCACCAATGAAGTGCGTATCAGCTATGTGCTTAATGTTGGTGATCTTGAGCAGTCGATCAAGGTGCTTGGCGAGGCCCTCAAGGTATATCCGGGCCGTACCATCTAAAGATAAGCTATGGCATAGAAAGCCCGAAGCACTGGCTTTCGACCGGAAATATTCAGGGGTTCCCCTAACTGCCTTTGGCAGATGCGGGAGCCCCTGTTTTTTTTTGGATTACACCTTTCCTTTAAGGAATTTTCCTGTGTAGGAGTTTTCGCAATTCACAAGATCTTCTGGAGTGCCTTCGAACACCAGGTGTCCTCCCTCGTCACCGCCTTCCGGGCCAAGATCTATGATCCAGTCAGCGCTTTTGATGACCTCGGGATTGTGTTCGATCACTACCAGAGAATGGCCATTTTCGATCAGGGCATTAAAGGCAATCAGCAGTTTACTGATGTCGTGGAAATGGAGTCCAGTGGTCGGCTCGTCGAATATAAACAGGGTCTTCCCGCTGTTGAAGCCCTTGGTGAGGAAAGAAGCCAGTTTAATGCGCTGGGCCTCTCCTCCGCTGAGGGTGCTGCTTGGCTGCCCCAGCCTGACATAACCCAGGCCTACATCGGCCAGGGGCTGAATGCGCGAAGCGATGCGTTTGCATGCGGTGCATTGTTTTTTGGCATTTCCAAAGAACTCGATGGCATCGTCCACCGTCATTTCCAGGATATCGCTGATTGTCTTACCCTCGAAAGCCACGTCCAGGATTTCTTCGCGGAAGCGCTTTCCCTTGCAACTCTCGCAAACCAGGGTGATGTCGGCCATAAACTGCATTTCTATCTTCACCTGGCCGTCGCCTTCACATTCGGGGCAACGTCCGCCTTCAATGTTGAATGAGAAGAATCCCGGGGTAAAGCCCCGGGTCTTCGCCAGGGGCTGATCGGCAAAGAGATTACGGATATCGTCGTAAGCCTTTAAATAAGTAACGGGGTTGGATCGCGATGATTTTCCAATAGGGTTCTGGTCAATGTATTCCACGTCCGTGATGCCCTTATAGTCTCCATCGAGGGCATCGAAGCGGCCCGTACGTTCGCCATACCCGCCATGCATTTTTTTGAGGGCAGGATACAAAATGGACTTCACCAGGGAGGTCTTGCCCGAGCCACTGACCCCGGTCACCACCGTCATGACCTTCAGCGGGAATTTCACATCAAAACCCTTGAGGTTATGCTGCCTGGCCCCTTTCAGCTCAACAAACTCCTTCCAGCGGCGGCGTTTTTCAGGCAGGGGGATCTCGAGTATACCGTTAAGGTATAGTGCAGTGAGGCTGTCCTTTTGGTCTATCAGTTTCCTGAAGGGGCCCTGGAACACGATCTCCCCGCCCTGGGTGCCTGCCATAGGTCCAATATCGACAATCTGGTCGGAGGCACGCATAATATCCTCGTCGTGTTCCACCACAATAACTGTATTGCCCAGGTCACGCAGTTTCTTCAACACCCCGATCAGCCTGTGGGTGTCGCGCTGGTGCAAGCCAATACTGGGCTCGTCGAGGATGTACATCGACCCCACCAGGCTGCTGCCCAGCGAAGTGGCCAGGTTGATGCGTTGCGATTCACCGCCTGAGAGGGTATTCGACAGGCGGTTCAGGGTAAGGTAACCCAGGCCGACATCATTGAGGAAGGAGAGACGCTGGTTAATTTCCACCAGCAACCTTCGGGAGAGGTCGCGCTCATAGGGGTCCAGCGTGATGGTGCGGAAAAAGTGTGCCAGCCTTTCAATGGGCATCAGCACCAGTTCGGAGATGGATTTGCCTGCCACCTTAACATAGCCTGCATCCTTGCGCAGACGTGTGCCCTGGCATTCGGGGCAGCCAGTCTTTCCGCGGTAGCGCGAAAGCATCACGCGGTACTGTATCTTATAGGTGTTTTCCTCCACCATCTTAAAGAAGTCGTTCAGCCCGTGGAAATGCTTGTTTCCTGTCCACAGCAGCTCTTTCTGCTCATCACTGAGCCGGTAGTAAGGTTTATGAATGGGAAAGTCGAATTTATAGGCGTTCTTTATCAGTTCTTCATTCCACAGGCTCATCTTTTCGCCTTTCCAGCAGACAATGGCACCCTCAAAAATGCTGAGGCTCTTGTTGGGAATCACCAGGTCGGGGTCAATGCCAATGACGCTTCCAAAGCCTTCACAGAGCTTGCAGGCGCCATAGGGGTTGTTAAAAGCGAACAGGTTCACGCTGGGCTCTTCAAAGGTGATGCCATCCAGTTCAAAACGACTTGAAAAGTGAACTTGCCTTTTCTCCCCGTCCAGTTCATATTCAAGCATACATTCGCCCCCGCCTTCATAAAAGGCAGTCTGCACCGAATCGGCAATCCTGGCCTTCAGGTCACCATCGCTGTGGTTCACCTCAAAGCGGTCAACAATGACGCAGGGCCTTTTCCTGACGGCGATCTGGTGGATGTGAGGATAGATTTCTTCAATCCTGTGGATCTCATCATTGACCATCACCCTGGAGAAGCCCTGCTGCAACAGCACCGAAAGCTGCTGTTCGAGGTTTCGGCCGGGCTTCAGGGTGATGGGAGCCAGGGTCATCACCATGGTGCCATCGGTCAATCTGAGGATATGATCCACCACATCGGAAACCGAATGGCGCATCACCAGGTTTCCCGAAACGGGTGAGTAGGTCTTCCCAATGCGGGCGAACAACAATTTCAGGTATTCATAGATCTCGGTGGAGGTGCCTACGGTGGATCTGGGGTTGCGGGTATTCACCTTTTGTTCAATGGCAATAGCGGGAGATATGCCCTTGATATAATCCACTTCAGGTTTATGCATTCGCCCAAGGAATTGCCTGGCATAGGCGCTCAAACTTTCCACGTAGCGGCGCTGTCCCTCCGAATACAAGGTATCGAAGGCCAGTGAAGACTTGCCTGAACCCGACAAGCCCGTAATGACCACCAGGCTATTGCGCCTGAGCACCACATCCACATTCTTGAGGTTGTGCACCCGGGCCCCCTTGATAATGATGTATTGCCTGGGATCGTAGGTTTTTAAATCAGCAATGGCTTCCATAATCTTGAAAAACAACCTGCAAAGTTACCATTTTAATCCTTCTGCCCCACGCCCCCGCAACAATGGAATCCCGTATTTAATTTGCTGCAGCTGCCATTAAATTAGCCTTTGCAATAAATTTTTCTTTGTACCTTGCACTGTTTTTTCCCCGGGGAAGGAATTCCTTTAATAACTACAAAATTTTGAGAAGCTATGATGAAGGAGAATTTGACCGAATTTATCAGCAACAGTATCCGCAAGAACTGGGAGCTGGAATCCATGACAGATTACAAGGGAGAAAGCCTGACTTTTAAGGATGTTGCCACGCGTATTGCCAGGCTTCATTGCCTTTTTGAATCCTTTGGGATAAAAAAGGGGGACAAGGTAGCCCTTATCGGGAAGAACTCGGCGAACTGGGGGGTAACTTTCCTGGGGACCGTCACCTATGGGGCAGTGATCGTACCCATACTCCCCGATTTCAAGGCCAATGATGTGCACCACATCACCCACCATTCCGATTCGATCCTGATGTTTGCTGCCGACAATATTTTTGAAAACCTTGAGGTCAGCGAAATGCCCAGGCTTCTCGGGGCCTTTTCGCTAAAGGATTTTTCCTTATTGTCCTGCGGCAAGCAACAAAAATGCGCTGAGCTTACGGCCAGGGCTGAAAAGCTTTTCCTGGACAAATACCCCCAGGGATTAAAACCCCAAGACGCCGCTTATCCTTCGATCCCCAACTCAGACATGGCTGAGATCAGCTATACCTCGGGTACCACAGGATTTACAAAGGGCGTGATGATATTACACAACAACCTGGCGGCCAACGTGGTGTATGCCAACAAAAACATGCCGCTCGACCCCGGTGATAAGATTGTATCCTTTCTTCCCCTGGCGCACACCTACGGCTGTGCTTTCGAATTCCTGTGGCCATTCACCCTTGGCTGCCATATCACCTTCCTGACCAAAACGCCAAGTCCCGCCATCATCCTGCAAGCCTTTAAGGAGATCAGGCCCCGCTTGGTGCTCTCTGTGCCCCTGGTCATTGAGAAGATCTACAAGAAACAATTGTTGCCCGTCATCAGCAAGCCCTCCATGAAGGTGTTGCTCAAAGCTCCTGTCCTCAACAAGGTGATCAAGAAGAAGATCCGCGAGAAGCTCAACCAGGCATTCGGGGCCAACTTCCATGAAGTAGTCATCGGAGGTGCTGCCCTCAACAAGGATGTGGAAATTTTCTTCAACAAAATCGGCTTTCCATTTTCCATTGGGTACGGGATGACAGAATGCGGACCCCTGATCAGCTATGCTAACTGGGACAAGACCCGTCTGGGTTCTGCAGGAAAGATCGTGGACAATATGGAGGTCACCATCGACAGCTCCGACCCCTATAATGAAGTTGGCGAGATCCTGGTGCGGGGTGAGAATGTCATGATTGGATATTATAAAAACGAGGAAGCCACCCAGGCAGCACTCGACGCAGAGGGCTGGCTCCACACAGGAGACCTGGGCGTCATCGACAAGGACAACTTCATATACATCAAAGGCCGAAGCAAGAGCATGATCCTGGGAGCTTCAGGGCAAAACATCTACCCCGAAGAAATCGAAGCCAAGTACAACAATAAGCCTTATATCATGGAAGCCCTGGTGGTGGATAAGGAACATCAGCTGGTGGCCCTCATTTATCCCGACTTAGAAGCCGCTAATAAAGAAGGCATCCATGAGTCAGATCTTAATAAGATCTTTGAAGACCACCGCAAGGCCATCAACCACGAACTGCCCAACTACATGAACGTTTCGCGCTTCAAGATCGTCCCCGAGGAATTTGAAAAGACCCCTAAGAAAAGCATCAAACGCTTCCTTTACACCATCGAGGAATAATACTGTCAATTCAAGGGTGTTTTCCGCAAAGGGAATTTGCAAAACCGTGCAAATCCCTTTGCGGAAAATACCTGTTCATTTCTAGTAATTACAATTGGTTTTCTGGTTGAAGTTAAATTTATCTTTATCGACATATAGAACAACGTTAAAAAAACACAAATGAATATTTTTCTTGATCGAAATAAAAAAATAGTCTAAATTTGCTTTGCCTTTTACAAATAACCTGATGTTGCACTAAACCTGGAGGACTGATTATCGGCTAGACGTATACTCTATTTCTTAAATACCGGAGGCATTTATGAATCATGACCGCGTAGTTTGCGATCAAGAGTTAATACGTCAGTTCATTAACGGTGATCACGCTTCATTAGAAGAACTCATCAAACGGCATCAGCGCAAAGTCTTCTCTTACATTCTGCTGATAATAAAGGATAAGCACCTGGCGGAGGACATTTTCCAGGACACCTTTATTAAGGTTATCAACACCTTGCGTGCAGGCTCCTACAACGAAGAAGGCAAGTTTTTGCCCTGGGTGATGCGCATCGCCCATAACCTCATCATCGACTTTTTCCGCAAGTCGAAACGTATGCCCTATGTTGAAAACAGCGAGGAATACGATCTGTTTGAGACCCTCATGGTTTTTGAGGACACCATAGAGGACAAGCTCATCATCGAGCAGATTCACAAGGATGTACAACGCCTTGTGGAATACCTCCCCGAAGAGCAAAAGGAAGTGCTAAAGATGCGCCATTACAAAGACATGAGCTTCAAGGAAATCGCCGAGCAGACCAATGTCAGCATCAACACAGCCCTGGGCCGTATGCGTTATGCCCTGATCAACCTCAGGAAAATGGTCAACGAAAAGGAGATTATCCTGACCCGTTAATGCTTGATATTTTTTATCAAAAAACAGACTGTAATAATTCCTAACCAATAAGGGGCATCCTTCTTTTGCCCCTTATTGAACTATTCTCCATTGGAAA
Organism: Bacteroidales bacterium; assembly: GCA_012521995.1. Lineage (GTDB taxonomy): Bacteria > Bacteroidota > Bacteroidia > Bacteroidales > UBA7960 > UBA7960. The sequence goes on along the minus strand of JAAYLH010000125.1, from coordinate 35,106 downwards.
AAACAGAATTTAAAATACCCCGGTGATAGGGCATTCGTCTTCTTTTTTTTTGAAATCAACTCATTTCCCAAAGCCAAAACTTCCCTGAATCAGGAATAATCAGATTCCCCCCCTTCCTTTTGGGCAAAAAACCTACCTTTGTGCCTTGCCTAAAAACACCCTTCCTGATGGAGATACTTGAAAATCATTCTCTAGAACCTTTGAACACTTTCGGACTGGATGTTCGTGCTCGTTATTTTGCCGAAGTGCGCACCATTGAAGAACTTCTGCAATTATTCGAACGTTTTCCCCCGGCAAGTGTCCCTCATTTGATTCTGGGCGGGGGAAGCAACCTGCTTTTCACCGGCGATTACCGGGGCCTTGTAATCAAGATTAGTCTCAAGGGATTGGATGTCACTGAAGAAACTGAAGACTGTGTAGAGGTCACCGCTGCGGCTGGGGAAGACTGGGATGCCTTCGTGGGACAATGTGTCGAACGTGGCTGGGGTGGGCTGGAGAACCTCTCGCTGATCCCGGGTCAGGTAGGCAGCAGCCCCATCCAGAACATCGGGGCCTATGGAGTAGAGCTTAAAGACCATTTCGTTCAGCTGGAGGCCCTGGACAAAAAAACGGGGGCTATCCTCATCCTGGACAAAGACGCCTGCCGTTTTGGTTACCGCGACAGCCTCTTCAAGGGTGAGGGGCGTGGTCGCTATGTGATCCTCTCGGTGCGTTTCCGCTTATCAAAAAGGAACCACCGGCTTTCGCTGGGATATGGGGCCATCCTTGCTGCCATGGAACAAAAGGGGATTACGGAACCCACTATTGCCGATGTGCGTGAGGTGGTTTGCGACATACGCCGCAGCAAACTTCCCGACCCTGCCATCACGGGCAATGCGGGCAGCTTCTTCAAAAACCCTGTGATAAGCCTCGACCGGTATGAACGCCTGAAAATTAAATATCCAGCCATCGTGGCTTATCCCGATCCCAATGGAATGAAGCTGGCCGCAGGCTGGCTTATCGAACAAACGGGCTGGAAGGGATACCGTGAGGGCGATGCGGGCATACACCCCCTCCAGGCACTGGTGCTGGTCAATTATGGCAAGGCAAGCGGAAGTCAACTGATCGAACTTTCAGAGAAAGTCAAGGCCTCGGTTAAGCAGCGATTTGGAGTCAGGCTTGAGACCGAAGTCAACATCATCTAAGGGAAAAACATTAAAAAATAAGGGCAGACTCCCTTGTCATTTCTTTTTTTTGTACCTTGACAAACTGCAACTGTCAAACAACATCGTTTAATGAAAGCAAAAAATACTGTTTTTAAGAAAATTGAACTTTATGGGAGCCTGGTGACCCTGGCGCTCCTCCTTTTCCGCCTGATCTTTGGCACCGGCCTCAATGGCCTGCTGATCACGGCCCTGGTGGTCATGGCCATTTTTTACATGGGGTTTGGCTTCTTTATTTTTACGGGGCGCACCTTGCGTGATCTGGCCACCCCTCAATCGCGCCGTTCGTTTAAACCTTTCCGGATTGCCTCAAGTATCTTAATGGGACTGGTCTATTCGTTCTGCACCATCGCCATTTTGCATGGGGTGTTTTTTTATGACTCCATGAACTTCATGCTGGCCTTTGCCTTTTTCCTGACCTTCCTGGCCACAAGCTTTACCTTGGTATACCATAAACTGAACCCGGAGGACGGCCCTTATTTAAAGCAGTTCTACCGCCGCTCTGCCTTCCTTGGCCTGTTTTGCCTGATAATGTGGCTTACCCCCGTAAACACCCGTCTGGAGGTGCTCTTCAGAAAACATCCCGACTTCATAGAAGCCTATAAGGATTTCAGGGAAAATCCAGAGGACAATCAGGCTGAAGAGGCCCTGCGCAGAGCCAGGAGTTTTTTCCGCTAAGCCTTATCCTTAAAAGCCCCTTCCAAAAGGAAGGTTATCCCTTGCGATGATTTCCACTTGAAAGTGATGGAGAAGCAGCAGGATTTTGTCATATTTTGATGAAAGCCAGTTGTTTTACTCAAGCTTCAGTGAGGCGATCATGCCTTTGATCTTTTCCTCAAGCTGAGCGTTGACCTGCTCAAAATCCCCGGCACTTTCCAGCTTGCCTTTGGCGCCGAAATAAAATTTGATCTTGGGCTCGGTACCCGACGGCCGCATGGTGATCTTGCTGCCATCTTCAAGGAAGAACTGCAACACGTTCGATTTGGGTAAGTCAATGGGCTGTTCCCTGCGATTCAGGAAGTCATGGCTCACCGAGGTCTGGAAGTCTTTCAAGGCGGCCACTTTCATCCCGTCTATCTCAAGGGGAGGATTGTTGCGGAAGCCCTCCATCATGGCCTGGATCTCTTCAAGTCCGGCTTTTCCCTTCTTGGTGATTGAAATTAGCTTCTCAAGGTAGAATCCATATTCCACATAAAGGTCAACAAGAGTCTCATACAGGGTCTTACCCTGCTGGCGGGCCCAGGCAGCGGCCTCGGCCACAAAGCAACACGAGATGATGGCATCCTTGTCGCGCACATAATCGCCTACCAGGTAGCCATAGCTCTCCTCACCACCTGCAATGAAGGTCTTCTTCCCTTCCAGGTTGCGGATGATCTCGGCAATGTATTTAAAGCCCGTCAGCACGTCGAAGCATTCAACGCCCTGCTTTTCGGCTATTTTTTTCAACAGCTCGCTGGTGACGATGGTCTTCACGATGTATTCCTTTCCCGTAAGCTTGCCATTGGCCTTCCATTGTTTCAGGATGTAGCTGATGAGCAGGGAGGCAGTCTGGTTGCCGTTCAGCAAAACATATTCTCCCATGAGGTCTTTCACGGCAATCCCCACCCGGTCGGCGTCGGGGTCGGTGGCCATCACCAGTTCGGCATCCACCTCGCGGGCTTTGTCGAGGGCCATCTTCAGGGCTGCAGGCTCTTCGGGATTGGGCGAATGCACTGTAGGGAAGTCGCCGCTGGTCACGTCCTGTTCAGGCACGGGGAACACCTGCTCAAAGCCAAAGGCCTTCAGAGCGGCAGGGGCAAGCTTCACTGCCGTGCCGTGAATGGGCGTAAAGACGATCTTCAGGTCGCGGTGTTTCAGGTTGTTCTCAGGGGCCAGGGAATAAGCCTTCATACGCTCAAGGTACAGCTTGTCCATGGCTTCATCCAGCATCTCAATATTCTCTTCCACGCGCTCAAAGCGCACCTGGTCGACCGAGGTGATCTTCTTCACCTCACGGATCACGTTTTTATCGTGGGGTGCCACCAGCTGGCCCCCATCGTCCCAGTAAACCTTATAACCATTGTACTCTTTGGGGTTGTGGGAAGCCGTGATGACGATGCCGCTCTGGCAGCCTTTCTCCCTTACGGCAAAGCTTAGTTCGGGAGTGGGACGAAGCCCCTTGAAGAGAAACACCTTCATCCCGTTGGCCGAAAGGATCTCAGCCGAGATTTCGGCAAAATAGGGGCTGTTGTTGCGGCAGTCGTAGGCGATGGCCACACGGATCTGAGGCACATCGGGAAAACACTGCTTCAGGTAATTGGCAAGTCCCTGGGTAGCCATTCCCACGGTATATTTGTTCATCCTGTTGGTACCCACACCCATGATGCCACGTAAGCCCCCGGTACCAAACTCCAGGTCGCGGTAAAAGGCATCGGTTAGGCCAATGGGGTCATTGTCCATCAGGGTCTTCACCTGGTTGCGGGTATCCTCGTCAAACGATGTGCCCAACCACTTTTGGGCACGCTCCAGCACTGCTGCATCCACTTTATTCATAACCATCGGGTTTTTGGGCAGGCCGGACGCCTGCCTTGTTTACCTCAAAGATAGAATTTTTAAGTGTTGATAAAAAACCCTTATGGCAACGATGGGAAAAAATCATTCGGTAGGATTAATAAAATTCAGATCCTGGCTTCCCATGCTGATTGCAGATCCCTGGGGTGCAGCAGCACTGAAAGTCAAGCCGGGTCCTCCCCGTCTCAATCCTCGGTCCTTATCTGGGCGTTTTCCTGAGAACAAAAAAGGGCCCAAAAGGAAGCGGTTCCCTTAAAAAACCAATTCAAGGCCTGGCAGCGTCTTATCCGGCAGTATCCTTTAACAGGCTAATGTGGAGCATGTATTGGGATAATAAAATGGAAGTGCGCAAAAAGAATAAAAATAATATTGGAATGCCTTTTCTGAAAGCCCTCCTGACGCACTTATACAACCAGTCAAGAACCCTGCCAGGCTAAAGGCAGAAGTCCTGACATAATAAACACATAGAATATATTTTGATAACCTTTGATTTCAAAAAAAAATGTCTTAATTTTAGTGGGTCATAAATTTCTTTTCGATAAGAGGCATATTATTTTAAATAATATGTTCCTTTTCCGCTATGTTTTACTAAACACAAAAAAATCATGTCACAAAGTATTTTACATGTACTGAAGGATGCCTTCACCGACAAAGCGATCCAGGCGATCAGCGGCAATCTTGGTGAAGATGTTGAAAAAACCAAATCAGGGCTATCAGCCATGCTCCCCACCATCCTGGGAGGGATTCTTGGAAAGAATGCCAATGCCACCACAGCACCCAACTGGTGGAATTCCGTTGCCAACCTCTTTGGCGGGGATGATGACGACGACCTTAAGCTTGGGCTGATTGGCGACCCAAAACTTGCTGAAGCAGGCAAAGGTTTGCTTGGCAACCTTTTTGGGGGCAATCTTGATTCCATCCTCGGTTCTCTTGCCGGTGCAACAGCACTGGGCAAGGAGAAAAGCGGGAAGCTGTTGACGACTGTTGCTCCAATGGTTATCGGTTTTCTGAGCCGCTGGACAAAGAAAAAAGGGCTATCATTCGGCGGGCTGATCAGCAAACTGACGGAGGATAAATCGGAGATCCTCGGTGCGCTTCCTGCAGGCTTGGGATCAGGCATGCTTGGCCTTGTTGACAAGCCCAAAGAGGTGTATAAGGAGACCACCAGGAAGGTGGAAGAAGTAAAAACCGCCAAGCCCAAATTTAACTGGTCATGGCTGCTTTTGCTTCTTGGTTTGCTGATCTTGCTGTGGCTGCTGTTTGGCAGAGGATGCAACCGCAGCAGAGACGATATTGAAGAACAAGCCACTGAGGTTGTTACCGATATCGATCAGACAGCCACCGACGTGGCACAATCCATCAAAGGCTCCCTGAATGATGCAGGAGACTGGATTTATGACCTGGGTGCAACCATAAAAAAGAGGTTGCTTGATGGAAATGAAATGGAGATCGGGGTAAATTCTGTTGAATTTAAACTCCTTGAATTCATTGAAGACACAAGCTTGCCCATTGACAAAACCACCTGGTTCACGCTTGACCGTCTTTTTTTCGAGACCGGCAGCAGCACCTTTAAACCGGAATCACAAGATCAGCTGGACAGGATAGCCGCCATCATGAAAGCCTATCCCAGTGTTACCCTTAAGCTTGGAGGATATACCGACAACACAGGCTCGTATGATTTAAACATGGCGCTGTCGTCCGAAAGAGCAGAAGCCGCCAAGGCCCAGTTAATAAACAGGGGCATTGCGGCCAACCGACTGGAAGCTGAAGGCTATGGCCCCGAGCACCCCGTTTGCCCCGCCAACGACACCCCTGAATGCAGGGCCAGGAACAGAAGAATTGATGTCAGGGTTACTGCTAAATAAAACCCTGTCCTTTCCATTGAAAAAAGCCGCTGCCTTCGCGGCTTTTTTTATCTTTAAAAATATCTTTGCACTGCACGAATATTAAAACAGGATCAAAGCCATATTTAAAAATCAAAAAAATGCCAATCATTACCATTGAAATCACACCCCAGGACTATGAAAAGAAGGCCGCCATTGCCAAAGTCTTTACCGACGAATTAAGCAAAATCACGGGAATCCCAAAAGAGCCCATCGTGGTGGTATTCCATGAAACCCCTGCCGACAGCATTGCCAGTGCAGGCAAAATGCTGGCAGAAAAGTTTAAGCGTGAGCAGGGAAAGTAAGGGATAAAAATCAACAGAAAAAAACCATGAACTGGATTATCCTGATCACAGCGGGTTTGTTTGAAGCGGCTTTTGCCTTCTGCCTGGGAAAAGCCAAGATTACTACCGGCAGCGAGATGTACTGGTGGTATGCCGGATTTGGTATCAACCTTTTAATCAGCATGATATTGCTGATCAAAGCCACCCAAACTTTGCCCATTGGCACTGCTTATGCGGTTTGGACAGGCATTGGGGCCGTGGGAACCGCCTTGCTGGGCATCCTGGTGTTTAAGGAGCCCGCCACCTTCCTGAGGATTTTCTTCCTGGCCACACTTATCGGTTCTATCGTGGGGCTCAAGGCAGTTTCTAACTAAAAGAAGAAAGGAGAAGTCAGATTGGAAGAATTGAAGAATGTGAACAAGAAATTCCGGGAGATCAATGAATTCTTCTCGCCTAAGATCATTGCAGAAGTCAATGATGTTTTTGTAAAACTGGTCAGGATCAAAGGCGATAAGATCCCGTGGCACAACCACAAGGACGAGGATGAATTGTTTTATGTCCTGGAGGGAGAACTGTTGATGGAAGTGGAAGGCGAGGCAGGCTTTGTGATGAAGGCAGGCGACATTTATGTTGTGAAAAGGGGGATGGGACACCGGATCTCTTCCTTGGGAGAGAGCAGGATCATGCTGATCGAAAATAAGTCGACGGCCCATACGGGAGAAGTAAAAACAGCCATTACCCGGAGCATTGAAGAACAATTATAACCTTTCGCATGGGGTTCATTAAAAAAGAGATAAAATGATAGGCAGTATAAAAATACCGGAAGCCATTGGTTCGAGGGCTGAATACAAAAGAAAGTTTAGCCCGGGAGAGATGTACCGGGCCTTTGTCCAGATTCCCGGGGCCATCACTAAAATGGCAGGAAACAAAAGAAAAAGGCTCGCAGACAAGGGCCTGATTGAACGGGTTCAGCTGGCGGTAACGGAGGTAAATGGATGTGCTGCCTGTTCCTACGCCCATACCTATATGGCTTTAAAACAAGGAATCCCGCAGGAGGAGATCACTAGTTTCCTTACCGGTGACGATGCGTTTGTCAAACAAGAAGAGGCCAAAGCCATCCTTTTTGCCCAGCATTATGCTGACAGCAGAGGGCTCCCAAAGGCTGAGGCCTATGAAACCCTGGTTGATGAATACGGGGAAGCCAAAGCTCGAATCATTTATTCAGCAGCACAGATCATGCACGCAGGCAATATTTATGGCATTCCCTTCAGTGCATTGGTTTCCAGGCTTAAAGGGAACCCTTATAAAGAAAGTTCCCTGGTCTATGAGCTGGGAATGCACATGGCAGGTTTTCTCCTTCTCCCCTTTGCCCTGATCCACGGGTTAATAAGAATTTTCCTGGGCTTTTCAAACATCAGGCTGGAAAACAAATAAGACAATAAACACAACAATTCTATTTCGGATAAAACGAAATCAATCTTTCAAAAGATAATAATTTATTTTTAGAGCAAAGATGGACCACGTAGTTTACCTGGATCACAAAGCCAAAGAGCTTGAAAACCTTAAAAAGGGGATCAAGACCATGCTCATCAGGGGGGCCATGGGACGGAAATTTCCTTACGGAAAAGTGGAGACAGGCGAGCAGTTGTATTTTATCGAAAACAAGGGGGATGGGCTCATAAAAGCCTCAGCCACAGTGGCTGCAGTGATCAATGCAGGGCCCCTGGGCAGTGAGGAATCCATGGCCCTGATCCAGGCGCATCAGGACAAACTGCTTTTGAACGGAGGGCTCCTCAAGCGGTTTGGCGGGAAGCGCTATTTAGTCCTGATCACCATAAAAGATTTCCAGGAAACCGAAAACTTTAAAATCGACAGAAGCGCCTACGGCAATATGGATGATTGGCTGCCCGTTGGCGACATTGAAAAGGTAAGAGCCCTATGAACGCCCCGCTGAATTATTTGACCCAATTGCCCAACCTGGGCAAGACCCTGGCTGTGAAATTAATCCAGGCAGGGATTCATAATCCCATTGAGCTTCAGTCAGCCGGGGCCGAGAACGCATTCCTCCGGATCAGGGCCATAGACCCTGATGCCTGCCTGAATATGCTGTTGGCCCTTGAAGGCGCCATCCAAGGAATCAGGTGGCATAACCTTGACCCATCCCGAAAGGAAGAACTCAAGGCGTTTTTCAGGATGGCTGAAAAACAACCGGGGAAAGCGTGAAGGAAAACTTAAAGGTCATCCCCGACCTTGATGATTAAGGTGAAAAGCCTTCCAGCCTCCATTACACTTTGCAAATCCTGCACAAGCGGCCCCTTCAAAAGGTCATTTCCCCTTTTATTTTTCCCCGGAATTTATTAAATTGCTGTAAGGAATTCCCTGCATTCATCCAGGAAAAAAATAAAGCATATTCCCTATGGAAAACAAAGAAAAAGAATTACCCGCAAAACAAGGGGAAAAACTTCTGGACATATTGAAAGCCCGCTTTGAAAAGAATATGAACCGTCATAAGGGAATCAAATGGGCAGAAGTGCAAGAAAGGCTAATGGCCAATCCTCAAAAACTTTGGTCCCTTCAACAAATGGAAAGCACCGGTGGTGAGCCCGATGTAGTAGGGGTTGATAATAAGGCCAGGGCCATCATTTTTATTGATTGTTCCCTGCAAAACCCAAAGGGCCGCAGGAGCTTGTGCTACGACCGGGAAGCCCTTGAAGCCCGGAAAGAGCATAAACCAGCCGGCAGTGCAATGGGAATGGCTGAGGAAATGGGCATTGAACTGCTGGATGAAGAGCATTACCGGCTCCTTCAGAAGTTCGGGCCCTTCGACACCAAAACATCCAGCTGGCTGAAGACCCCTGAAAAGATCAGGGACCTGGGCGGGGCAATCTTCGGCGATTATCGCTACGGCCAGGTTTTCGTTTATCATAACGGAGCTGATTCCTATTACGCCGCCAGGGGTTTCAGAGCAATGCTGAAGGTTTAAAACAAGGCAGAAAGAACTTGCAAAACTGCCAGCATTGACATAACTTTGGATAGGAATAACCAATCAGCCGACAGGTCCATCCTTGCCGCATTTTCCCATTGCAAGAATAAAAAATGCTTTTCATCATGAAGAAGATCCTGATTCCTGTCCTGTTGTTTATTCTGACCGGCTGTCCCGGCCATCACTACGAAACAGGGCGTTTCCCTAAATCGGTGATAAACTTTGAAGCGGTCAACTCGGAATTTGACGATTACAACTCAACGGCCCCTTTCATTTTTTACCGTTACCGCCTGCATTTCTCCTCGAACCGCCACAGCGGGGGCGTGGAATTCGATGTGGTGGGCAAAAACATGTTCATCGAATGGGACAAAGATAAAGGAAGCCTGAGCGTTGGTACCGATCCGGGTGAGATCGCCTATGCCTACCTGGCTCCAATCCTCGATTCCATCAACACCCCCTGCAATGAGCTGGGCCCTCACTGGTTCCGCTACCGGGATGAAGCCGAATACCCTGAGACCACCTGGATAGATGTGGTGCTTTTTGCCAATGACTGCAATGGAGATTACGATATCCGTTTTGTTTTTAATGAAAGTCAGGGATATGAATACGAGGGGGTGACCAGCATTACCGGGAAACAGGATGTTTCCTTCCTGAACTCCCCTGCCAACGATATGTACCCTTCCTTTTTCGGCAGCGACCTTTTCTACTTTGACGAATACAGCCCCTACCTTGCGGAAACCATCGAGAAGATCATCTTTTCATCCGACCGCGACGGCACCTATGACATTTTCGAAATCCCATTACTGACAGGCTCCGGGCTGGTCAGCGCCCTGGAAGCGGAAGCCTCCCTCACCCCCACCAAAATGGCCCTGAGCTCTGACTACGACGACACCTGCCCATTTGTGAATGACAAGCTGATGGTGTTCGCCTCCAACCGCCCGGGAGGCTACGGGGGCTTTGACCTGTACTACTCAGAATTCAGGAACGGGCAGTGGAGCGAAGCCAAAAACTTTGGCGAGCGCATCAATACCGAATACGATGAGTTCCGCCCAATCACCCTCCACTACTGGGATTTCGAGAACACCCTGATGATCTTTTCCTCAAACCGCCCGGGAGGCAAGGGAGGATATGACCTGTATTACACGGGGATATCCCAAAAGGTCGAATAAACCCGCTTGCGCAAAATTTGGTGCCAGAAAATCATCCCCAAGGCTAATCGTCCCCTAATGATTTACAAAACCCTGATCGACCCCCTGCTGAAAGGCCTGCACCGGCAGGTGGTTTCGCTTGCCCCACCCGGTAAGCGCATCCTCGATATTGCCTGCGGCCACGGCACCCTGGCGATGATGCTGGCCCTCGTTAAAGGTTGCGAGGTGACGGGAATTGACCTGGAGGCCTCAAAGATCAGCAAAGCCACCGAAGAAGCCCGCAAAAAAACCTTAAGCAATTTAAATTTCCTGGTGATGGATGCCACCGACCTCTCCCCTTTCGGGGATAAGGCCTTTGATGTGGCCTTGACCTCAATGGCCATTCATCAATTCAGCCCGGAAGCAGGTTTGAAGGTCATGATGGAGATGAAGCGCGTGGCCAGAACCATCATCATTGCCGATTATGCCTGGCCAATGCCCGGAAATTTCTATGGATGGTTGGCCAGGAGCATCGAATGGATGGCCGGGGGCGAGCACCATCGCAACTTCCTCCAGTATATGAAAAACGGGGGTTTGGAACCCTTGCTCGATCGTGCCGGAATCAAGATGACCGGAAGCCATCCCCAGGGAAAAGGGACAATGGCGATCACCTCAGGCATTTGTGAATAACACCTTTATTGCCCTGGGAGGCTTAATTGATCCGAAAAATTTGCCCTTATTCCCGGGGAAGCCTGTCTGAGGTCAACAATCTCAGTATTTCAGGGTAATTATTTTTTTTAAAACCCATCTAAAAATCGTAAATTAGTGCATACCAAAAACCATCGGTATAAGGGGCAGGCATTTTACAAATTAAAAAGAATAAAAACATTCTTCAAACAATGAAAAAGAAAGAAGTATTAGCAGCGCTGGGCATCCAGGAGATCAATCCCGGGGCCTGCACGGGCACAACCTGGTTAAAGACCAACGGGAAGGAAACCGTATCCCTCTCCCCCATCGACGGGAAGGTGATTGCCAAGGTCACCAATGCCTCGATGGACGATTATGAGCAGATTATGGAAAAGGCCCAGGAAGCTTTCCTGGAATGGCGCAAATGGCCGGCTCCCCTGCGCGGTGAGGTGGTCCGCAAGATCGGCCTGGCCCTGCGGGAAAACAAGGAAGCCCTGGGCCACCTGATCACCATCGAGATGGGCAAGATCATACAGGAAGGCCTGGGCGAGGTGCAGGAAATGATCGACATCTGCGACTTCGCCGTGGGGCAATCGAGGCTGCTGAACGGCTATACGATGCACTCTGAACGGCCCGACCACCGGATGTACGACCAATACCTTCCCCTGGGCATCGTGGGGCTTGTCACCTCCTTCAACTTCCCGGCAGCGGTATGGGCCTGGAACAGCATGATCGCCGCCGTGGCCGGCGATGTGGTGGTGTGGAAGCCCAGCAGCAAGACCCCGCTGACGGCCGTGGCTATCCAGAACATCATTGCAGGCGTGCTGAAAGAAAACAAGGTGCCCGAGGGCGTTTTCAATATGATCGTGGCCCAGTCGTCGGTGCTGGGCGATAATTTCGCGGCCGACAGGCGCATCCCCCTGTTCTCGGTCACGGGTTCCACGAAAGTGGGCAAACGCATCAACGGCATCGTCGGCCAGCGGCTGGGCAAGGCCATCATGGAGCTGGGGGGCAACAACGCGGTGATCATCTCCGACCAGGCCGAGCTGGAGATGGCCATCAAGTCGGTAGTGTTTGGCGCCGTGGGCACGGCCGGCCAGCGCTGCACCTCCACCCGCCGCCTCATCATTCAGGATAAAGTCTATGACACGGTGAAGGAAAAGCTGCTGATGGCTTATCAAAGCATATCGGAAAAGATCGGAAACCCGCTGGATGAAGAAACCCTGGTGGGCCCCATGATTGACACCACGGCCGTTGCGGCCTTCGAAAACGCCATTGCACAGGTAAAACAGGAAGGCGGGAAGGTGATCTTCGGCGGGGAGGTCCTCGACGGCGAGCCTTATTGCTGCGGGCATTACGTGGTGCCTGCCCTGGTGGAGGCCGAGAACCATTACCACATCGTCCAGGAAGAGACCTTCGCCCCCATCCTTTACCTGATCAGATACAGCACCATCGAAGAGGCCATCCGCCTGAACAACGACGTTCCCCAGGGCTTGTCGTCGGCCATCTTCACCCAAAACCTCATTGAAGCCGAGAAGTTCCTCTCCGATGCAGGCTCCGATTGCGGCATTGCCAATGTGAACATCGGCACCTCGGGCGCAGAGATCGGAGGCGCCTTTGGCGGGGAGAAAGACACCGGCGGCGGGCGCGAGTCAGGCTCCGACTCCTGGAAATACTATATGCGCCGGCAAACCAACACCATCAACTATGGCGAGACCCTGCCCCTGGCGCAGGGCATCAAGTTTGGGTTCTAACCGTCCTTAAGGAAATATTACCCTTTTTTCAGGGTCCATACCTAGCAGGAGGCATATCCCGGCAAATTCAACAGCCGGGCTATGCCTCCTGCTTTTTTCTTCATATACTCTTCGGAGTTCAGACGTAGTTCAGACGTAGTTAACACGTAGTTCAGACGTAGTTCACACGTGCATACACGTTTAAACTTCGTTTTAATTACGTGTCAGATTCGTTTTATTTTTGTTTTATTATCAAATTTGATTATATTTGCTTATGGATCAAAGTCATTGAAAAACCATTAAAACCAGTGTGTTATGGCATCGACAAAAGAGGGCCCCTTGGGCAATTACAGCGGGAGGATAGGCAATATAGTGGCCTATGAAATGTTTGGAAAAACCATCATGCGCAGCCGTCCCTCGGGCAAGCGCCGGCCGGCCCAGGGGGCGCTGAAGCAGGCGCAGACCGATTTTTCAAAGGTGATGAAGGTAATGCAATCGGCCCGGTCGGCGGTGCGTGTGGGCTTCAATCCCCAGGCCGAGGGGCGCAGCGCCTTTCATGCCGCCATGTCGGTCAACCTGGTAAACTATCGCAATGCTGCAAGTCCCGAAGATTTGCATTGGCTGGTGATCAGCCAGGGCGAGCGGTCCTGGGCCCAGGATGTGGCCATGACCATAGAAGGCAACAAGGCTGTTGTTACCTGGGGCGATCCCGAGCCGGGCAAGCGCTATAGCGTGAGCGACCAGGTGATGCTGCTGGCCATGAACGACACCAGCCTCGACAGTTCCGTCAACCTGCAGGCCGCCCAACGCAAGGAGAAACGGGCTGAGCTGGCTCTTCCCCCGGCTAAGGCAGGCGAAAATATCCTGGTATTTATGGCCTTCCACAACCCCATTGAGGCCTCAAGCAACAAGAGCCTGGATAATGTTTCGGACAGCAGGCTCATTGGATGAGATTTGAGGTTTCTGGTATAAAGTTCAAGGTTGAGGTTGGGGGAAAGTTTTTTGATTTCAGATCAACAATTGATGATTTACGCAGTGAAGGGCCAAGGTTCGCTGCTGAGCGGAATTACAAATGCCTCTCAGCGAGGAAGGATTTTGGGGGGAAGAGACTTAAGGCAGGCTAAAAAAAAGACTGTTTCATTTTTGCTGAAACAGTCTTTTTCAATAGGATGGTGCCCAGAACAGGACTCGAACCTGCACATTGTTACCAATACTAGTCCCTGAAACTAGCGCGTCTACCAATTCCGCCATCTGGGCAATAAAAAACAGAGCGTTCCCTTTTGTCAAAAACTGGTGCCCAGGACAAGACTCGAACTTGCACGACCTTGCGGTCACTACCCCCTCAAAGTAGCGTGTCTACCAGTTTCACCACCTGGGCAAAAGGTTTGGCAAAAGTAAAAAAATCTTTTCAAACACCAACAAAAAGTTTAGGGGGTTTTGAATTTTTTAAGGAATTCATGGATGCAAAGAAATTAATATAGTAAATTAGCCGCTGGCAATGACCGGAATTCTTGCCTGGCCGCTATTTCAGAGAAACAACCAAACATCCTGTCAATGAACACATTTCATACGCTTGATTACATTGTTTTTGCCGCCTATGGCGTGCTGATCCTTTCGGTAGGTCTTTGGGTTTCGCGCACCAAGAAGGGTCATAAAAAAACCACGGAGGATTATTTTCTTGCGGGGAAAAGCCTGCCTTGGTGGGCCATAGGGGCCTCGCTGATCGCGGCCAACATCTCGGCCGAACAGTTTATCGGGATGTCGGGCTCGGGATTTGCCATTGGTCTGGCCATTGCCACCTACGAATGGATGGCAGCCCTGACGCTGATCATTGTAGGGAAATATTTCCTTCCCATCTTCATCAAGCAGGGGCTTTATACCATCCCCGAATTTGTGGAAAAGCGCTTCAACACCCAGCTGAAGACCATCCTGGCGGTATTCTGGATTGCGCTGTTTATATTCGTGAACCTGACCTCGGTATTATTCCTGGGCGCCAAGGCGCTGGACACCATCCTGGGGACAGGGGATGGCTCGATGATCATGTTATTTATTATTGGATTAGCATTTTTTGCGGCGGCCTATTCCATTTGGGGCGGCCTTTCGGCGGTGGCCTGGACCGATGTGATCCAGGTGGTGTTGCTGGTCACGGGCGGGATGATCACCACTGTCATTGCCCTGGGTTACGTGACCCCTGAGGGTGGGATCTTCAACGGCCTCTCGCATGTGTACAACGTGGCGGGCGATAAGTTTCATATGATCCTGAAAAAAACGGACCCCGAGTTCATTAACCTTCCGGGCATCGGGGTGCTGATCGGCGGGATGTGGGTTGCCAACCTGTATTACTGGGGCTTTAACCAGTATATCATTCAGCGTGCCCTTGCAGCCAAGTCCTTGCAGGAAGCCCAGAAAGGGCTTGCCTTTGCCGCCTTCCTGAAGATGCTGATCCCGGTGTTCGTAGTTATTCCAGGCATCATTGCCTATGTGATGTTTACCCAGCCTGCCGGCACCACGATCATTGATGGCGTTCAAACCGTTTTCTCGCGTCCTGACGGGGGTGTGAATTATGACGTAGCTTATCCCTGGCTGATCCGCACCTTTATCCCGGTGGGGCTGAAAGGACTGGTGGTTGCAGCCCTCGCGGCTGCCATCGTTTCTTCATTGGCCTCCATGCTCAATTCCACGGCCACCATCTTCACGATGGATATTTACAAGCCCTATTTTGCCAAAAAGGAAAGCAAGACCAACCTGGTAAGCGTTGGCCGGATCACCGTGGTCCTGGCCCTGGTGGTCGCTGTCTTGCTGGCCCCTGCCCTGAGCAGCATGCCGCAGATGTTCCAATACATCCAGGAGTACACCGGGCTGGTGAGCCCCGGCATCCTGGCGGTGTTCCTCATGGGTTTGTTCTGGAAGAAGACCTCAGCCAAGGGGGCCATTGTGGGGGTACTGGCTTCCATCCCTATTGCCATCCTGCTGAAGGTGCTGCCCATCGAGATGCCTTTTCTCGACCAGATGTTCTACACTTGTGTGCTGACCATGGCCGTAATCCTGATGGTAAGCCTTACCACTGCTGAAGGGGATGATGATCCCAAGGGCATTCCTCTGCCCAGGGAGACCTTCAAGACCCCGAAGTCGTTCAACGTTTCGGCTTATATAATTATGCTCCTGCTGGCGGTGATTTATACCGTATTCTGGTAGGATGAAATTTTTATAAAAATGCAGGGTTACCCCCCTGCCTTTTTTAATGCTGCCTGGAAGTCTGCCGATAATTCATTAAAAATCTCTTTAACAGTGGTAATCTTGGTAGCCAGAAAGGCATTGGTCCCTGCAAAGGCGTACCCGCTTTTCATATTGCCTTTGTAAGCATTGAATAAAGCGCGTATTATGCAATAGGGACTGCTTGAAACGTCGCAGGTTTTTATGCAATGAAAAGGGCATTTAATGGGTCGTTTTAAGCCAGCCCTAACCTTGTCAATAAAGGGGTTGCTTACGGCCCGGCCAGGCATTCCCACGGGGCTTTGAATGATCTGGATATCACTTTCCCTGGCATCGATATAGGCTTGCTTAAACCCCGTGGAAGCATCGCACTCTTCAGTGGTAACAAAGCGGGTGCCCATTTGGACTCCTTTGGCTCCTAACTCCATGATATTGAAAATGTCAGCGCCGGAGTATATTCCACCGGCCGCTATTACCGGGATTTCTTTGTGATATTTCTCTTCAAAGTATGAAACATCCTTTACTACCTCAGGGATAAGCTCTTCGAGTGCGTGATGCGAATCCTCAATATGTTCTTTTTTAAACCCCAGATGCCCGCCTGCCTTGGGCCCTTCAACCACGATGGCATCGGGCAGGTAATCGTGCAAGGCCTTCCATTTCTCGCAGATTAGTTTGGCTGCCCTGCCGGAAGACACAATGGGCACCAGCTTGGTTATGCTGTCGGTTTGTAAAAAAGAAGGGAGTTGAAACGGGAGTCCTGCCCCTGAGAAAATGATATCGACCTTTTCGGAAATGGCGGTACTCACCAGGTCAGCAAAATTCGACATGGCCACCATTATGTTGACCCCAATGATCCCTTTGGTTTTTTCCCTTGCCAGCCTTATTTCTTTCTTTAATCCTTCCATGTTGGCTTCCAGGAAATCAAGGGCAGGGTTGCGGTGGACCAGACCAAGTCCAGCTGCGGAAATGACCCCTACTCCACCCTGGTTTGCCACAGCTGCAGCGAGTCCGGACATGGAGATACCTACGCCCATCCCTCCCTGGATTACCGGAATCGGAATCGTTAACCCACCTATTTTCAGTGCTCTCATCAGATGTTTTGTTTAAATGTTTGTTTAATCCGGCATAAAGGTACTTCAACGAAATTAAACTTATTGAAAATGAGTGGTTTATTGTGATTAATTAACATACTGGAAGCATAAAATTCAGCCTATTATTTCAAGCAGTAGGTTTAAACAAAGGTTTCCGGCAAGGTTTTTTGGACCTCCGGGCGCTTTCGCGTAAGCATTATTAAAAAAACTTGATTTCCTTTGTATAACAAAAAGCGGGGGCAAAGCGTTAAATTGCCACGGAAACATACACAAGAAATGGAAGCCTTTGATTCAGATGACCTGACCTTATCGAAAGCCGCAATCGAAATGCTGACGGTTGCCAATGAATATTGTCTATTCTTTGAGGATGTTGAAAAATTTAAGCCTGAAGATATCCTGACCTATTTTCAGCGACTGGCCCCTTTGTTATATTTAAAAGGCAGCCTACTCCCCGGCATTGAGGTTGAAGATGAGGATTTTGCTGAGCGCTATGTCACGGAGGAGCAGTGGGAGGAGATCTATAAGGCCCTCAGGGATAAACTGAGCCCGGAGGATCGCTATTATGTTCACGATCACAATTACGACACTAAGGAGGCGAGCCTGGCTGACAATATGGCTGACATTTACCAGGATATGAAAGATTTTGTCATGGCCTATCAGAAAAACACCCTTTCAGCCAGGGAAAATGCCCTTGCGCTGATCAGGGGACTTTTTGCCAGCCATTGGGGGCCCATAGTGCTCCAGGCTTTGGGGGCCGTGCATGGTGTTCTATACAAAGAAACCTTAGACCCCGACTTTTTTGAAGGCGATAATCCCATGTTTTTTTAACAATTTTGCATGGTTTTTGTTACTTTTCAAAAGAACCTGCGTAGAATATCCTGAAAACGGAAAACAGTACAGTTATGAATTTCAAGAGAATATTCCTTCTGATTGCCCTAATGACATACACCCTGGGCTGTGCCATGGCCGACAAGGGGTACCGAATCACTGTTGAAGTAGAAGGCCTGAGCGAAGGCGATGTAATGCTGGCCTATCATTTTGGCGACCGCCAGTATTTGCAGGACACTGCCCGTATGGAGCGGCCCGGGTATTATGTATTTGAGAAGGAGGAACGCCTTGAGCCGGGGATGTACCTGGTGGTGGTTCCCGGGCAAAAATATTTTGAGATCATCGTGGATGATGACCAACATTTTGGCATCACCACCAAGATGGATGAGTTTGCTGAAAAGACCCAATTTGAAGGTTCGCCCGAAAATGAGGTCTTTTATGAGTACTTAAGGTTTATCAGGGTAATGGGAGAAGAGATCAGCATGATCAGGGAAGAGTTGACCCGGGAGGACATGGATGAAGGGGACCGGGAAGCAATCACCGTGCGTATGGACAACATCAACGAACAGGTGACCCAAAAGCAGGAAAGCTACATTGAACGTTTCCCTGAGGGGCTGTTCAGCAAGATATTGCTGGCCCAAAGAGAGGCTGAAATACCCGAAACGCCGCTCAGCGAGGATGGCACCCCCGATCAGAAAGCCCTGTATGAACAATACAAATCCCGCTACTGGGAAAACATCGACTTCTCGGATGACCGCCTGCTGCGCACCCCTGTATTCCATAATAAGCTCAGGGTATATTTCTCGAATGTGGTGGTGCAGATCCCGGACAGCATCATTGCAGAAGCCGACCGCATGGTTGAAAAGACAAGGATAAACGATGAAGTGTTCAAATACACCATTTGGTTCATTACCAATCACTTTGAACGTTCGCAGATCATGGGGCATGACGCCGTTTTCGTTCACATGATCGAGAAGTATTATATGAGCGGTGAAGCCCACTGGGTGGAGGCAGAAAACCTGGCCCGCATCAGCGAACGCGCCATGAAACTCAAGCCCCTGCTGATCGGCAAGGTGGCCCCCGATATCAATATGTTCAGGCCCGACCAGAGCAGATATTCACTGCACGAGATGAATGCCAGATACACGGTATTGTATTTCTGGGATTCGGACTGCAGCCACTGCAAGCGGGTTACTCCCCAGTTGAGGACGGTGACGGAAGAACTGAGGTCTTCAGGGGTCGAAGTTTTTGCGGTGAACCTTGAGCAGGAAAAGGAATCGTGGCTGAAATCCATTGACAGTTACCAGATCAATGGCTGGGTGAATGTTTTCGACCCATACAACCAGTCGGGTTTCAGGGAGAAGTACGATATCTTTGCCACGCCCATGATCTTTTTGCTGGATTCCGACAAAAAGATCATTGCCAAGCGGATATCGCCCGAGCAGGTAGAAGAGATTATACATCACAACGAAGGAAATGAGCCTTCAGTCAATTAGCGGTGTTCTTTCCGCAGTAAATCGTTGACAGTTTTTACGGGATTGAAGGTAATCAGGGGCACCTCCACAAAGAGTGTGATCCAGTTTGCCATCGCCCCATTCCAAAGGCCGGGAAGCTCCAGTGCTTTGAGGTCCTTTCCGTCTTTTGATTTCCTGCTGATAAAGCCTGTTTGCGGATCTACAAAGTCAGGCAGGCTGAAATGCTCACCCCTATAGTTTTTCAGGGCACACACAAGGTCCACAGGGTTAAAGTGTGTTGCGCCCCTGAAGATGACCTCCTGGGCTGCTTCTTTCAGGTTGATTTGCGAGGATTCCACGATTTGCAAAGCGTTCTTTCCCGTTTGCGGATCGGAAACCCAGAACGGGCCTCCGCCGGGTTCGCCTTCATTTTTCACCATGCCACAGACCCTGATGGGGCGATTCAGGAAAGCGAAGAGTTGCCTGCGGCATTCCTCCCTGCTTCCTTGAATGGCCTCAGGCTCAAGATTCAGATTTTTCACAGCATATTCAATGGCATGGCTGCAGGCTTCGTCACTTAATTGCTCATTTTCAAGTTGTTTCAGCCATCCAAAAATCTGCTCCTGGGTTTTTAACAAGAGGCCGCCCAGTACTTTTTTATACAGGAAGGTATCGTGCTTGAGGTGATCGGGAACCACATTGTCAATGTTTTTTATAAAAACCACATCGGCCTCGAGGTCGTTGAGGTTTTCGATGAGGGCGCCGTGCCCTGCGGGTCGGAAAAGCAGGCTGTCATCGCTTTCGCGGAAGGGCTGGTTATCCAGATCAACGGCAAGGGTGTCGGTGGAAGGCTTCTGAATGGAAAAGGATATCTCATAATTCACATCAAATTTCTTTTCAAAAGCCGGGGCCTTTTCCTTCACCAGGTTTTCAAATTTCTTCTGATGTTCAGGAGAGACCGTAAAATGGATAAAAACCTTTCCCTCCCTGTTTTTTGCATGGTCGGCCCCCTCCACCAGGTGTTCTTCAAGAGGGGTTCTGGCATCCCGTCCATAATTATGAAACATCAGAAGGCCTTTGGGCAGGGCAGCGTAGTCGAGGCCATAATCATACAGGATATAATCGAGCAGGGTAAGGTAATGGCCGGCCTCCAGCATATGATCGGCATCCACGCAGTCGCGGTGCATCACCAAGGCCAGGTCATCCCAAAAGGCAAAGGATTTCATCTCAGAGAAAAACTGCCTGGCTGCAGGCTCCTTTTCCATCAATTCATCAGGGGGAGTCCCTGCCTTAAGCTTTTCTCGCCAGCTGAAAAGGTCTTTAAACATACGGGTAGCGGCTCCACTTGCAGGAACGAATTTCACGACCTTTTTACCGGGGGCATTCTTGCTGAAGAAACCCACCAGTTCTTCTACCTCTTCATCTCTCAGGCGAAGGATTCCATCGCCGGGGATAGCAGGGCGGGCAAGCCTGACGTGAGGAAAGCCTTTGATGAAGTGATCGAGTTGAACCCGAAGCTGTTCAGGGCTGATGCCTTTGGTCTTTAACTGATGAAGGTCTTTATCATTGAGCATTGCATATTGAGATTTAGGTTTAAACAAATATAAAGAAAGCGGGGCTGATTTCAAAGCAGGGATCATTCCCCGGAAGGGGTCGAAAAGTTATTCAAAAAGCGCTTCATCGCGAATAAGCATCAGGATGGCCGAATGAGGCAGGATCAAGTATTTCTCGCGGTTGAACTCAATTTCAATGCCGCCTTCCTGGAGGTAAACTGCCAAGTCGCCCTCCCGGGCCTGAAGGGGAATGTACTGTGTTTTGTCTTTCTGGTCTTTCCAAGGCTCATCGGTTTCAGGACTGGAGGGCACCGGGTAACCCGGCCCGCACTTGATGACATAGCCCCACTGCACGCGCCGCTTTTCCTCTACGCCCGGTGGGAGGAAAAGTCCGCCCCTTGTTTTTTCTGATCCCGAACGGGGCTTGATCAGCACACGGTCGCCCACCATAATAAACCTGCCAATATCCTGGTCTTCTATCATCAACACCATAGGAAAATATTTGTAAACAAATTTAGAAAATTATTCTCCCATAATTTTTCCTATTTTTGATGATAATTAACGCAAAATCTCTAAAAAGCCATCTCTAAATGAAACGGATCCTTCCCCTATTGATCATTGTTTTCTTTCTGATAGCGCCTGCCTGCCAGAGCCAGAAGCCTCTCACAGTAACGCACGTGCGCAGCCAAGATGTCAAGGCAGGCAGCCAGGGCTTGTTTTATGTTCTGCCAAGAACCGTGGTTACAGTTGACGTCACGGTAACACGTGTTCAGCAGGTGCCGGGGCCATATTCGGAATTTGCCATGCGCCATCTTGGGCTTCAGAATGTTATCAGGCAGCCGGCCACCACTTATGAAGTATCGGAAATCACCATCAACAGCTATTCAGAACCGGATCCCGACCAGTTTTACTTTGTTGAAACACCAGAACAAAGCGGGAAGGACAAGCAGTTGTATCTTTCCCTGAGTGAATCGGGTCTGATCCAGAGCATCAACATGCCATTCAACAGCCAGGAGTTTTTAAGGGGAATTGATGAGACCAGGGAGTTCGGCTATTATGGTTCGGATGCCACCTTTAACTATTTCATGGACTCCAACCTCCAGGAAAAGATCGACACCATTCTTGAGCGGGTCCGGGTGGACACCCTTACCGTCGAGCGCCAGACTCTGAGGCGCAGCATGGTGGAAAAGAGCCCTGAGGTAAGGGCAAAGGAAGTGGCCGACTTCATCCTTGAAGTGAGGGATAAACGTTTTGAGATCATCAATGGTTATGCTGAAGTGCCCTATTCAAAGGAATCGCTGGAATACATGTTCACCGAGCTCACGCGAATGGAAGAGGATTACCTGCAGCTTTTCAAGGGAATCCGTTCCAAAAGCCAGATCCACTACCGCTACACCTTTGTTCCTGATCCCGACCGGAGCACCCTTGCCCACACGCTGTTTTATTTCAGTGAGCGGGAGGGTGTATTGCCCGAGGGAAAACGTGATGGCATGCCCATCACCATCACCACCGAAAGGAATGAGGCCACACGGCAGCTGGGGGCTTTCGTGAACCGCAATTCATCGCCTGATAAGCCTGCCAGTGGCTTTTATTACCGCATCCCTGAGCACGCCAATGTGGTCATTCGCACGGGCAACACCGTACGTGCCAATGCCAGGCTGCTGGTCAACCAGTTTGGGGTGATCACCAATTTACCCTCCCAAGTAGAGGCTGTGGAGTTTTACCCCAACACAGGTTCCATAAGGACCTTTGGAAAAATTGAAGAAGAATAGATAAAAAACGAAAAACAATGAATTATATCATCATAACAGGAGCCAGCAAAGGTCTCGGTGAAGGCATTGCCCTTGAGTTGCTGCACGAGTCGCATCACCTGATTTGTATTTCGCGCGGGAAAAGCGAGAAACTGGAAAAGCTGGCAGCAGCCAAAAACTGCCCCATCACCTTTATCTCTTTTGATTTTGGGGTCACCCAGGACATCCCCGAACTGGCCGGCATGATCTTTGAACAGATTCCCCTGGATAAGGCCAGCGGGGTTTACCTTGTCAACAATGCAGGGGTCTTACATCCCGTTGGAAGGGCGGAAGACTGCTCTCCCTGGGAGATGGAACAGCATATGCGCATCAACCTGGTCGCTCCCATGCTGCTGACCTCAGCCTTTATCAGGCATACCAATGGCTGGAAAATGGAAAAAAGGGTGATCAATATTTCCTCAGGGGCAGCCCAAAATCCCTATCACGGCTGGAGCAGCTACAGCACCAGCAAGGCAGGCATTGACATGTTTACACGTTGCATAGGCACTGAGCAGGAGGATCAGGAATACCCCGTTGAAATCATGGCCGTAGCTCCCGGAATCATTGACACAGAAATGCAGGAAGCCATCAGGGCGACCACTGAGGAACAATTCATTCATAGGCAAAAGTTTGTCGAACTTAAGGAAAGCGGACAACTGGTGCCTCCCCGGGTGGCAGGCAAGCACCTGGCAAAACTCCTGTTTTCTTCTGAATTCTCCAATGGCGGCATCATCGACATTCGCGACAGCTATTAATCATTGTATGGAAAAAATTGATCTTCACGAATTCGAATCCAAACTCCGCATTCGTCAACTTCAGCCTGAGGACTTTGATCAGCTCATTGCCATGCAAAAGCTTTCCTTCCCGGGGATGAAGGAGTGGAGCACCTCAAACATAAGAAATCAACTTTCCCGTTTCCCTGATGGGCAAATTGTCATTGAAATTGATGGAGTTCTGGTGGCCTCCAGTTCCAGCCTGATCATTGATTCAGATGACTTTGATATGAACCTGCCCTGGGATGAAATCACCGACAACGGAGATATTGGCACCCATGACATTGAAGGAGACACCCTTTACGGGATGGAAATGATGGTACACCCCGACTTTCGGGGCATGAAACTATCCACCCGCTTGTATGAAGCCAGAAAAGAGCTATGCCGCAAGCTGAACCTGCGCCGGATTGTTGTAGGAGGCAGGCTGCCGGGTTACAAGAACTACCGTAAAGAGCTCAGCATCAGCCAATATGTAGACAAGGTTACGAGTCGGGCCATTTTTGATCCCGTACTTACACCACAGTTATCCAATGGTTTCTCCCTCAAGAAAATCATCAGGGAATACCTGGATGATGACAGGGAATCTTCAAACTTCGCCACTTACCTCGAATGGACTAATTTTGAGTTCAAGGAAGAGAAAGAACGTCAATTCCTTGCGGCTTCGCCGGTAAGGATTTGCGTAGTACAATACCAGATGCGTCCCATCAAGGGCTTTGAGGATTTTGCCATTCAATGCGAATATTTCGTGGATGTTGCATCGGGCTACAAAAGTGACTTTATCCTATTTCCTGAGATATTTACCTTGCAGCTGCTTTCTCTTTTCCCGAAAGAAAACCCCGGCACAGCCGCCCGCAAAATTGGAGAGTTCACCCAGCAATACCTGGAGCTGTTCAGTGAACTAGCCATCAAATACAACATCAATATCGTTGCAGGTTCACATTTTACCCCTGAAGAAGAAAACCTATACAACATTGCTTATCTGTTCAAGCGCAACGGTGAGATTGGGAAGCAATACAAACTTCACATTACCCCTAATGAGAAGAAATGGTGGGGGGTTAAGCCGGGCAATTCGCTGGAGGTATTCGACACAGACAAGGGGAAGGTAGCCATTCTGATCTGCTACGACATGGAGTTTCCCGAGCTGTCGCGCATAGCTGTGGAGCGGGGTGCGCGGATTATTTTTGTTCCATTCTGCACGGATGACCGTCAGGGCTACCTGAGGGTGAGGTATTGCAGTCAGGCCCGCTGTGTAGAGAACCAAATCTTTGTTGCCATTGCGGGCACGGTGGGTAACCTTCCCCAGGTGGACAATATGGACATCCAGTATGCCCAGTCAGGAATTTTCACGCCCTCTGACTTTTCCTTTGCCAGGGATGCTATTGCAGGGGAATGCACCCCCAATGTAGAAACTGTTATCATCAACGACATTGACCTGGAATTACTCAGGCGACACCGTAACAGGGGAACGGTAACCAACTGGAATGACAGGCGAACCGACCTCTATCAGGTTTTGGCCCTTGATGCAGGGGAGAAAGAAAAGGGGAAAAAGGAACTTTGAAAACCTGTTAAATTTAATTCCAGTTTCGGATAAAGGCCTGCTCAAAAAAGCGGAACCAGCTGTCTCTGCGGGTAAGGCTGTACACCAACACTTCAGGCTGAGTGGCGGTGCCCCCGGAGTGATACCATAGGGCAAGCTTTCGACCTGCCAGTTCCTGCAGGGAGCGGGTATTATTTGCCGATAAACCCTGTCCTTTCAGCAACCACAGAAGGGATAAGGTCTCCTCAGCGTAGGTCGCTGCCCGTTCAGCCATAAACAGCACCCCCGCCTTAGCCAGTTCTTCATTCCCTGAAGCAGAAATAAACGATAGCAAATCCAGGTGTGTCATTCCCTCCTGATCCAGGTTTTGGCCCCTGTACAGCATTTCCGCCTCGTGGTATTTCGAAAGGAAGTCGGGATACTGCTGCGGGGCAGCCTCAGCATAAATGGAAGCCGCCGCCTCCATCAGGTCGAGATATTTATTAACAGGCCCAAGGCCAAGCAGACGGGTCAAGGAGTCATTTGCAGGAAGGTGGCATTGAGGGTGTGTGTCGATCATCGCTTTGATTTTATTTCCTGTTTCGTAAGCCAGACGATATTCTAAAAACTCAAGGTATCTCATTCCCCTGTTTACCAGGATATTTATTTCGCGGTCGGCAAGCTCGCATTCTTTTTCGCGGATCATTATGCCGAGCCTTTCTATTTCTGTAAGGATGCGCTCATCACTACTGAGGGAAAGCTGCTCAATGGTGAGCAGGAGCTGTTCCTCAACCGCCTTGGCCTCATCCGTTTTCCCTGCCCAGGCGAGGAATTGTCCCTGACTGATTTGTTCCAACATTTCGTTTGCAGGCTGGACAAATGTCCTCCTGGTACTAACAAAAGGCTGTTCGGCGCGACTGCTGACAGAAGTCCCGCTTGAATGATACCTTGTTTCCTGCATTCCTTGTGCCATCTGCTGTCTTTGGCGAAGGTCGGCGGGGCAAAGCAGTCCGGGGTTTTGGCTGCACAACTCAAGGGCGGCTTCCAGGCTTTCGGCCGCTTGTTGATAGGTTCCAACGGCAAATCGATCACCAGCTATTTCAATATATCGGTACACGCATTGCTGCAAGACCTCCAGTGCTTCTCCTGCATCGGGAATAAAGCGCTGGTTGTTCCGCTGATATTCAAGGGCACTTGAGACATAAGTCCGGCAAAGGGAGAGGTTGTCGTTGCGCAGGGCCCTCCCACCCACTACCAGAAATGAGCGGTACATTCCCATATGGGTTTGTTTTAACCGAAACTCCAGCTCATAAGGGCAGTCATAATCTCCCTCCACGGTTTCGCAGAACGCCTCAAGAGGTGCCAGCAAATCGAGACTTTCCTTAAACCTGCCTTCCCTGTTGAAATTAAAAGCCTCCCTGAAATACCTGGCCATCACCGAGTCGGTAATGGCTTCTGATGCTGCCCTCCATTCCCCTTGAGGGTTCATCAAGGCGAACACTTCTCCCAATCGTGTAATGGCTTTGTTTTTCTGTTCCCCCTCGAGGTCAAGACCTGCCAGGGCCAAATGAGCGGGGACATAAAAGGGATTGAGCACCAGGGCACTTTCAAACCGCTCACGAGCAGCCTTCGTTTGCCCTTCTGCCAGTAAGACAAGCCCCCTCTCAACAAGAAGGCTGTCAACAACGACCATCCTGGTGTTAAATTCATTTCTGAGGGATTGCGTTCGTTCTGCAATAATATAGTAAGTTTCAAAAACCCTTTCAGGATCCCCTGCCTGTGGACCAAGGTTTTTAAAGAAGCCTTTATTAGACAGAGACCCAAGCTCCCGCTCTGCTTCACACAGCGAGAACTCATCCATTATGAGTGTGGCAGGATCGGAAAAATCAAGTTTTGCCAGCTCCTTCCCTATCCCCTCCAGTTTCCTGCCTGCTTCATAGTAAGCTTCCAGGTAGCCGAACCAGTCATCCAGGCGATGATAAGCTGCCTCGCTGTAGCCAAATTTGATTCTTTCAAGAGTGACAATCAATCCATTTTGATTATGCGCTGCTTGTATTTCCTGTTTGAAGAAGACCTGCCGGCCATTGACAGGCAAATCGCTTATGGCTTTTCTGACTACCTCCTTGCCGCCGGGTTCTGCGATGAACAGGCTGAACTGCACCAGGTCGGGCAGCAGGACTTTCTCAAGGCTAAAGCCGCGGTAGGATGTGTCGCCGCTTACTTTTACCTCCTTCAGGGAAAGACTTATCCTTGGCAAGCCATTTTCACCCTTGTCCCAGCGGAGGGAAATCTGACCTTCCAGGACATATGCAACAGATGACCTAAGCCTGTTGTTACCCTCAGCAATATGTTGAAGGAGATCGTTGATGATCTTCTGCCCTGAATCAGGATAGGGTTCAAAAACAATGTTTTGCTTAAAGGGAAATGTAAGAGCAGGGTTTTCCTGTGCAAAGGCAGGGCTCACTTCAAGGAGCGCAAGTCCCAGAAAAAGGGCAAGGAAGGGAAGACGGGTTGGCACGTGTCAACAAATTTATTGAGGGCAAAGGTAGTATTTTCCACTTACCCTGGCTGCTGTTCCTTGGTGGAAAGAAGCCCGCAGGCAGCATAAATATCCTGTCCGCGCGACTTACGGATGGTGGTGACCAGGCCTTTACTTTCCAGGGCTGTTTTGAAGGTTACAAGGGTTTCCTCATCGGGGGCATTCAGGGGAGTGCCCGGTACGGGATGGAAGCGCAATAAATTGATGCGGCAACGGATTCCGTTGAGGATACGGGCCAGTTCCTTCACGTGTTTTGGGCTGTGATTCAAATCCTTGAAGACGATATACTCAAAGGAGATACGCCTCTGTTTTCCCAGCGGAAAGCTGCGAATGGCCTCTAAAACATCGTTGAGAGAGTAGACGTGTTCGATAGGCATCAGGCGGCGGCGCTCTTCCTCGAAAGGAGAATGCAGACTGACGGCAAGATGGCAGGTGCTCTGCTCAAGAAACACCTTCATGGCGGGGACAATACCAATTGTAGAGACTGTTATCCGCTTGGGGCTCATGGCAAAACCGAAGTCAGCCGTCAAAATCTCCAGGCTCTGCATCACCCCATCAAGGTTATCGAAAGGCTCGCCCATTCCCATATAGACGATATTGGTAAGCAAATCACTCTCGGGAAGGCTGCGTATCTGGTTTAATATCTCACCTGCGCTCAGGTTACCCTGGAAGCCCTGCTTGGCAGTGAAGCAGAACAGGCAGCCCATTTTGCAACCCACCTGTGAGGAGACACAAAGGGTATGACGCTTCCTTTCGGGGATATAGGCGGTCTCAATGAATTTGCCATTCAGCGCGCGAAAAAGATATTTCTTTGTGCCATCCACAGAAACCTGCACCTTCGCCGGCCCGGAAAGCCCCACATCAAAGCGGGCAGCAAGCTTTCCGCGGGCATCCCTGGACAGGTTGCTCATTTCCTCTATGGAGGTCACCTCTTTCTTGTAAAGCCAGTCGGCAATCTGGGCCGCCGTAAAACGGGGGAGCCCCAATTTCTTTACTACCTCTTCAAGCTGTTTTAAAGTCTTCCCGAAAAGCACATCCCGTTTTTCTTCCATAGTCCAGCGCGTTAAAACCCAGAGATCATCCTTGGTTCGCGGCAACCCCCTTTCGGGGAAGCCTCCCGAATATCTTGATCAAAGTTAAAAGAATATCTCGGCAACTACATTTTCGAAGGGCACCCCACGCTCAATGAGCAGGTCACGAACATCCACCACCATTTCGGCACTTCCGCAAAGGTAATATTTAACCAAAGGATCAAGCTGTTCTAACTCCGAGAGATATTTTAGCACCCTCCCGTGATAAATGCCTTCTACCGCTTCACGGGTACAGGACGGGACATAGCGATTGCCCATCACCTGTAAAAAGTCATCCAAAAAATACAACCCGCTTGCAAAACGGTTTCCATGGATAAGGACCTTGTTCACCGAAAGGCCTGAATAGAACATACTGGCGAAGGGCGCAATCCCTGTTCCCGTAGCCACCCAGACAGCCTTTTCCGCTCCACAGATAAAACCTCCAAAAGGTTCAGAAGTATAAATGACATCACCTGCCTGAAGCCTGGCCAGTCCGGGGGTGAGTTTTCCTCCGGGTTTAACGGTATAAAGAATGCGAACCAGGGCCTCCTGGTTGCCACTGGCAATGCTGTACAAACGGGGTTTCTCATCAGGCTTCATGGCAATGCCGATTACCTGCCCGGGAACAAACGCAAAACTCCTGGGAAAACTCAGGACATAAGCCCCTGGGGCCGTCTCCAGGTTGGATATTATGGTGGATTGCTTGAGTGCTTTCAAAATGCAAAACGATTTATTTTTTTTCAAACAATTAACCAATCCTATTGGCTTATGTTCAAAAGCAAGGCTGAGCATTTTTAGCAATAAGCTGGCAAGGCTGAAAAATGCACACCAAAGCGCTTGCAGGCATGGTTACCCGAAAAATGTGTATATTTATTGCTGTTTTCACACCCAAACACCAATGCTATTAAAAATATACCCTGAGAACCCGAACGACAGGTACATCCAGATGATTGCCGATTGCCTGCGCAGTGGTGGGGTTGTGATCTACCCCACCGATACGGTATATGCCATTGGCTGCGACATCTACCAGATCAGGGCCGTCGAACGGGTAGCCCGGATCAAGGGCATCAGGGCTGAGAAAGCCAATTTCTCGCTGATTTGTCAGGACCTCAGTCATATTTCCGACTTCACAAAGCCTTTCAGCACCACCGTTTATAAAGTGATGAAAAAAGCCCTGCCGGGTCCCTTCACCTTTATCCTCAATGCCAACAACCAGGTGCCACGCATTTTCCAGAGCCGAAAAAAAACCGTCGGTATCCGGGTTCCCGACAATAACATTACCCGAGAAATTGTGCGTGAACTGGGCAACCCCATCATTTCCACCTCAGTTTACGATGAGGATGAGATCCTGGAATATACCACTGACCCCGAGCTGATCTACGAGAAATACAAGGATCTTGTGGACATCGTAATCGACGGCGGGTATGGCGACAATGAAGCCTCCACCGTCATCGACTGCACCCGCGACGAGATGGAGATCTTGCGCCAGGGAAAAGGCATCCTGGAGGAGATTCTTTAACAAAACAAAACAAATCAGTCATGCAGGCCAAAAACATCCTCTCAACAGCCCAGGTTCCCTTTGTCACCGACCAGGAGTATTTTGAGACCCTATGCAGCGATCAGAACCTGCGTGTTGAAAGAATTGTCAGCAAAGGGCAGGTAACCCCTCCCGATGTTTGGTACGATCAGGACGACAATGAATGGGTCATGCTCATTCAGGGTAAGGCCAGCATGGAATTCGAACAGGGTGAGATGCTTCACCTTGGACCAGGAGACTATATCTTCCTGCCCGCCCGTTTGAAACACCGCGTGACCTACACCAGCAAAACCCCTCCCTGCATCTGGCTTGCCATTCATTTCAAATAAACATAAAAACCAATTGGCTATGAATGCTGTCATTGAAACCATTACCAACCGTGAAGCCCTAGAAGGAAAGCCCTTTTTTCTGATGTCCGGTCCCTGTGTGCTCGAAAGTGAGGATATGGGGTTTGAGATCGCAAGAAAAATCTCTGACATCACCCGTAAACTAAATATCCCTTATATTTTCAAAGCCTCTTACAAAAAGGCCAATCGTTCAAAACTGGAAAGCTTCACAGGTATTGGCGACACCATAGCCCTCAATATCCTCGAACGGATCGGGAAGGAACTGAATATCCCGATAGTCACCGACATCCATACCAATGAAGAGGCATATATGGCCGCCCGCCACGTGGATGTGTTGCAGATCCCCGCATTCTTATGCAGACAAACCGATCTGCTGGTGGCGGCAGGCAAAACGGGCAAGATCATCAACATTAAAAAGGGGCAGTTCCTTTCGCCAGCAGCAATGGAATTTGCCATTGAAAAGATCAAGTCGACGGGAAACAACAAAGTGATTGTTACCGAACGGGGTACTACATTCGGCTATGGCGATCTGGTGGTTGACCTGCGTGGGATTCCCATCATGCAAGGACTGGGGGTTCCCGTTGTGCTCGATGTCACCCATTCCCTCCAGCAACCCAATCAGGCAACCGGTGTAACTGGAGGCCTTCCCCATTTAATTGACACCATGGCCAGAGCAGGAATTGCGGCAGGTGCTGACGGCCTGTTCATAGAAGCCCATCCCGATCCAAAAAATGCTAAATCTGACGGAGCCAATATGCTTCATCTCGACAAGCTGGAGGCCTTGCTCGAGAAACTGATCCGCATCAGGGAAGCCGTATTTTCTGCGTAAGCAAACAATCGGGGCCGAAAAGCCTTGCAACCAGGAATCCTTTCAGATGGGTGGGCAAGTGTATTGCACCACCGGCATCTATTTGATTTGAATAGACCTTCTGACCGCTGAGGTTGAAAAGCTGCAGAAAAAAAACACTCTGGGGTAAGTTCTTGTCATACTCCAGCCATAGTCTGTTTCCCTGGTGGCGAATGCGTATTTCGCCATGATGAGGGACTTCAGGAATAACAGTAGAGGAAATGATGAACAGCCATTCATAGGCAGGTCCAAACTGCGCTCGCCACAAGGCTTCGTTGTGCTGCCCTCCCGGTACCGCAACTACTTCCACTTCATCTTCCTGGAAACCGATTGCCAGCAAGGTATCCTCCATTGCCTGCATTTGCCCTGGCAGGCTGCTGCTTTCATTGCTCCCGCCCATGATGTAATATTTCAAGGGTTGGTTCCTTCCAGTTGCACTGGCAAAAGTGTATACCGAATCGGAGAACCAGAAGGAGGGAGAAAGAACACCGGCCTTTGAGAAAACGTCCTGATGCCTGTGGGCAATATAAAAGGAGATCAGGCCCCCAAGCGAACTGCCCATAACTCCTGTATACTCCCTGTCGGGAAGGGTCCTGTAATGTTCATCAATATAGGGCTTCAGGGTTTCCACAATAAAATCGGCATAGAGTTCTCCCTCACCGCCACCATACTGGTTGTTGGCCCAGGGAGTGTACTCATCGATGCGGTTAACCCCGCCATTATCCACTCCTACCACTATGGGCACCGGCTGTCCTTGCTCAAAGATTTCATTCAGGGTTTCATCCACTTCCCACTCTCCCGCAAACGAGGTGGCCTGATCGAAAAGGTTCTGCCCGTCGTGCATATACAGCACAGGGTAGTGCTGTTCAGATGTCTCGTATTCAGGCGGCAGGTATACCCAGATCCTGCGCGTACGGCCAAATTGAGGCATCTCAAAGGCATTGTCCATGACAATGACATTCTCGGCCGCGGTGGAATTGCTTCCCCCTGTGTCTTCCCAGCTCAGAATGTTTACAAGCAAGGTATCAGCGGAACAAAAGGTAAAACTGCGGTTGGGGATAACCCCCCCGTTTTCATTGCCCTCAACAGTCGCCCAACTTCCACGGGTAAACTTAAAACTGATGGTACCTTCGCCCTCAAGGACAATTTCAGGCTCCCCATCGTCATTAGGCTCAAGCACGTAGTCAACATCGCCGGGGTTCCAGCCGGAAAAGTCCCCTGCAATATATATCTGGGTACCTTCCGGGGTGTTGACCGGAATGGATTTAACAATAACCGTAACTTCGTCGGCATAAAGACTTGCCGACAGCAAAACGGTCAGCAGTCCAAGGATCTTTTTCAGTTGCATAAAAAAGAAGCATTGATAATCAGACAGGGTTTTCTTCCCTAAAAGGAATTTTATCCAATTCAAGGGCAAGACTGTCCCTGATCACAAGAAAGGCAGAGTGTAATTCAGCAGGCAAAGGATCAGCCGATGGAAACTCTTCGCGCAGGTGATCGACCTGCTGGCCATTTTTCCAGAAGCGGAAACATACGTGGGGTCCGGTGGCCAGGCCTGTGGCACCCACATAGCCTATGACCTGCCCCTGGGTAACCTTTGTCCCCGGGCGTATCCCGGAGGCAAATCGCGACATATGAAGATACTGTGTCTCATACACAGAGTTGTGCCTGATCCTGACATAATTTCCGTTACCTGAGGTATAGGCAGCCTGGGTAACAACCCCATCGCCAACTGAAAGGATTGGCGTCCCGTGGGGAGCAGCATAGTCAGTGCCATAATGGGGGCGACGGTGCTTCAGGACAGGATGCATGCGGCTGTGGGAAAAACGGCTGGAGATGCGCCCGAATTCAAGAGGTGCCTTCAGGAACACCTTGCGAAGGCTCTCCCCTTCAGGGTTGAAGAACCCCTGTATGGTATCCGATTCAAAATGGAAACCATAAATCTCACGCCCCTGGTTTACAAAATAAACAGCATCGACCGAGGGGACGCCTACCGACTTGTCACCTACAAAATCCTCCTTGAAAATGACCTTAAAACGGTCGCCTTTTTGAACACGGTGGAAGTCCACCTCCCAGGCAAGCACTTCCGCAATACGGATAATCAGCTCAGGACTCAGGTTGTTATCCACCATGGTATTCCAAAGCGAAGAGGTGATCATCCCACTGGCTGATTTTTCCAAAGTAGTCACCTGTTTCTCCCCTTTCTCCACAAGCAGACTGTCGCCAAAGCCAACCTTCAGGTAATCCAGCGTGGATATCTCATAAATAAAATACTGCAATTGAGGCACCGAATCATTGGTGTAGTATCCATGATAATTCTGCCCTGCCTTAATACGCCTTGGATTAAAAACTTCCTGCATCCGCTCGGCGATCAGATGAATAACGTCTGGCGACAGACTAAAGGAGGAAAGGATGTGCGAAAGGGTTTGATTGGATCTGACTACCTCACTTTCAATCAGGAATCCCCCTTCGGGGAAACCAAAATCATCCAAAACAATTTCCTGAACCTCTTCAACATCCTGTTCATGGTGATTATTAGAAAAACGGCGGATCAACAAGAAGCCAAAAACCAGCAATACGGCAAGGCTAATAACGATAACCAAGGTGAGTAAACGCGGTCGGGTTTTGTCTGTCATTATCAGGCAAAATTATTTTAAGATTTTCAGGAAGTAGTAGTTGCAAAAATAATCATTCTGAGCAAATAAAGCCCAATCAGGGAAAG
The DNA here is from genome assembly GCA_012521995.1 of Bacteroidales bacterium. Lineage (GTDB taxonomy): Bacteria > Bacteroidota > Bacteroidia > Bacteroidales > UBA7960 > UBA7960. The sequence goes on along the minus strand of JAAYLH010000125.1, from coordinate 1,377 downwards.
ACCCAAAAAGATAAAAAACGCCATGAAAGTAAAGCCCACCAGCCGGTTTTTAGGAATATTGAGCAACAAGGGGGCTCCCATCCAGAAAAGTACCAGGGCATAGGCCATTCCTGCCATTGCAATAAAAGAAATGACAGGAGCCAGGGCGGCTAAAAACTGCGACACCAAAAAGGGGATGTAAGAAATCAGCGAAAGTTTAAGGCTGTTTTCATAGCTGGGGGCCAAGCCATAGGTGCCTGAAAGCCGGGCGATCATCCAGGGGCTCAACAGCAACACCAATAGGTTCGCCAGCAGATGCGACAAAAACAGCAAGCCGAAGGGACGGGCCACAAAAGCATCCAGGCTCTGATCACTGAGGGCCCTGCCAAAAGACCCGATCAAGATAAAAGGTAAACCAAATACCAGAAAAAAACGTATAAGAGATATGGGGTGTTCTTTGATGGCCTCCCAGGCGCGCCCGGGTTGAATGAACACGCCTGGTATGACCAAAAAAAATGTGTCAGGATGCATGAATGTATATTAATAAGCGTTATTCCATTGAACGGACAAAATTACCAATAATATTGCGGAAATGAACTGGAAGGCCTGGGAAAAAGGATTTGCGTCTTACCTTCAGCTGGAGCGATCCCTCTCGCCCAACAGCGTGGCCGCCTATTTGCGTGATCTTGGAAAGCTCATCGAATACCTGGCAACGCACCATCCTTCCCTTCAGCCACAGGATGTCGACATGGACCACCTTTCGGGATTTATGAACTGGGTGGGAAGCAAACATGGAGCCAGCGGCAGTCAGGCCCGTATCCTCTCAGGCACGCGGGCCTTTTTTAAATACCTCCTGATAGAGGATGTCATCTCGGTGAATCCTGCCAAGACCCTGGAAACCCCAAGGATAGAGCGAAAGCTGCCTTCTGTGTTGAACACCATTGAGATAGAGCGCATCCTGGAAGCCATTGACCTAAGCAAACCCGGGGGCACCCGCAACAAAGCAATCATAGAAACCCTTTACGGTTCGGGCCTGAGGGTATCTGAACTGGTTAACTTGAAAATCAGCGACATCAATTTTAGGGAGGAATACCTGCTGGTAACGGGCAAGGGAAACAAACAACGCCTGGTGCCCATTGGGCGCGAAGCTTTGAAGTTTATCAGGATTTACCTTGACTCGAGCCGCCAAGAGACCCCGCCCGGGAAAGGCCATGAAGATTATCTTTTCCTCAACAGACGCGGGACCAGGCTGAGCCGCGTGATGATCTTCAACATCATCAAAGACCTCTGCAAGGAAGCAGGGATCACAAAAACCATCAGTCCCCACAGCTTTAGACACAGCTTTGCAACCCACCTGGTGGAAGGCGGGGCCGACCTGCGCGCAGTACAGGACATGCT
>JAAYLH010000022.1 GCA_012521995.1 Bacteroidales bacterium | reverse complement strand
TACCCGGAAAAGGAAATTGGACAGGCGGATATCATCGTAACGTATTTGAAAACCCAACAGCAGGATTCGCTTAATTCCAGAAAGAGAAAGGATAACATGATCCTATTGATCGGAAAGAACATTAGTTCCTTCTACAGTGAATCAACGGATAGGTTCATAAATGCGACTCACCGTTTTTCAAATATTGCTGATTTTCAGGCATTCTTGAGCGACCCGGCCAACAACATTAGAACGGGTGGCTCATTATACAGAGTTTATAAGAACTTTAATGAAAAAGAAATCACAACAACCGACCATATTCCAAGTGATAGTTATTTGTATAAAGAGAACCTTAATTTATTTGATTGGAAAATAAGTGGTGAAACCGACAGCCTTTTTGGCTATAAAGTTCAAAGAGCTACTACTTGTTTCGGAGGCAGAGAATGGATCGCCTGGTTTGCTCCCGAAATACCCTTTAATGATGGACCATATAAATTCAACGGACTTCCCGGTTTAATATTAAAAATCCACGACACCAGAAATCATTATGCATTTGAGGTGGTTTCCATTGATGCCCCGAAAGAAAAAACACCCATTCTTTTTACCGAGCGAACCTATATCAGAACCACCAAAGAAGGTTTTTCGCGGGCTTGGAATTCATTCCGCGAAAGTTTCATTGGAAACACAGAAATGATACCTGACAGCCACTCACGGCATATAATGAGCGAAAATTTGAGGCGTAATAACAACCCCATTGAGTTAAAGGCAGAATAGTACGATTTTTGATAGAATATCCCAAAGAAACTACATAAAATTATTTAAAGCTTCTCAACTTGAGGTTAATCTGGTTAGTTAGTTTGTTTTTGCTGCCCCTTCAAGTGCTTTTTGGGCAGGTTACCCTTGAGGGGCGGGTAGTAAGCACCCAGGGCGAGGCTTTGCACAACATCAACATCCTGATTTATCCCAAGGGCAGGGATGTATTGATTGCCTATGCCGTGAGCGATACGCAAGGGCGATGGCAGGCCAGCGTCAGCAGCGCTGCCGACAGCCTGGATGTGGAAGCCAGCTCCATTCATTACCGCAATGAACGCCTCCGCCTTGCCAACCGCTCGCAAAATGTCGTGTTTGAACTGGTTTACGAGGTAAAGGAGCTGAGCACATTCACCATCAAGGCGCCCGACATCGAGCGGCGCGGAGACACCATCAGCTACCTGGTCAGTTCGTTTGCCCGTGAGCACAACCGCTCCATTGCCGAGGTGCTGCAAAACATGCCCGGCATAGAGGTGGAGCCCTCAGGTCGGATCCTTTACCAGGGCGAGCCCATCAACCGCTTTTACGTGGAGGGCCTGGACCTGATGGGGGGTCGTTACGGGATGGTAAGCAACAATATGCCCCATCGTTCGGTTGCTGCTGTAGAAATCCTGGAGAACCTCCAGCCAATCCGCATCCTGGAGGAGCGGGTTCCCTACTACCAGGCCGCCCTGAACCTGAAACTTAAGCGCGAGATCACCACCACGGGCACCTCTAAACTGGGCACCGGCCTCAGCCCCTTGCTGTGGGATGCCAACATTACGCCCATGACCTTTACCAAACAGTTCCAGGTGGTTAACTCCTACCAGGCGAACAATGCAGGAAAAGATGCCGCAAAACAGCTTACAGCCCTCACCCTGCAGGATATGCGCCGCAGCATGGATCGCCCGCGTGAAAATCCCGGCATCCTGGGAATCCAAACCATTGCACCGCCAGACTTCAACGAGAACCGTTACCTTGACAACAACATTCACCTGCTCAACAGCAATGCCCTGCTGCGCCTCAGCAACGACTTTCAGTTGCGTGCCAATCTTTATTACATCAACGACAGCCAGCGCCAGCAAGGCCTTAGCTATCGAACGCTTTACTCCCCTGCCGACACTTTGTTCTTTGCCGAATCCATTGAAAACCGCCTCCACGACAACTACCTTCAGGGCGAGTTTACCCTTAACCGCAACGTGAAGGACAACTACCTGGACAACAAGTTGAAATTCAATACCCGCTGGGACAGCCGTCGCGGGCAGCTCAGCTTGAATGGCGAAGATATTAACCAAATGCTTAAACACCCTTTTCGCAATCTTTCAAATGACCTCCGTTCAATAAAACCTGTGGGCAAGCACCTGGTGGAGTTTATGTCGTTTGTTTCGTACGACCACAGCCCTCAGAAGCTGCAGGTAAGCCCCGGCCGTTTTGAGCAGGTGCTCAGCCCCGGCAATGAGATAGAAAGCTTGCGTCAGGAGCTTGACCTAAGCCGGTTTTTTGCCGATCATTCGGCCGGCTTTACCTTTGGCTGGAAAGGAATAAGCATAAGCCCGCGTTTGGGCTTCTCATACCGGAGCCAGCAACTTGAAAGCCGACTTTTTCAGCAGCATGGGGAGCAATGGGCAGAAAGTGCTGAAGCCTTTGCCAACCACCTTGACGGAAGCCATGCCCGCACCTACCTGCAAACCGAAATGAGCTACCGCAAAAACGACCTGACCCTTTCGGCAGGTCTGCCACTGAGCTGGCAACACCTTAGCCTGAATGATGAAACCCTGGCCCAGGGGCAGCAACTCAGCCGCCTGCTTGTCGACCCCAGGCTTTCGGCCGACTACCGCATTAGCGGGTTCTGGCGCGTCAGGGGTTCGTGGAATTACAGTACCAGTCTTGGCGATATGGACGGGGTGCATTACGGATATATCCTCAAAAACCATCGCAGCCTTCAGCAGAACGCCGCGCCCCTTTCTGAAACCAAACGCCACAACCTATCGGCCTTTGTTAGCTATCGTAACCCAATAACTTCCTTTTTCAACTCGCTCAATTACTTTTATAGCATTAGCGATTACAACCTGATGTACAGCAACCAGGTGCAGGCCGACGGCACAACAATTCTTCAGGCCCTCGAAATGCCCAATACCGGCTACAGCCACAACCTCAGCGGGCAAACCAGCAAGTACTTCAGTGCGGCAAAAAGCACGGTAAGCTTTAGGGCAAGCTACAGCCACAACCGGCGGCAATCGCTGCTCAATCAGCAGCAGTTCGAAACATCGAATCAATTCATCAACCTCAGCCCGCAAATCAACACCCGCATTACCGAATGGCTCAGGGGTGAGTACCGTGCCAACCTGAGTTACATACAAACCTATATCGACTCGAATCGCAGCAGCAACATTAGCATGTTAAGGCATTTTGTTGATTTTCATGCCTTCCCGCGTAGCGGACACTACCTGGGCCTTACCACCGAATATTACCGCCACCGCAACAATGAAAACGTTTTCGTTGACCTGCTTTACCGCTACACCATAAGAAAACACCGGGTAGATATTGAGGCACGCTGGCTAAACATTCTGAACACCGACAACTACACCACCTTCCAGGCCAGCGCTTTCTCCGTTACAGAAACAACCTACATCCTCCGCCCCTCGCAGGTGTTTCTTTCGGTGAGGTTCAGTTTTTAAGGGTTGATAATATTGACAATATTGACAATATTGACAATGTTGCGTTTTCGGGCTTGAAAGAAACAAGTCTCTTTATAAATAAATTCGTAAATTACGTTACGCAATTTACGTAAAAAAATCAAACTTATTTGTTTCGTATGAAAATTTTACGTAACTTGCAGTACGTAAATTACGGAACGCAAAATACGGAATTATGAAAAAACCAGGGAATCCTTTTGTATTGGCAGGGTTTATTTCAAAAGACTATTTCTGTGACCGGGAAAAAGAGCTGACCTGGCTGAAGGATCAATTTGTGAATGAACGGAATATGGTCCTCTACTCCTGGCGCAGGATGGGCAAGACCTCTCTCATCCATTGTTTTTCAAATCTTTATGAAAGCGCGCTTGGATTTGAAACCATATACGTTGACCTGATGAGCACCCAAAGTTTTAAGGATGCCATCCGGAGCATTGCCCAGGCCGTCCATCAAAAGTACGGGAGGTCCAGCGGGGGCATCAGTAAATCCCTGGGCAACTTACTGGCCAGGCTGGGAATGACGCTTTCCTTTGACCCTGTAAGCGGAATCCCGAAAATATCCTTTGGATTATCCAGCCCCATACCCCCGGAAGAATCACTGCAAGCGCTCGGGGAATTCCTGGACGGCAGGAAAAAAAAGGTGCTGGTCGTTTTGGATGAGTTTCAGCAAATCACCCGCTACCCGGAAAAGAACGGGGAGGCTGTTTTCCGTTCCTGGATGCAAAGCTTTCCCGGGGTCCGGTTTATTTTCAGCGGCAGCCAGAGAAACCTGATGCGCTCGATCTTTTCTGATCAGAACCGCCCGTTTTACCGCAGCACCCAGCTATTAGGCCTGCAGCCCATCCCCCGGGGCGTTTACGGAACTTTCATCCGCGAGCATTTCAAAAAGGAAGGCCAGATCATCGATGACAAAACGGTGGAAGCCATTTACACCTGGAGCCGGGGGCAGACCTACACCATCCAACTGATCTGCAATAAAGCCTTTGCGCTGAAACAGGCCCTTACGAAAAAAGCCCTTGAGCACATTCATTTTGAGATCATTGAACAGGAAAAGCCCGTTTTTTACAATTACATGAAAATGCTGACAAAAACCCAGTGGGAGGTCCTGAAGGCCATTGCCGTATCAGAGCCCGTTTCCAATCCTTATTCCACTGATTTCATCCAGAAAAACGGACTGGGGGCGGCCAGTTCGGTAGGCACAGCACTGGGAGCCCTGCTTGAAAAAGAAATGGTCATCGAGGAAAATTACCAGTACTTATTGCACGATGTAATCCTTGCGCGATGGTTCCAGCAACAGCCCTGACGAAAACACCCAAACCCCAAGCCCTATGCCCCATGCCCCATAACGTATTTCATTTTTCATTTTTCTCTTTTCATTTTTCATTGATTACCTTTGCACCCTGAAAGAAATATCTGAACTTATGCTTAGAACACATACCTGCGGCGAACTGCGCCTGGAAGACGTTGGAAAAGAAGTGGTTTTGGCGGGCTGGCTGCAGCGCTCGCGCGACCTGGGCGGGATGACCTTCATCGACCTGCGCGACCGCTATGGCCTGACGCAGCTGGCCTTTAACATGGAAACCAATGCCACGCTGTGCGAACAGGCCCGCGGGCTGGGGCGTGAATACGTGCTGCAGGTCAGGGGGGCTGTTGCCGAGCGGAGCAATAAAAATCCCAAAATGCCCACCGGCGACATAGAGATCATCGTATCGGAGATCGTGGTGCTCAACCCGGCCCAGACCCCGCCCTTCACCATCGAGGAGAATACCGACGGGGGCGATGAGCTGAGGATGAAGTACCGCTACCTCGACATCCGCCGCAACAGCGTAAGGCGCAACCTGGAGCTGCGCCACAAAATGGCTGTGGAGACAAGAAACTATCTCAGCGACCAGGGCTTCCTGGAGGTGGAGACCCCTGTGCTGATCAAGTCAACGCCCGAGGGGGCGCGTGACTTCCTGGTGCCTTCGCGCATCCACGAGGGGCAGTTCTATGCCCTGCCGCAGTCGCCCCAGACCTTCAAGCAGTTGCTGATGGTGGCCGGCATAGACCGTTACTTCCAGATCGTGAAGTGCTTCCGCGATGAGGACCTGCGCGCCGACCGCCAGCCTGAGTTCACCCAGATCGACTGCGAGATGTCGTTCGTGACCCGCGACGATGTGCTGGAGGCCTTTGAAGGGCTTGGGAAGCATCTTTTCAAAAAAGTAAAGGGCATTGACAACATCAGTTTTGACCGCATCAGTTATGCCGATGCGATGAAATATTACGGCAGCGATAAGCCCGATACCCGCTTCGGGATGCGCTTCGTGGACCTGAATGCCCTGGCGCAAAACAAAGGCTTCCAGGTTTTTGATGATGCAGAACTGGTGGTGGGGATCAATGCAGAGGGCTGTGCTGATTACACCCGCAAGCAACTGGATGAGCTTACCGACTGGGTACGCCGTCCCCAGATCGGCGCCAAAGGCCTGGTGTATGTGAAATACAATGCCGACGGCAGTTTCAAGTCTTCGGTGGATAAGTTCTTTGATGCCGCTCAACTGGCAGGTTGGGCAGAGGCTTTTGGCGCCAGGCCGGGCGACCTGATGCTGATTCTGGCCGGCGAAACCAATGCCACGCAAAAGGCCCTGGGCGAGCTGCGCCTGGAGATGGGCAAGCGGCTGGGATTGCGCGACCCCAATACATTTGCCTGCCTATGGGTGGTAGAATTTCCCCTGCTGGAGTGGGATGAGGAGGCCCAGCGCTTCTTTGCCATGCACCACCCCTTCACCTCTCCCCTGCCCGAGGATGCTGCCCTGCTGAGCACCGATCCCGGCAAGGTACGGGCTAACGCTTATGATATGGTGATCAACGGCGTGGAGATCGGCGGGGGCTCCATCCGTATTTTCGACTGGACCCTGCAGGAGAAGATGTTTGAAGTGCTGGGGTTCAGCCCTGAGGAAGCACAGAACCAGTTTGGCTTCCTGCTGAATGCCTTCCGCTATGGCGCGCCTCCCCACGGCGGCATCGCCTTCGGCTTCGACCGCTGGTGCGCCCTCTTCGGCGGCTCCGACTCCATCCGCGACTTCATCGCCTTCCCAAAAAACAACGCCGCCCGCGACGTGATGATCGACAGCCCCAGCCCGGTGGACGTGAAGCAACTGGATGAGCTGCATTTGAGACTTAAGGGACTTTAGAGACTTTAGGGACTTGAGAGACTTAAGGGGCTTAAGAGACATTAGAGAAGGAGAGCAGTAAAAAGTAGAAAGTAGAAAGTAGAAAGTAGAAAGTAAGAAGTAAAAAGAAAAAAAAAGAATCGGTTATTGCCATTGAACTTTAAACCTTAAACTTTGAACCTTAAACCCTGAACCTCAAACCTTTAACCCCGAACCCCAAACCCCTAACCTTCCTTGATCTCCCTAAACAACATATCCGTTCAGTTCGCAGGCACGCCTTTGTTTGATGACATTTCCTTCATCATCAACCGGCGCGACAGGATTGGTCTGGTGGGCAGGAATGGTGCGGGGAAGACCACGCTGATGCGCATCATCAGCGGGCAGATGGAGGCCACTACGGGGCAGGTTGCAAGCCCCTCGGGCAGCAGCATCGGCTACCTCCCCCAGGAGATGCACTTCACCAGCCAGCATACGGTGATTAACGAAGCCCTGAAAGCCTTTGCTGAAATCAAGGAACTGGAACAAAGAATCCACAAACTTACAGAAGAGATCTCCCATCGTACGGATTATCATACTGAGGAATACCATAAACTTAGCCAGAAGCTTGCTGAGGGCACCGAGCGGTACGATATCCTGGGAGGCGCTACCCAGCACGCGCGCGCAGAAAAGGTATTGCTTGGCCTGGGATTTGAAAGGCGTGATTTGGAAAGGCCCATGACGGAGTTCAGCGGGGGCTGGCAGATGCGCGTCGAGCTGGCCAAGATCCTTTTGCAGACCCCCGAGCTGGTGATGCTCGATGAGCCTACAAACCACCTCGACATTGAATCCATCCAATGGCTGGAGAACTTCCTGATTGACTATCCAGGGGCAGTTATTGTGGTATCACACGACAGGGCCTTCCTCGACAATGTGACCACCCGCACCATCGAGATCAGTATGGGCAAGGCCTACGACTACAAGGCCTGCTATTCGGACTACGAGATGCTCCGTGAAGAGCGCATGGCGCAGGAGCTGGCTGCCTACAGCAACCAGCAAAGGCAGATCGCCCAGATTGAGCACTTCATCACCCGCTTCCGGGCCAAGAACACCAAGGCCCGGCAGGTGCAGAGCAAGATCAAGATGCTCGAAAAGATGGAAAAGGTGGAGGTGGAAGAGCTGGACAAGAGCAGCATCCATTTCCGTTTTCCGGAAGCACCTGCTTCAGGCAAGGTGGCCCTGGAGTCCGTTTCGGTTTCAAAAAGATACGGCAGCAAGGAAGTGCTTCGCGACCTGAACTTTATGGTGGCGCGCGGCGAGCGCATTGCCTTTGTGGGCCGCAATGGAGAAGGCAAAACCACCCTTTCGCGCATCCTCATTGGCGACCTGCCGCACGAGGGCATAGTTAAGCTGGGCCATAACGTGAAGATCGGTTATTATGCCCAGAACCAGGCGGAATTTCTGGATCCGGAAAAGACGGTATTTCAAACATTGGACGATGTGGCTGCCGGCGAGGTGCGCAAGCAGACCCGCAACATCCTCGGGGGCTTCCTGTTCAGCGGCGAGGACATCGACAAGAAGGTGAAAGTGCTGTCGGGCGGAGAGAAATCTCGACTGGCCATTGCCCGCCTGTTGCTTGAGCCGGTCAACCTCCTGGTGCTTGATGAGCCCACCAACCACCTGGATATGCGCTCGAAGGATATTCTGAAAAACGCCCTACTTCAGTTCAATGGTACCATCATTGTGGTCTCGCACGACCGAGACTTCCTTCAGGGGCTGACAGGCAAAGTGTTTGAATTCCGAAATAAAAATATCAAGGAGTTCATTGGCGATGTCTACGATTTCATCGACCACCGCAACATTGAATCCTTAAAGCAATTGGAGGCGGGGCGAAAAGTAGCAGCATCCGAAAAGGAAACGGGCATCTCGGAAAACAGGCAGAACTGGGAACAGAAGAAACAATTCGAACGCGAGTTGCGCAAGCTTCAGCAGGGCATTGAAAAAGCGGAGAAAGAAATTGAAGTCTGTGAAAGGGATATGGCTGAACTGGAAAAGATCATTGCCAACCCTTCCCTAAATCCACCAATGATTGAAAGCGGGGAGGTGTTCACAAAATACGAGGCACAAAAAAACCGCCTTACAAAAGCGGAAAAGGAATGGGAACAGTTCCACCTGGAACTGGAATCCCTGGAAGGCAAAGAAAACAGTTAATTATCAGATCTTAACGATCTTGTTCTTGATGGCAAACACCACAAGCTCCGCAGTATTGCTGAGCTTTAATTTTTTCATAATGTTGGCTTTGTGGGCTTCCACGGTGCGGACGCTGATGCAGAATTGCTCGGCCATACTCTGGTTAGTACTTCCCTGGGCTATGGCACGCAGAATCTCCAGCTCGCGATCGGTCAGCTTAAACCCGCCATCCTTCTTGTTCTTATCCTTCAGAAAATTCTCAATCAGGATATCCGAAACAAAACCCTTGCTGTAGTGCTCGCCGCGCATCACGGTACGGATGGCTTCCACAAGCTGCCCAGGCTTAAAGTTCTTCGGAACATAAGCCATGGCGCCTGCCTCAAAGCCCATCACGATCACTTCCTCGCTCACCGAGGAGGAATGCAGCACCACCTTGGTGTCAGGGTATTCACGGGTAAGTTTTCGGGTAAGTTCTATTCCGTTGATTCCCGGAATGGAAATATCAATAATAACCACGTCGGGTTTTAGCTCAACAATTTTCCGGTACCCTTCATCTCCATCCTTGGCCACCCCGATCAGTTTCATGTCAGGGATTTTCAAAAAGACTTGCCGGCAAGCTAAAATAATTAAGTCATGGTCGTCAATAACCAAAACGTTAATTTTCTCCATATTTTCCCCTCTTTGAACTCCACGGCCCATCAACAGGGCCACCTTTACCGACAAATTTAACAAAAAATATAATTAAATGCCAATAATATTTTTAGTAAAATATTTTTTTAAGGGCTTACTCGTATCTGAGGGATTCAATGGGGTCAAGTTTTGATGCCTTTGCGGCAGGATAATATCCCGCAATTAAGCCTACTCCAACGCACAAAACCACACCAATGGTGACCCACATCCAGGGCACTACAAAAGGGTTTCCCATCACAATGGAAATGATATTACCGATCAGCACACCCAGAAAAATCCCCAGCACTCCACCTATCTGGCAGAATACAATGGCTTCGGCAAGGAACTGCTGTTTGATAATTTTCCGTGTGGCTCCCAGGGCTTTACGAATGCCGATCTCCTGAGTTCTTTCGGTTACCGAAACCAGCATGATGTTCATCAGCCCTATTGCGGCCCCCATCAGGGTAATCATTCCAATCAGGGAAGCTGCCATAGTTATGTAACGCATATTCTCGATGAGGGCTTGGGCAATGTTATCGCTTCGCGCAATATCGAAGTTGTCATCTTCCCCTACACGGACCCCTCGGATAACCCTGAAAAGCCCTGTGGCTTCCCCTAGGGCAGACTCCATTTCTACCACGTCCGAAGAACTGACGGTGATGGTGTAATTCATCCGGGGCCGGGAGAAGTTTTTCCTTACCGTGATCAATGGCAGCACACAACGCTGATCTTCAGAGAAACCCATCCCTGCACCCTTGCCCTTCATCACCCCGATCACCTGGTAACGGGCGTTGCCAAAACTGACAAATTGTTGCAGGGGGTCTTCGTTGTTGGGGAAGAGGGTTTTGGCAACCTCTGCCCCCACGATCACTACGTTCTCGCCAAACTGAAGCTCGCGGGGCGAAAAGTTCCTGCCGCGATCCAGCTCATTGCCTGTGGTAACCAGGTAGTTTTCATCGCTGCCTACCACCGATACCGTAGGGTTGGTCTCGCGCGAGCGGTAACGAACCACCGTAGACCCCGTCCCGAATGTAGAAACAGACACCAGTGAGGGAAAATCAAATCGGTCTTTAAAGGCTTCTGCCTCTTCAAAAGTGATGCGCCTGTACTCCTTTGCCTGGCCTCCGCCGCCCCCCCCGATAATGATGCGCATTTCGCGGTTGCGGATCGTAAAGCTGTTGGCGCCCAGGCGCGCAAAGTTAGAGGATATGGAAGCCTCAATGGAACTGATAGCCGTCATTATCCCGATCAGCGCCATAATACCAAAGGCTATGATTAGCACCGTAAGCGAAGTACGGAGCATGTGGCTGCGAATGGATTGCAGGGATAACTTCAGGTTTTCGGCTAGTACCGCCCTATCAGGCAACATAGGCTTTAAATTATAGTTTACTTCCAAAGGCCAAGTCCCCCGCATCACCAAGCCCGGGAACGATATAAGCCTTTGCAGTCAGTTCATCGTCCACTTCCCCCAGCCAAAGAGTATAGTCTGCAGGGGGCAGGTGACGCTTTACGTATTCCACGCCCTGGGCACTGGCCAATATCGAAACGATATGCGTGTGCGCGGGTTTCCCGTGACGCAGCAATTCCTTGTACGACAATACCATGGACGCACCCGTGGCCAGCATGGGGTCGCTGATAATCAACTGTTTAGCATCCAGGTTGGGACAGGATGTGTATTCGATCTGTATGTCGAAACGACCGTTTTTGTGGTGCTTGCGATAAGCCGAAATAAAGGCATTCTCGGCCCGGTCAAAGTAATTCAGTATCCCCTGGTGAACAGGGAGACCCGCCCTGAGAATGGTGGCAATCACGGGCTGTTCTGCAAGCATTTCACACTGCGCAGTGCCCAATGAAGTGATTGTTTCCCGCAGGGCCCATTTCAGTTGCTTGCTGATCTCGTAAGCAAAGATCTCCCCCAGACGCTCAAGATTCCTGCGGAAACGCAAGCTGTCCTTTTGAATCTCCATATCGCGCACTTCGGCAATGTATTGCTTCAGCAGCGAGCTGTTTTTTCCCAGATAATGTATCATATCCCCTCTGTGTAATTTCTATAAAACCGTTCAGCCCCACCTAAGGCGGCGAAACAACGACACCCCTTTCCTGAACAGAGTGGGCATCCTGTTCTTTTCAATTTGTAAAAATACACATTCTTTTGAACCAAAGCCCTTATAAAATCGGGCAAGATCGGGATCCAGCGAGCCTTCAAAATCCAGCACCAGGTCTTGCCCTGCATTTTGCTTAATATATTCATCCACCAGGAGGAACATCGCCCCGTTTTCGCGGGAAGCAGGCGTAGCCCCCGAAAAAAGGAAAACGCTTTTCTTATGGCTTCGAAAGAACAAAATGCCCCCGCAAAAATTGTTCTCAGCGGTATAGGCGCTCATTAAGGTGGCCATGCCTTTGTGCAAGCCTACATACATCAGGTGCTTCAACACCTGGTAGTCCTTTTCCCGGTAGGTTTTAAGTCCTTTCCCGCGATTATCCCTGAAGGCCTGTATGAGCTCTTCAGGGCGGCCGTGTGGCGTGACAAAGACCCCCTGTTTTTCTGCTTTTCGAATGTTGCGGCGCGTATTGCTTGAATAGCGCTTGGCAATTTGCGGATAGAGCTCTATCAGGTCAAGGTGGTGGGTCATTCCTTCCCGCGCCCTGATCCCCGGAGCCGGGTCTAGCGGGTTATAGGTGTTCAGGTTTAGGTCAACAAACCAAAAGTGGGCAGGAATGGCCTTCAGAAAACGGGCAGTAACCACGGGGGTAAGGCTCGTGTTGCTGAAAATCCCAAGTTGTTGCACGAAAAATGGCTGAAATACAAAGCGGATGCCCAGCCTTTTGCGGTTGGGCAAGGGGATTACCGTATCGTAATCATTTTCTACAAGGGCATCCCAGCCCGGGGCAGTCATATCGAGGTACCACGAATAGGCATAAAAGATACCGTTTATGGAGCGCTCGATGCAATCGTCCCATTTCTCAAAATCAATATGCTCGTGTGAAACAAACCTGATCATGGCTGCACGGGTTTTGGGGTTGCCACCTCCAGCAAGTGTTCATAAACCCTTCGCCAGCCTTTCCATCGGTTGCATTCACAAAGCGACTCATTGTGCCAGAGGCTGAAAAAGCTGCCATTCACCTCCCTGACGGCCTTCACCAGCTTTTCCAGCCTGGCGATGGCTTCTTCAGGCGTAAGTCCAAGGTAATCCCTCAGGGTCCCGTCCATTACCGCAAAGGGAAACACCTTCAAGATGGTCTGTTCTTCCCTTTCCAGGTCGTAAAAGAAATAAGGACTGGCAACAGAAGCCCTGAAGCCTGGCTGTGATGGATAACCCATAGTAAAGTCATGATCTATGTTGTTACGGATCAGGCTGCGATAAGTGGCGGGCACCTCCATTTTCAGGTAATGCTGGCGGCTGAAGTGTATCTCGCGGTTAAGGATCCCGGACAAGCGCGACACCTCGGCCGAAAGCCTTTCAGGATCTTCGTGGGAACCGTAGGAGGGATGAATGCCCGTATAGGCGTAGTCGCTCACCTTCTTAACAAGGTTTTGAAAAATGGTCGAGAAGAAGGAAATGTTCTTATCAAAAGGGCCGTATTCACCGCAAAGGAAAAAATAAAAAGCCTTCAACTTGTATTTTCTGTGCCATTCAAGCTGCAGGTCATAGGTGTCGAAGGGATCGCGTTTTTTTCCCAATACCACATCCAATCTTTGCTTCAGGGCTTTTACATCCAGTTCGGTCATTGAGCGCAATGCGCCGCCCAGCCCCCTCAGGAAACCCCTTCCCAGGAAGGCATAAGCCACATCCACATCGTAGGTAGGTGTAAAGCCATATTCCTGGACAGGAAACGCCAGCCCGGGGAAGCTTTTCTTCAGCCTGTCACGCAACATCAGGGCATAATGATTCACCACGGGTGTTTCGAGAAAGCCATGTTTAAAGGCAAAGCTCTTTTCGGCCATAAAACGGCCGTGCTGGTCCTTTTCCACCGCCAGGTATTCCTCGTAGCGGCTCACCAGATAAAAGGCGGCAGCAGGCAGGTCGAAACCAAAATGGCAACGCGGATCATCGCCCGAAAACAATTGGGGCAGCCCTTCCTTCCAGCTGAGCCCCGGCACGAAAGGCTGAACGCCCCGCTTTTCGAGGAAGCCTGAAGCAGAAATATACACCTCATCCTCCGATAAGGGTTCGCGGCTGTAATTCAGCTTAGGCCCTTCAAAACCCTTAAAGACAGCAGACTGGGTGGTCAGCTCCCACTCCACCCCCAGCAGGGTCTCGAGCAGGAGGCCCAGGGCATATTTTATCCTGCTGGTAACTTTATGGCAATAAACCAGTACCATGCCTGTTGATTGTCAGATATCTTGTTTCCGTAAAGGTAAAAGGAAAATTTTGTTTGCCGAAAATTTCTGAAAAAACCAGGGAAGACCTGAAGGGGCAGCATGCTTACAGCAATCCCTCATCGGCAAAACTAAAATACTTCTCGTGCCCGACAATCAGGTGATCGAGCACGGGAAGCTCAAGAAAGGCCCCTGCTTCCTTGCATTTACGGGTAACCTTGACATCGTTTTCGCTGGGGCGCAAAGCTCCGCTGGGGTGGTTATGACACAAGATCACCCCCGAGGCATTATCTTCCAGTGCCATTTTAAAGATCTTCTTGGGGTCGGCCACGGTGCCTTCCACCCCGCCCTCGCTTATACACAGGGTGCGTTTCACCTTATTCGAGCGGTTGAGGGTGATCACCCAGAACTCCTCGTAGGCCAGGTCACCTACGATGGGTTGCATCAGCTCGAAGGCATCACTGCTCGAAGTAATGGTTTGGCGTTGC
This sequence comes from Bacteroidales bacterium, assembly GCA_012521995.1. GTDB lineage: Bacteria > Bacteroidota > Bacteroidia > Bacteroidales > UBA7960 > UBA7960. The sequence continues at coordinate 577 of JAAYLH010000022.1, read as the reverse complement.
AAGCTTTCGCTCTGCCTCCGCCTTCGGCCCAGTTCCAGTGCGGCAACTATATTGATTGCCTTGGCTGGGCCTATGCCCCTGAACCGGGTCAGCTCGGGGATTTCAAGGCGCGAAAGCTCAGAAAGGTTGTTTGATACGCTGGCCAGAATCCGCTTCGAGAGATCCACGGCCGATTCATTGGCCGAACCCGAACCAATGAGGATGGCCAGTAACTCGGCATCCGAAAGGGCCTTCTGCCCCTTTTCAAGCATTTTTTCACGCGGCCGGTCGTGCTCTGCCCAGGCCTTGATGCTCTTCAAACGGCTTACAGGCTCCATTGCAGGCACATGGACTTGTTCTTCCATGACAAATCAGTTCAGTTACAAAGGATTTAAACAACAGAAAAATTCAAAAAAAACAAGAAAAGTAAACGGGAGGCGGCCGGGAAATGGCTCCAGGCACTAGCAAATATAATAAGAATTGCAATAAAATAAAAAAACCCTCCAAAAGGAGGGTGTCATCAGGTAGCCCGTAGGGGATTCGAACCCCTGTTACAAGGATGAAAACCTTGCGTCCTAACCCCTAGACGAACGGGCCG
>JAAYLH010000124.1 GCA_012521995.1 Bacteroidales bacterium | reverse complement strand
GGCGCTCAGGGAGGGGTTCTCTACAGCCTCTTCAACAGCTCCGGTGATGACAAACTGACGACAGCGGGGTATTGTATAGCGCCGCGCCACGAAGGCCCCTCCTATCCCCAGCAAAAAGGTCGATGCAATCATAAAATACCAGTTGGCCGTTGCACTGACTTCCAGGTTGGGATCGATGTGATGGGTGATCTCGGTGCTGATGCCCGCCAGTAGCACATCAGTGCCGGCAATAAAGAAATTGGCCGTAAAACCAGCCGTAGCGCCCGCATAACCAGCGATAAGCCCCGCAATGGGACTTAGCCCCATCTGCGAAAAGATCAGGGCTGCAATGGGCGGAACGATCACCACACCGGCATCCGAACCAATGTTTCCGCATGCCCCGATGATAAAAATGACAGGAAGCACGATCTTTCGCGGAACCGAAAAAGCAACCGTGCGCAGGGCCACGGCCAGCAGGCCGCTGCCCTCGGCTATTGAAACCCCCATCAGCATCACCAATACAAGGCCGAAAGGCGCGAAATAGGCAAAGTTGCTCACCATATGCTCGACAAAACGCCTGAGGCCTTCCCCCGACAACAGGTTTTGCGCCTCCACCACCCGGCCCGTCCCCGGATCCACCGCACTCACCCCTAGCCAGGCCGTCACCGCACTGGTCAATACGATCAGGATGCATATCCATACAAAGATCCAAAATGGATGTGGCAGCTTATTCCCCAATTCCTCTATCCACTTCAGAAAACCTCCTGATCCGATTTCCTGCCTGCTTTGCCCTGCCTTTTCTTTTGCCATAGATCCCAAATTATAAATATAACCTTATCAAATACTTTTTTAACTTCATTGAATTAAACATCTAACTGGTAGCAAACCAATGATTTGCTTTGTGTGACAAAAATATAAAAAATTCGAACTTTTTCAAGCTCTTTTGCCAATAAATCCCCTTGACCTTTGTACCGTGACCGGCCTTGGTGTTCCTTGTCCAGCAACAAGGCATTTCTAGCTCTTCATAAAGCCCTGAAGTTCAATCCTTTTTCATGGTTTAAACGGTGTTTAGTCGGTATAAACAGTCTAAACCTCCTGGATGATCTCTTAGAAAAAGTATTTGAAAAGAAGAAAAGGCCCCCTGCCTGCAAGGGCAAAAAAAATCCGCCCCGATACCAAGACCAGGGCGGATAATATGAACAGTAAAGTGAGGGGAAGACTAATCTTCGTCTTTTTCCTCTTCTTCGTAGGCTTTGAGCAAGGTGTCCTGAACGTCCATGGGCACCTGCTGATACTCGGCGAACTTCATGCCATAGGTGGCGCGGCCGCTGGTCAATGAGCTCAGCGAAGTGGAATAGCGGTTGAGTTCGGCCAGGGGAACCTTGGCTTTGATCTTCTGGTAGTGGCCTTCGCTTTCCATACCCATGATGATGGCACGGCGGCCCTGAAGGTCGGTCATTACGTCGCCCATCTTTTCTTCAGGAACCATGACTTCCACGTCATAAATGGGCTCCAGTATCTTGGGAGCAGCGTTCTTGAAGGCATCCTTGAAGGCGTTACGGCCGGCAAGCTTGAACGAAATTTCATTCGAGTCAACGGGGTGCATCTTACCATCGTAAATGTTCACGATGATGTCGCGGGCATAGGAACCGGTCAGCGGGCCTTCTTCCATTTTTTCCATGATCCCTTTGAGGATGGCCGGCATAAAACGGGCGTCGATGGACCCCCCCACGATACAGTTGTTGAAGATGAGCCTGCCGCCCCACGACAGTTGATGCTCGTCACGTCCACGGATGGGGAACTCGGTCTGATCTGGCTTGCCTTCGTAGAAAGGTTCGATCATCATGTGCACCTCGCCAAACTGGCCTGCACCACCCGACTGCTTCTTGTGACGGTAGCTGGCCTTGGCATTCTTGGTGATGGTCTCGCGATACGGAATCCGGGGTGCCAGGAAATCAATACCCACCTTGCTTAGGTTTTCAATCATCCACTTGGCTACGTTCAGGTGCATCTCGCCTTGTCCGCTGAGGATCAGCTGCTTAAGCTCTTTGGAGTGTTCATAGGTCAGGGTGGGGTCAATATTGTACATCTCCTTCAAAATGCCAGCCAGTTTCTCCTCGTCGGCCGAATTCTTGGCTTTCACCGCCATACGAATCCTTGCTTCGGGGAATACAATGGGCGATACTATCTCGCCCTGGTTTTTCGAAGTAGTCAGGGTGTTGTTGGTATGGGTGTCCTTGAGTTTGATGGTGGCTGCAATGTCGCCGGGCATCACTTTCTCCACCTTCTGACGGTTCTTGCCTGCAACGGCAAAGAGTTGTGAGAGTCGTTCCTTCGCGCCTGTGTTGGCATTGATCAAATCGATGGACTCGGAGATGGTGCCATTAAACACCTTAAAGAAAGAGATTTCGCCAAGATGGGGCTCTACGGCGGTTTTAAACACAAAAGCCACGGGAGCCGCCGCAGCATCATAATTCAGATCCTGGTCTTCGGTAGTTTTTGTAAGGGCCACTTCGTTGGGAGCGGGCAGGTTTTCGACGGCAAACTCCATGAAACGGCTTACGCCCTGGTTGTGCTTGCCTGAGATGCAGAACACGGGGAACATGGTACGGGTGGCGATCCCCTGGTTGATCCCCTTGGCCAACTGTTCCTCGCTCAGGGTGCCATTCTCGAAGAAGGCTTCCATCAGGGCTTCCTCGCTTTCGGCGGCAGCTTCGATGATGGCATTGTGATAGGCTTCGGCCTTGCTTTGCTCTTCGGCGGGCAGCTCGCTGATCACAGGCTGGCCTCCGCCGTCGGGAAACTTATAGAGCTTCATCTTCAGCACGTCGACCACGCTGTCGAAACCGTGTCCTGCGTTGAGCGGGTATTGGGCCACCAGAACCTTGTCGCCGAAATGGCTGCGTAGCTGACGGATGGTCTCATCGAAATTGGTTTTCTCGTGCTCGAGCTGGTTGACTAGGAAAATGGCGGGTTTCTCAAGCTTGTTGATGTAGCGCCAGGTGATCTCGGTGCCCACTTCCACCCCGTTCTGCGAGTTTACAACCATCACCGCGGTATCCGATACTTTCAGGGCGGCAATGACTTCCCCAATAAAATCGTCGAAACCGGGGGTGTCTATGATGTTGATCTTCTTGCCTGCATATTCTGCATACATGACAGTGGAGAAAACTGATGCCTGCCGTTCCAGTTCTATTTCGCGGTAGTCAGAAACCGAGTTCTTGTCGTCGACAGAACCCCTGCGGTTAATGACCCCGCCTTCGAAGAGCATGGCTTCGGCCAGGGTGGTTTTCCCCGATTTCGCACCCCCAATGAGGGCGATGTTCTTAATTTCGTTTGTTTGATATACTTTCATAACAGCGTCAACGGGTTTAAGCGTGTATAATGAATTTGGTTGATATTTCTCCTGATAAGCCTGTCAGCAATAAAAACGGGACCGGCAAGCACCTTTTCAACTCGGGGCTGCGGTCCCGAAAAAAGTGGCTAAAGTTAAAAAAAAACTGCTTAGCAAATGCACTTCTTTTTCAAAAATTAATGATTAAGAATGCATTAGAACTTGAAAGAGACCAATTCTGCGAAGGAAGCGAGCCGCTTGCTAACCTCCTCGCTATTGATTTCCAGCAGGCGGTCGGTGCCGAATTTCTCGACGGTAAAGCTGGCCATGGCCGAGCCATAAATGATGGCCGTCTTGAGGGTGTCGAAGGAGGTGTCGTCCCGGCGGGCGATGTAGCCAATAAGGCCCCCGGCAAAAGTGTCGCCTGCTCCCGTGGGATCGAAGACCTCTTCAAGAGGCATTGCGGGGGCTATGAACACCTTGTCTTCATAGAACAGCATGGCCCCGTGCTCGCCCTTTTTCACGATGAGGTATTTTGGGCCCATGGTGAGGATTTTGCGGGCTGCCTTTACAAGCGATTGCTCGCCCGAGAGCTGCCGCGCTTCCTCATCGTTGATGGTCAGCACGTCAATCATCGTCAGCACCTCCATCAGGTCGTCCCAGGCCGTGTTCATCCAGAAGTTCATGGTGTCCATCACGATGAGCTTAGGCCGGGGCTCCATCTGCTCGATGACGCGCTTCTGTATGGCAGGCGTCAGGTTGCCCAGCAGGAGGTATTCGCTGTTGCGCGCGTGGGCGGGCACTACAGGGTCGAAATCGGCAAGTACGTTCAGCTCGGTCACCAGCGTGTCGCGGGTGTTCATGTCCTGGTGGTATTTGCCTGCCCAGAAAAAAGTCTTCCCGTCTTCAACCACTTTGAGACCGGAAATGTCGATCTTCTTTTCCCTGAACAAGTCGAGGTGCTCTTTGGGAAAGTCGCCCCCCACCACGGAAACAATGCTTATGTTATCGGTGAGGTGGCTGGCCGCCAGGCCAATATAGGTTCCCGCACCGCCCAGGATCTTCCCGGTTTTCCCGTAAGGGGTTTCCACTTCATCAAAAGCAACAGTGCCAACGATCAATAAACTCATAAAAACAATTTTTTTTAAAAAACAGTGCAAAGATAGGCTTTCTGGCCCAATGGGCTGATGCTGGGCTTATTAATTTTTGGGGCAGGTGCGAAAAAACAAACAAATCCGGCCTGCAAGGTGTTTAGTTGTAATAAAAAGAACAGGCCTATGATCAAAAAAATGATTCAGACCGATAATTTGGCCTCCACATTGCTGATCCGCCTGATGGTGGGGCTGGTGTTCATTTCCGAAGGGGTTCAGAAGTTTCTTTTTCCTGCCATCCGCGGGGCGGGACGCTTTGAGGCCATTGGCTTGCCCAACCCCGAATTCCTGGGTTATTTTGTTGGCACCATAGAGGTGGCGGGAGGCCTGCTGGTCCTTGTCGGGCTGTTTACCCGCTTTGCCGCCATCCCCTTGCTCATCATTATGAGCGTAGCCCTATACACCACTAAGCTGCCGATGTTTTCCCTTGAAGGCTTCTGGAATATGATGCACGCCTCGCGCACCGACCTGGCCATGACCCTGGGCTCGCTGTTTTTGCTGGTGATGGGCGGCGGGGCCTTTTCGTTCGACCGGAGGCTGATCATCAGCAAGGAAAAACCCAGAAAACGGGATTTTAAAAAACCTGACTGGATCTGAGGATTCACCCCGAACCCTAACCTCCGCTGGTTGGGGAAAAGGCAAGGTTTGAAAAAGCCCTTCTCCTGTCCAGCCAATATCCCTTAACGATTTAATCTCAACGCCAGTTCAGCCACGCGTTGGCCCAGGGCCTGTCCTTTCTGCACAAACTGCGGGGCCAGTCCTTCGGTTTGATCGAAGGGTGCTTCGCCCACGATGGCAGAGGCCCCAAAGGGCGCAGTCCAGTCGGGTCCCCCCACAACGATCATCCCAAAGATCAGCATCGAATGCAGGATGTTCATCTGGCTGAGCTCCTCCCCTGCCGAGATACCCCCGGCAGTGACAAAGGCTGCCCCCAGCTTATCCTTCAAAAGCGCCCCCTCAAAGGGCCAGGAAGAAATAAAGGCCTGCACTGCGGGCGCCACATTGGCATTGTACACGGGGCTGCCCACGATGATGGCCTCCGCCCCGAGCAAATCTTCGGTGGTGGTCTCTTCCACGGTTTTCAGCACCACCTGCACCCCCTCCACCTGCGAGGCCCCCAGGGCCACCGCTTCCGCCATCCCGCGGGTGTTGCCCGTGCGGCTGTAATAAGTGATCAAAACGGTGGGCTGGGCCAGCACAGGGGCCAGTAAGGCCAGCATCATGAATGTCAGGAATAGCTTTCTCATCGTCGGTCTGATTTTGGGTTTCTACGGTACAAAGATAGGGATTTGGAGGGGTATAAGGTTTCAGGTTCAAAGTTTCAGGTTCAAGGTTTTGGGATATCGTAAATCAAAAATCCCTGTTAGCCGGTTTACCCGCCGAAGGAGGGCAGGCAGGAAACACTGATTTTTGATTTTAGAAGTTTTAGACTTCTTGAATCTGGAGAATATGCCCGCAAAGCGGGCCATCCGTGAATAGCCCCGGGTCGCACAGCAGCCGGGGAACAAAAACGAATCAATCCCCAAATCGCCCCGCTACTTTGCGGGGCCGGCCAATACGTTTTTGAGAAATTGGCAATATTGTCAATATTGTCACTTTCTGATTTTGATAATTTCTGTTCAATAGGGGTTCATCCCCTGCCTGAACTTTTTGTAAGGGTCGCATTCCCCGCAGTGAACAAAGCCTTTATCCACAACGACATATCGCATTGCTGTTGGTGATGATTGTTTTTAAAGTTCCGCTATTTCGGAGATGAAAAACCTTCCACGTATAATCAGGGATGAAAATCCGCTGATATTCGCAGATTTTCTTCATTCTTCATTTTTCATTTTTCATTTTTCATTTTCTCCCATTTCTGACCCTCCCGGCAAACCCCATCAATCTTGAAAAAAGGGAAATGATCAATTTAGGGAACTGACAATTTTGACAATATTGACAATTTCGCTGATTTCGTGCTAAAGGAAATATGAGTATTGGGGGCCCGTTCCTCCTGCCATTTCCCAAAAACCGGGAAGAATGCAAAAAAATCACTTTCCAATAACTTCCAAAATGCTGGAAACCAACAAAATCAATGGTTTCAGGATTCACCCTAATCCTTTGTGGTAATTTATTTAAAGGATTTGGAAAAATATTTAAAGCTTTTAATTTTTCGTCATTTCTGTGACGATATAATGCAAGGGATTGAAAATTAAATTAAACACCTGATTAACCGCTTATGGATTTTGATAAGGATTTGATAGGTACCTGCAGGGGTTTTGAGGGAACTTTGTGAGAGAAGAACAGCTGTTACTCACTCATTGTTAAACCTAAAAACCAAAAGAAATGAAAACACTGGCAAAACTCCTGCTAAGCATCGCCTGTGTTGCTTTGCTTACAAACTGTCAAAAAGACCCCATCCCCCTGGGCGTCTACAATTCTGATCAGACACAGCTTTTTACCGCTGATTTTATTGTGTGGGACTTTTCGGGTGTCGATAATAAAAGTTCCATTGAGAGAATTGAGGGTTGTACCCGTACCTGGATGGGCGAAGGAAATTCAACCATCCTGGGTGAATTTACCGTTGAGATGACTTTTACCTGCTTCATCCCCTCCGGTGAGACCTGCGGCAATTTCTGCGATTTAACCGGGAAAATCATTGCATTACCCAGTGGGGATGAATTGTATTTTTCCATTCCCGAAGGAAGAATCGCATGCAATACTGATTTCAATTGCGATGAATTTCAAACTTGCTTCAACGACGAGGCCCTGATTGTTGGAGGCACCGGCCGTTTCCTGAAGGCCAGCGGAAGCTTTTGGCCCCATGCATACATCCATAACGGAGATCAGAATAATTGGTTTGCTAACTTTAAAAGCGAGGGAAAGATCCGGTTGAACATGATTTACAGCACAAGTGCTAATGATTCGGATCCAAATGAAAACCCCGCGCCTTAAGCATAAATTTTCAATCATAATTTGCTGATATTCCCAGCGCTTTCGGGGCAGGTTTAGCAGGTGTTTTGCTAAAGCCCCCGGGGCTTGGGGTTTGAGGTTGAGGTTAAGGTTGAGGTTGAGGTTGAGGTATAATCGTTTGGTTATTAAGTTCATAAAGTATCCGGCCCTGACCTTATTAACTTAGTAAAAAGGCCATTCCTGTTCACCTGTTAAACCTTAGCACCTTATTGAATTAAGGCTAAAACTGTCGCCGCTACGCGGCTCTACGGAAATGGAGGGGATGCCGTTACTACCATACGGCCGCCGCTATGCGGCTGAACCCCGCCCATTTTTCATTTTTCATTTTTAATTATTCATTTAACCTTCCTCCTACCATCCTCGTACCAGGTTCGAGTGGGCTCGACCGGGGTAGGAGCATGGGGCAAGACCCGAAACCCGAAACCTTAACCTCAACCTCAACCTTAACCTTAGCCTTAACCTTAACCTTAGCCTTAACCTTAGCCTTAACCTTAGCCTTAGCAGCAAAAGAAAAAGGCCGCCCCGAAAACCTGGGGCAACCTTTTCTTTTCATGTGTTGTTAATTATATCGTCTCGGTTTCAACTACTTTGGCCAGGATGTCGGCGTAGGGGATGATGAGGTAATCCTTGTCTTCGAATTTCAGTTCGGTGCCGCTGTATTGCTTGAAGATGACCACGTCGCCGGGTTTGATCTCGGCGTTTTCGATGGCGGCCATGCTGACCACGGGGGCCATGCGGGGCTTCTCTTTGGCGGTATCGGGGATGATGATGCCGGCGGCGGTGCGTTGTTCTTCTTTCTTTTCCGAAAAGTCAAGAATGACTTGTTGATTTACTGCTTGCAGTTCTTTCATGGTAATGTTCTTTTACTATTGATGATATCGTTATTACGGGGAATCCCCTTTGGATATTAAATTTCGAGCAATTGTTTCAGTCGGTTCTGGTCGAAACCCACCACCCACTGCCCGTTGATGTCGGTTTGTGGCACGCCCTGCTGGCCGGTGCGGTTCACCAGGGTGCGGGCGGCCTGTTCATCGCGCGAAACATCCACGTCGGTAAAAGGGATGTTGTTCTTGCGCAGCCAGCCCTTCAGGGTATTGCACCACGAGCAGGCGGGCGTTGAATAGACGGTGACCCTTTTGGGGGCCTTGCCTTCGGCACGGGCTTTGGCCCGGTAGACGGCATTCTGTGCGATGGCCTTGTAATAGCTGCTGTCCTGGCAGCCCTTGATGACACTGCTCAGCTTTCCGTGTTCGAACACCAGCAGGGAGGGCACACTGGTAATGGCGTATTCGCCGTGGATGTCGCGCACCAGGGCCACGTCGGCGGTAAAGACCGGGGCATCGGGCTGCTCGGCAAGGGCCTGCTGGAGATTCTGAAAGGCACAGAGGCTCTGCTGCCCGTCGGATTTGAAAAGCAGCAGGAAGGCCTTCTCGCTGGCTTTCGCCTTTTCAATAAATTCGTTGTGTGAATGAACCTGTTCCATTGTAATGCTTACACGTTTTGATGCTGTTTATTCATTATACAAGTTCAGGCTGGCGCTTGCGTGATTTCTGCTCGTGCAGGAAGCCGGAAGCTGCCAGGGCGGCAATGGTGCCATCGCCCACGGCGGTGGTGACCTGGCGGTAGCGCTTGACGATGCTGTCGCCGGCGGCATACACGCCTTCAATGCTGGTCGACATATCGGGTTTCACGATGATCTCGCCCCACTGGTTCATTTCGATGAGCCCGTCGAGAAACTCGGTATTGGGCACATAGCCTATGAAGATAAACACCCCGTCGGTGGCGAAGGTACTGATCTCGCCCGTGCTGAGGTTCTTAATGTCAACGCTTTCCAATTTCTCCTCGCCGTGGAAGGCAACGATGGCCGACTGCATGATAAAATCGATCTTGGGGTTACTGCGGGCCTCGTCAACGGCGTGCTGAAAGGCCTGGAAGTGGTCGAACTGGTGAACCACGGTCACCTTCGAGGCGTATTTGGTCAGGGATACGGCCTCCTCGAGGGCTGAGTTGCCGCCGCCCACCACCACGATCTCCTTATCGGTAAAGAAGTCGCCGTCGCAGGTGGCGCAGTAGGAGATGCCACGGCCCTTGAAGCGGTCTTCGCCATCCACGCCCAGGGTGCGCGAACGTCCCCCGGGGGTGAGGATCACCGCGTTGGCCGTGAAGCTCATCCCGCCTGCCAGGGTCACCTGCTTGAGCTCGCCTTCAAGCTGCATCGACTCGATGACGATATTCGACTTGATGTCGCAGCCGAAACTTTTGGCCTGCTTGCGCATGATGCTTCCCAGCTGGTAGCCGCTGATGCGCTCCACGCCGGGGTAATTGGCGATCTCGTGGGTGAGCACCATTTGTCCGCCTACCGTGCCGCTGTCGAGCAGCAGGGTCTTCAGACGGGCCCGCGACAGGTAGATCCCTGCCGTCAGTCCGGCAGGGCCTGCACCTATCACGATGGCGTCATAATGCTTTGGAGCATCCATTGAATTAAGCGTTTACGGGTTGGGTAAAATGCTGATCGAGGATGGCCGTGATCTGCTGACGGCTCTGAATGCTGGAAGTTGCTTTTACAACCTTGCCGTTTTTGTAATAAATGGTGAAGGGGATGCCCATAAAGCCGCGTACTTCGGGGAGGTTGCGGATCACGTGGGCCTCGGGGTTGTCAAATTCCATATCATAGAATTTCACGTGGGGATATTCTTCCTCGAGTTCTTCGGCAATGCCGTAAACGGGGATACACATGGGTCCCATGCGGCCACAGATGACCATTACATTTTCGTTCTCGCTGAGGATTTTGGCATGCTCGGCTGCCGACTCGATGTGCTTCAGATTGGTGTACAACATAGTTTTAAGTTTTTATGATTTTTTTTT
>JAAYLH010000123.1 GCA_012521995.1 Bacteroidales bacterium | reverse complement strand
TTTCTTTCTGTTTTAAATCAAAGAAAATTAAATTTTCATTTAAGGATATTCCGACACTCCCCTTAAAGCTTTTTCATAATCGGGAATCTTGATAAGGTTCTCATAATTCTCGGGCCATTTTTTCTTACCGAAAATGGAAAAATAAGCCTCCTTGGTCATGCTGTCCCAGTGTAAAAGAGAAGACCGGTATTGGTTCATTTGAAACTGATTCAACCATATAAAGGCTAAAAAAATAAAAGCAGCCATCCCCTTTAGCCAAAGTTTAGAGTTGTTGGCTTTTTGAAAAAATGCTGCCAAAGGGATAGCCATAACCCCATACATATCAATCATTGGTCTTGAGCCAAAACTGCCGCCATACCACCAACACCACCAACTATAAACAATATAAATATTAAAAACAACGAATATCAAAACAGGTAAAAATAAGCCAGGAACTTTTTTTCTAAGCCAAAAAATACCAAGTAAGCCAAAAAACATTACGGGCGTATAAATTAACCAGCCTTTTCTGAAGCTAAACAGGCCATGCCAAATGTTTGGCTTTAGAAAATAAAACTTCCCCTGGTCAAGATAAGAATTGAATAACCATTGACCGGTTTGCATTTTCCAAAAGGCCATTTGAGGTAATAAAACCAGGAAAGCCACAAAACCTGCCAGAATTATTAGTTTCCAATTGCTCTTAAGCCTTTGGGCAAAGTCATTAACTGAAGGAATTCCTGTAAGAGCCGGAAACACCAAAACAATAATGTTAACAGGCCGAATCAGAACAATTAGTCCAGCAAGTAGGCCCATAACAATAGTATGTTGGATCCCTGGTTTTTTTATCCATTCCAATGAAAAGTGGATAAATGCCGCAATTAAGGCAAAATTATACACATGTGCCATCCCAGGCTCAGAAATAACATAATAGATCAAATTGGTTGCAAAAAACACAATGAGCAAAGTAATGCCTGTAATCGTCTCAGAATAATACCTGAGCAAAATTTTTCGCAAATAACACAACCCTATAAATAGGTAAAAAAGGGCAGCAATAAAAATGGAAAAACCATAAGGCCAGGAATAACCGTAGGAAGAAACAGGAAGCACCTGGGCAAACATATGAGCAACTAGAAAAAACGGAAGCCATAAAAAAGCCAATCCCATGGTCATCCTAACAATCGGTTTTCCACCGGGGGCTTCCTGTAGCCAAATAGTTCCGTCAAAATCCTCAGGCAATGATTTGGCAAATTCAAAAGAAAGATCATTAAAGATAAAAGCAGCCGGAAGATAAGCATAATATGAAATGACATCATTTTGGATCACCCGGTTCTTGCCCCAAGAGTTCAAATTCTTTCCATACCAGGCAGCAGCGATCATTATGAAAATAATGGCTGCCAATGAGAAGTTTTTCTTTATCATCTCGTGTAGCTTTAACACACCTCGCTACCTATTTTTTACGGCCACCTGAATTACTGAAACACCAGCAAAACGGCTTGTAAACAGATCGAGAACACGCCAAACAGGCACTAAGGCATTGAATAGTCTTAACTGATTGTTGGGTATTATCCTTTTTCTCAAAACCTTTCCAGAGAAAAACCAACCAAAAATGGCCATAAAATTGAAATACTGTGAGTGCACAACATCAAACCCTGCAGCTTCCAATACCGCTTTCAATGATTTGCTGGTATATCGCCTGAAATGCTCAAGTTGTTCATCAAATGAATTATACAATGATTGAAAAGCCGGTACAAGAATAATAACCTTGCCTCCTTTTTTCAACATCTTCCCGGCATTATCAAGAGCCTGAACATGATCTTCGATATGTTCCAATACGTTTAGGGCAAAAATGGTGTCAAATTTACCCTGCATATCAGGAAATTTTCTGACCAAATCCTTGTCAGAAAAATCCATAAGGTTTATTCCACCCAAATTAGCCTTATCTCCAAACTTTTTCTTCAGCAATGGAAAATAACTGTTCTCATAATCGCTTAAATTGATATCAAACCCTCCATCAATGAAAAACTCCGAAATATTTCCAATACCACTACCAATTTCCAGTATTTTACCGCTGCAATGTGGTTTGATGGTTTCGAACATCCATCGATTAAATTTCCTAGCTTGAGAAATAACTTCAAGAGTCTCCGTGCCGTATTTAGAATTCCCGATTTTTATAGTCATTGTATTATTTAAGCAATTTCAAGAAAAAAGGACATTTGCAGATTTTCAGACTTAGTCTTCACCCTTTTCAGGGACAAAACTATCGTTAGCAAAATTCTCGTCCACGTCAAGCCTTCGGAAAATCGCTACTTTGTAATCTGTTTCGAAAATGGTAAACGGATGCTCAGGTTCAAAGAGCCCCAGCTGTTCAAAGTAGGGACTATGTTTCAGGTCCTCTAGTTTAACCCCTTCCAGTGCCATAAAGTGTCCCTCCCATATTATGATTTCCCCGGGTATAACCTCGTGATGAGGCTTGGAGGAATCGGGAAGCCTTAGGCGGGAGGTGGTTTCGTCATAAGGGTTCAGGTGAAGAAACATCTCGAGGGCCGGGTCGGAATAGTAGATTTTGTCCTGGTTGATCTTGTTTTCAAGGACGAAGTCTGCAGCCTCCTTCATCACCTTGTTCATCCCTTCGAGTTTCTGTGGGATGCGCCACTCATTAAAAGGGGTCAATATAAAGAAGACCAGCATTACCAAGGCCAGGAGATCGCTTGGTAATTTTGTTTTGAACAGGCCTTCCAAGCCATTCAGGGCAACATTGGCACCCCGCAAGGCAATCAGTGCCCCGAGAGGCACAATGGATATCATATATCGATACATACCAAGGGAGCGTCCGATGCCGGTATACCACATCAGCACATGGGCCATGAAATACAGGCCGAAGGGCATCAGAATCAGTATGAGTTCACCCCAATGACGACTGTCCTTTTTTCGAAGAAGGCCATAAAAAATGGCCAGCACACCCAAGGCCATCAGCCATCCGTTCAGTTTCCCGAAGATTTTTGGCCAAGCCTGGAAAAAGTGCCAGAAACTTCCCGTGCCATACATCTCAGCCTTTCCGCCATAGGGCATCTGGTTTATCAGCCAGAAAAAATCCTTAAAATGGAAGTAGCCAATGATGCTGTATATAAGGGTTCCTGTCAGCAGCAGGGGGATTGCATGGTATTGCCTTTTTATAAGAAAATATAATCCAATGGTGGGGATAATAATGATGCCCTCGGTACGTACCAGGTGGGAGAACGAAATGACCACGGCGGCCCAGAGGTATCTCTTGTCGAGGCATAGCCAGACGGTGGCAATAATGAAGAGGCCGAAAAGCACCTCCACCTGTCCTGAGATGACCAGCAAGGTATAAATAGGGGTGAAGAACACAAAGAAAGGAAGTAACAAGCGATTGGAATAACCCAGCTTTTTTGCCGATAACCAGGCCAGCCAGGCACTGGCGATGCCCCCCAACAGGTTAAATACGGAAACCCCTGAATGGCCGAATTGTGCAAAGGGGCTGGAGAGCAAAGTAAAAACAGGCTTGGCCCAGTGGTCAAGAAGAAAAGAGGGAAACTGCCACGAATACCTTGAGAAGCGGTAATGGGTCACACTGTCGGCATCGCCGATGAACCCTTCAGAGCGGAACAGAATCCAAAGAAAAAACAGGAAAAGACCTGACAGAATCAAGCCCAGGGCCAGCTTTTCCTCCGGGAAAAATCTCTGAATCTTCTTGAACATGGGTCGTTTCTTATAGAGAAATCATTTTCTAGCGCTTGCTCCAGATGTTGTATTTCAAAACACACCAGATGGCCCTGAACCCATCCTTCCAGTTTATCTTTTTTCCTTCTTCATAAGTGCGGCCGTAATAAGAAATACCCACCTCATAAATCCTGACCTTAGGAAAACGCGAAACTTTGGCTGTAACTTCAGGTTCAAAGCCGAAGCGTCGCTCTTTCAGGTGCAAGCTTTTTACAATTTCGGCCCTGAAGAGCTTGTAGCAGGTCTCCATATCCGAAAGATTCAGATTGGTGAACATGTTCGACAGAAAGGTCAGAAGCTTGTTTCCGATGGTATGCCAGAAGAAAAGAATTCGGTGGGGATTACCTCCAAGAAATCGCGATCCGTAAACCACGTCGGCATTGCCTTCCAGGATGGGTTTCAGCAGGTCTTTGTATTCACGGGGATCGTATTCCAGGTCGGCATCCTGGATGATGATGTAATCGCCCTGGGCTTCCTTTATCCCTCGGTGCAATGCAGCTCCTTTGCCCATATTGACGGGCTGATGATAAAACTGGATATTGGTTTCGGGGTGATCTTTGATAAAACCCTCGACCACCTCGGCGGTATTGTCCTTGCTGCAATCGTTCACGATCACCAGTTCCTTTTCAATCCCGTCGAGATCAACGGCCAAGATGCGTTCAAGAATTGCGGTAATGGTTCTCCCCTCATTGTAAGCGGGGATGACAATGGAAAGCTTCTTCATTATGGGGTCTTTCAGAAATAAATGTAAAAGTATGAATAAAATTTTAAGTGAAACCCTATAGCAAGAGAGGTAAAAAATCGCTTACTTTGAAAGTTCAACTGGTTTTCTTACGCATATACCTTATGTAATGCTTTTTTCAAGATTATTCCGCAAGCCTATCCTCCTGAAGCCTTGTGCTTCATCTGGAAGTTACCTGATACTGCCCCTTTTTCTCCTGTTTCTTGCCCCTTTTTTGCAAGCCCAGGACGTGGTGATCAATGAGATTCAGGCCTCCAATCAGACCACCATTGCCGATGACGACGGGGATTACAGCGACTGGATCGAACTGTATAATGCAGGAGAAACCGAGGTCGATCTTGAAGGATACGGCTTGTCGGACAACTACAACAACGCGTTTAAATGGGTTTTTCCTTCTGTGAGCATTTCCCCTGGAGCGTATATGATCGTCTGGGCCTCGAACAAGGACCGAACCAATCCCGACGAGCCCCTGCACACGAGTTACGCCATCAGTGCCGATGGAGAGGAAGTCATCCTCACCCGGCCCGATGGCACACGTATCTCTGAAATACCCCCCACCCCCATGGGTGGCGATGTCTCCTTCGGGCATTATCCTGACGCTTCAGGCAACCTGGTCTTCTTTGACAACCCCACGCCAGGAGCTTCCAACAGCCAGCAGGGATATGAAGACGTTCTGGAGGTGCCCCAGTTAAGCCTAGTCCCTGGATTTTACAATGGTGAACAAAGCCTCATAATCAGTCATCCTGATCCTGAAGCCGCGATCTTTTATACCCTTGACGGGGCCACCCCCACCCCTGAGTCCATCCCGTATGAAGGCCCCATTACCCTGGTTCAGCAAACAAGCAATAATCAGGGAATCAATATAATACGCACCAATCCGCCCGAAACCGACCCGCATGAGTTTGGGTGGAAGACTCCCTCTCTTTTCCCCGAGAAGGCCACTGTGGTCAGGGCTGCTGCTTTCCGCGAAGGATACTTCACCCCTCCGCCGGCCACCGCCACCTATTTCATTGATATCGAGCCACCTGCACTTCCGGTAGCCAGCATTGTAACGGATACCTTTAACCTTTTCAACCACTTCAATGGCATTTATATCCCTGGCATTGACTATGAAACTTATGGCTATGGCGAAAACTGGTACGGAATGCCGAATGCCAATTATTTCCGTACCGGTGAGCTTTGGGAGGTTCCTTCTTATTTCAGCTTTTTTGAAAACGGAGAGGAAGTCCTTTCCGAAAACGTTGGGGTACGCATCCACGGAGGGGGCACCCGGGCCATGCCTCAGAAGTCACTGCGTATTTATGCCAGGGGAGGTTATGGCAGCGATTACCTAAACCATCCCTTTTTCCCTGACCAGGACCATAACCAGTACAAGCGCATCCTGTTGCGCAATGCAGGGCAGGATTTCTTCGGGCCCGGTACTCATTTGCGCGATGGATTTATGGAAAAACTGATGGAACCTATTGGAGTTCCCATACAAGATTACAGGCCAGCTATCCTTTTCCTAAACGGAGAGTATTGGGGTATCCAAAACCTACGCGAACGTTACGACAAACATTATTTCCTCCGTAAGTATGGAATACCCGAGGACAAAATCGACCTCCTGGAAAACAACATGGAAGTTGAAGAAGGAAGCTGGGCCCATTTTGGCAATATGATCGACTTCATTGACGAAAACCCCCTCTCCGACCCGGATGCCTTTGCAACCCTGCAAACCCTGATGAATGTGGAGAACTTCATTGATTACAACATCATCAATATCTTTTTGGGCAACATCGACTGGCCGGGGCATAACCTCAAATATTTCAGGCGGCAAACCACCTATAACCCGGATGCCTCCTTTGGCAATGATGGGCGTTGGCACTGGGCGCTCAATGATTTGGATTTCGGATTTGGATGGAGCGGAGCATATAGTCACACCTTCGATATGATAGCCTTTGTCACCGATCCTGAGGGAGGCGACTGGCCGCCCAACCCACAGTGGTCCACTTTCCTGATCCGCAGCCTCCTCGAAAATGATTCTTTCAGGAATGGCTTCATCAATCGTTTTGCCGACCTGCTCAACACGGTATTCCGCAGTGATCATATGATTGCATTCCTGGAGGAAACCAAGGCAGTGATTGAACCCGAGATTGAAAAACATATCGGGCGCTGGGGTTATCCTGCGGCATCCCTTAATGAGTGGCATACCAATCTTAACCGTATGGTCAACTTTGCCGCCTACCGCCCCGAATACCAGCGATCGCACCTCATCAGCCACTTCAACCTCGGGGGAACCTTTACCCTGAACCTCGATGTAAACGAGCCCAGCCAGGGCAGCATCAGGGTCAACAGCCTTCATCTCGACTCCTCCAACCCCCTCCTTTTCGGATTTGAGGGTTATCCCTGGACAGGGGATTACTTCAGCGGAGTGGCTTTACCCATTTCTGCAATCCCTGCAGAAGGCTATCGTCTGCAAAAATGGGTCAATGACACACAGGAGGAATTTTTTGAAAACCCATTACTTGTGACTTCCACACAAGACCTCAGCCTTACAGCAGTTTTTGAAGTGGACGACACTTCCAGTCCTGCTCTTTTTGACAAGGGTTTCAGCCTTTTCCCAAACCCCGGTTCAGACGTGCTGAACCTGATCCTTCCCAAGACAAACACTGCGGTGAATGCAGATATCTTTGACACCCGTGGGCGCCTTTTGTGGAGTAAAAAATTCTATCAGCAGGGAGATAACCTAAAAATAAATATTTCCCAATTGAAACAGGGAGTTTATATACTCCGGATCATTACAGACACAAATGTTAGCGCAACGAGATTCATAAGAGAATAGTCGGCATATAACATCTTCTCGTCTCAATATTTTATTTTTCAGGGATTTTTTCTTAACTTTAGGGAAAAGCAACCATAAACCAGGGAAATCCTTTTTTGTTTTCAGGGAACCCTTGAGCAACAAGTAACCCGATGCATCATTTCCCCTCCCCAAAGAAACCCCTTTGTGGTGGTTTCCGGAAAATAATCTCTGTCTCAGGAAAGGCGGTTTTTGTCCTGCTCCTGTTCATTTTGTTTGTCTCCTTGAAGCTTGGCGCCACAGAACACCCTAAAGGAAACCACTTTCTTTTTCACAATGATATAAAGAATTACCGCATTAGCCCTAGCTCGAAAGGCCTTTTCTTTAAAAAGATCTCAAAAGCACCCCGGATGTTATACGGGTATTGCCAGAAAACGGAAAAACCTTCCTTTTTCATTCAACCCCATATTGGCTTACCTTTGACAGAGGGGGAAAAGGAGGCTGGCGATTTTCATAAGAAACTGAAAGGCGTCCTCCTCGTTCAGTCGTCGGCTTTGACCTGGTGGGGACAGCACTGGCCGGGACTTGTCATTGTACTGTTGATCTTGGGGATGTTGGCGGCATTGAGAAAATTTGAGCTTAGCCGACTGAGGCTCGAAAACCGGACGCGCCTGGCTGAGATTGAAACCAAAAAGCTTCGGGAATTGGATCAAATGAAATCCAAATTCTTTGCCGACATCTCCCATGAATTCCGCACCCCCCTTACCCTGATCCTGGGCCCCCTGGAACAACTGCTGGATGAATATCAGGACCCCAAAAAACAAATTAAACTCTCCCTGATGCACGCCAATGTGCTGAAGCTGGTCAACCTGGTAAACCAACTCCTGGAACTTTCCAGGCTCGAAAGCGGTAACTACCAGGTTAAGGTATCGCGTGGCGATCTGATAGCTTTCCTTAAAGGGATTGTGATGTCATTTGCTTCTAAGGCAGAACAAAAAAACATAAACCTAAATTTCGATTTTGACCCAAAAATAGAAGGGCAATCCTTCAGAGAGCAATTCTATTTTGATCGCGACATCCTGGAGAAAATTATTACAAATCTTCTTTCCAACGCCTTCAAATTCACCCCTGATGGCGGAGAGGTAAGCATGAAAGCCTGCTTAAGACCACGCAAGGGAAAGGGAGGCGCACTGGAGATATGCCTACAGGATACGGGTATTGGAATCCCTGAGGAGAAACTTCCCTATATCTTTGACAGGTTTTTCCAGGTCGATTCGTTCCCCAACAGGGGGTATGAAGGTTCCGGGATAGGCCTTGCTTTTGTAAAAGAACTTACCAGAGTTCATTTTGGGAAAATAATAGCTAGAAGTGTGCCCGACAAGGGAAGCACTTTTGTTTTAAGGTTACCCATAGGCAGGGAGCATTTTGAGGAACACCAAATTTTCAGCGAACCCGCGCAAGAACCCAAACCAGCCTTCAAAAGGCATTTACCCTTCCAGCCCTTGTTTAATCAGGAAGGACAAAGCCCCCCGGCACGACAAGAATCTAACCACACCATTATCCTCCTGGTGGAGGATCACGAGGATGTGCGGCATTATATTCGCCAGAGCCTTCAGGAAGATTACAGAGTTGAGGAAGCAACCAATGCCCTGGATGGCCAGAAACTTGCCCTGGATATGATCCCTGACCTGATCATTTGCGACATCATGATGCCGGGTGTGGATGGGCTTGAGTTTTGCAAAACATTAAAAAACGACATCAAAACCAGCCACATCCCTATTATACTCCTTACTGCCCTTTCGGAAGAAGAAGTCAGAATCCGGGGACTTGAATTTGGTGCCGATGATTACCTCACCAAACCTTTTAACCCAAAGGAACTGCAAGCCAGGGTTAACAACCTGATTGAAAACCGGCAGATGCTTCGTGAAAAATTCAGCAGTAATACCATCTTAAAACCCGGGGAAATATCTGTAACCCCTCGAGACCAAATATTTATGAAAAACCTGATAAAGGTGGTAGAGGACAATATTGCCAATGAGAAGTATTCTATTGAGGACCTCAGCCGCGACATTGGGATGAGCCAATCTCAATTGCACCGAAAGCTTAAGGCTCTGGTCAATCAAACCACCAGCCATTTTGTTCGATCCTTAAAAATGCACCGGGCCAAAGAACTGCTTGAAAAAGATGCAGGTACTATTGCTGAAATTGCCTATATGGTAGGATATGATGACCCGGGCTATTTTTCCAAATCTTATAAGGCTTTCTTCAGCCAACTACCTTCAGAAGTCAGAAAAAAAACCTAAAAAACAAGAAATTCCCTATCTTTTTCAGAAAATGTCCTATCAGGTTTTCCCGGGGACTTTTAATTTTAGTTTTTACTAAACCAAAAGTTCTGCCTCATAAATAATTTTTGAAAAGCACACGGTTAAGCTTTCTTTTCAAGCGCTGATTTGCATGAGAGGAGGATTCCTGCTTGTGCATTTGGCCAACCAATAACCTATCCCCTCGCTCATACCTCTATGTTTCTGTAGGTTAAAACACCCTTCCGGAAAGGAATTTTTTCGCATTTCTCAGGAGTTATTTTTCCCGGTCTTTATTACCATAATAACCCCAAATTTTCCTAGCCTCCTGCTTTTCTGCTGCCGTAAGTTTGCCTGCCAAAATTTCCTTGTGTCCCACTTAAACTATGAAAACTATGAAACGGTTTTTTTTGTTTGTATGCACTTCGCTCATTTTTTCCCTTAGCATCGGCTTCTGCCAGGAGTCTTCGGGAAACAACATACCCTTAATTGGGGATACTGCACCCTCCTTTGTTGCCGAATCCACCCAGGGCACCCTTCATTTCCCTGAAGATTATGGCAGAAACTGGAAAATCATTATGGCTCACCCCCGCGATTTTACGCCCGTATGCTCTTCCGAATTGCTTGAACTGGCTTATCTACAACGAGAATTTAACCACCTTGGCGCTAAACTGGTCATCGTTTCCACCGACGCCCTGGAAACCCACTTCCTTTGGAAAGAAGCCCTGGAGTCAGTTTCATACAGAGACCGCCCACCTGTGACCATCAATTTCCCGCTGGTTGACGATCAGGCCTATGTAATTACCAATTTGTATGGAATGACCCACCCAAGGGCCAAAAAAGGGGAAAACATCAGGGGCGTATTCTTTATTGACAGGGATAACAAAGTCAGGGCTATATATTTTTATCCCATAGAAACAGGCAGAAACCTGGATGAGGTGAAGCGCACCCTGATCGCTTTACAAAAAACCGATGATGACTTCAATGTCATGACTCCCGCCAATTGGGAGCCCGGTGATCCAGTAATGATTCCCTTCACCACTCCCCTGATAATTGAAAATATGCAGATGAAAAATTCGCTCTATTTCCAGTACAACTGGTTCATGACCTATTCCTTTGAACCGGCACAAGACCCCAGGAAGGAATAAACTGAAAAGCATCTTTTTAAAACAATTCAAAAACCTCTGCAGTTTTGGCGGGAACATGCCAGCGGTCAAAAGTCGCATGGCGTTTTCCGCTAAGCACCTCCACGGCTTCGCTTGCGCCATCCCAGCCTTCGCGATACCGCGCCAAATCAACGTCTATGGCTTGTTCATTGTTATTCATGACGACCATAATACGCTGGTCGCCATCGTACCTGAAATAAACATACACATTGTCTTCAGGAACAAAATGCTTCAGCCAGCCAAAGTGCAGCACGGGATTCTCATTTCGGAATTGCAGCAGTCTGACGAGATGATCGAAGATTTCGTTTTGCTCATCACTTCGCCCTTGACGGGTAAAAGCATTGACAACATCGCCGGGGAAACCCCCGGGAAAAGTTGTGCGCATCTTGCCATGACCGTCGTGTTCGAAGGCCGACTCCAGCAACTCCGTCCCTGAATAGATCATAGGAATTCCCCTGGTGGTCATCAGGAAGGTCAGCGCCATTTTCTGGTTGCGCAGATCACCGCCCACCCGGGAAAAGAAACGGTCGGTATCGTGGTTGTCGCCAAAGATGACCAGGTTATAAGGATTGGGATACAGGAAGTCCATGGCCAGCGAATTGTACAGGCGCATAAGGCCTGTAGCCCATCCATTGCCCTCTTCAAAAGCAAGCCCGATCTCATCATAGAGTGAGAAATCGAACACGCTGGGAATATTTGAATCATAACCATCGTGATTATTTTTCCCGCCCTGGAAGTAGCTGATCATGGCAGGGATACCCATCCATGACTCCCCGACAATGTTGAAGTATGGATACTCATCCATAACGTACCTGCCCCATTCGGCCATGAAGTATTTGTCCGAATAAGGCTGGGTGTCCTTGCGGATGCCTTTCAGATCAGCATATTCTATCCACCAGACGCTGTTTTGAATCAGATAGGTGGCCAGCTGTCGGTTTCGCTGGTTCAGGTCGGGCATGTTGTTGTCAAACCAGCCGTCGGCCATCCGCTTTTCGTCAGCAAACGAAACATAGGGGTCCACCATGGTGGTCATCCTGTAAGAGGTGCGCGTAAACTCTGGCCACTGGTTCAACCAGTCGGCAGAGGGAAGGTCTTTCATCCACCAGTGATAGTGTCCGCAGTGGTTAAAGATCATGTCTTTGATGACCTTGATCCCTTTTCCCTCCGCCAAGTGAACCAGGCGGCGGTAATCTTCATTGGTGCCGAAGCGCGGGTCAATCTTATAGTAGTCGGTGGTGGCATAGCCGTGGTAGGAATAACGCGGCTGGTTGTTTTCGAGCAAGGGGTTGATCCAGAGTGCGGTGAACCCCATATCGGCTATATAATCCAAGTGGTCGATGATCCCCTGGATATCGCCACCCTGGCGAGCATCAGGATTCCTGCGGTCGGCCCCTTCCAGCATCCCGGAAATTTCGTCATTGCCCGGATCACCATTCGAGAATCGGTCGGGCATCAGCAGATATATGGCGTCAGAGGCGTCAAAACCCCGGCGATACATGGAGCCTTCCTCGCGGGCACGCAGCTCATAATCATAGACAAACTGCAGATTATTGCCTGCGTAGAAGTTCATCCTTACCACCCCTGGCTTTGCCTGTGAGAGATCAAGATACACAAAGAGATAATTTGGATTCTCAACAGCCACAACCTCCCTGATCGTGACCCCTGGCTCACTGACCTGCACCCGCGTCAGTCCCACATTCTTCCCATAGACCATCACCTGGAGTTCCGTGTGATACATATCTGCCCACCAGAAAGGCGGCTCTACCCTTTCGGGAACAGACTGCCCTTGTGCCATACGGGGTATCAAAACAGTAAAAAGCAAAAGAAAGTTAATTGTAAAAATAATTCTCAGGGTCTTCATGGATCAGCGAATTAATTGTTTACTCCTTCAGGATATCTTACTACCGGATGATGACAAGTCTGGCCTACTTCTTCCCAACAAGTTCCCGTGCTTCATCAAGCACTCTTTTTTGCTTTTTTAAATCAAGACCAAGCTTACCAAAAGCAATGGGCTTTTCAATCAATTGACGGCACAGCACCACTTCCTTCTCAAGCAGGATCTCCTTTTGCTTTCGGGTCAGGGTGGTGAGGACGGTAATGGGAAACAGACCTGATTCCTCCACCATATCCTTCAGACCTTTCCCCTTGGGATAGTCCCAGCTAACCATGGTCAGACCTGCACATTTGCCGTAATCGATGGCGTCATCCGTAAAACGGGTGTTGGTAACCACCCAGCCTGAGAAGCGAAGCCCCTTGTTGGCAGGGTCTTTTTCCCAAGTCTTCTTCACGTCATTGAAGCGCGAGTGGATATAAAGGGGCACCTGCACATTGCAGTTCTTGCCCTGGCTGTTGAAATACTTGCACTCAACCATAAATTGTTCATGCTGGTTGCGGGCCACTACATCCAGTTCGTGCGAAACGCATTGCCCCTTTACAATCTGGCTCACCTTGGTCTGAAAACCCTTGGTCTCGATAACGGCTCCCACCAATCGCTCAAAAGGATAACCCGAAGGCCCCATCTCCATGATGGCCTTCCGCAGGCTGTATCGGGCTGCCGTGCTTCGTCTCAGCTTTCGAAGGATCCCAAAAGCTTTCTTATAGATCTGTGAGGTTGTGATGCCATCGTACATCTGCCCGCTCAACTGCTCATACACCTTCTCAATGATGTCATCACTGGCCCCTGCCCGTTCAAGGGAGTGGTCCAGTTTTGCGCGTGAAAAGGGTTCCTTTTCACCTGACTGTTTCTTAACAATTATTTTTTCAATCATATAAATAGTGGTTAGAATGGACAAACCTACATTTTAAGCATGATTTGCGAAACCGCATACCGGCTTGTAATGATTCTGTAAATATACACGCCTTCGGGAAATCCTGATGCATTAAACTGCAATTCGTGAAGGCCTGGCTCCAAATGCTGATCCACCAGGGTGCTGATCAGCCTTCCATTGGCGTTGAAAACCTGAACAACAACGTGCCCTGCTTCAGTAAGATCCAGCGGAATCACCGTGCTTCCCCTGAAAGGATTGGGGAAATTTCGGGGCACCCTCTGCTGCATTTCCTGTTCTTCCAAGCCTACGGAAGAGGAAACCCCTTCAAGCACAATGTTATCAAAGCGGTTGTTGCCTTCCAGACCCGCAGCCGCCTCATCAGTAAAGAGGATGCGGAACAGCAGCTGGGGATTGTTGTTGACCTCGGCAACGCCTCCCAGGTCAAAGGTTTTCACCTCATAGCTGGTCTGGATGCTGTAAGGGTCACCCAAGGCCACCCACTTATTGCCCCCATCGGCAGAATAATACAGTTGCTCTTCCTGTGCCCCGTTATTGGTACGGTGCACGGCAAACGAAAACTCAAGGTCGCTGTAGCCGTCAGAAGGTGTGGCTATGATCAACTCCCGCGTATTGGAAGGATTGCGCACCCTTAGGCCAAAGCCTGCAGGCTGATTGCGGCGGGCGTTCACCAGGCTGCCATCTGTCTGGTCCATATATCCTGGGCCCGTCCCGGGATAGGTGATTATCCCATTCCCCACTTGGGAAACATCAGAGGGCACCTGCGTAAAGACCTCGTCAGGCAGGTTGTTGAAATGCCAGTAATGGATAAGGGCCTTGTCCTCAACAAACAGCTCGTAGGAACGGGAATCTGTGGCCTCCTCCTGATCGGTAACCGTAACGGAAAACTCAAAGTTTCCGCTTTCTGAAGGCATTCCCAAAAGGACCCCATCGCCGGAAAGAATCATCCCTTCAGGCAAGCTTCCACCTGTCAAGGAAAATGAAAAGGGCGCTGAACCTCCTGAGACAGTGAAGGTATGCCCCTCATAATATTCATTCAAAACCGCTGCCGGCGGATTGGCTGCATCCAGGGTCAGGGCAGCTGCCACACCCGTCAGGGCAAGGTTATCAAAACGGTTGTTGCCCGAAGCTCCCGAAGCTTCCTCCCCTGTGAACAGAATCCTGAATTGAAGATCCGGATTATCATTGACCTCGTCAATTTCACTCAGGTCAAAAGCCTTAACCGTATAGTCAAGAAAAACATCATAAGCAGTTCCTATTTGTTCCCAAGTCTCGCCTGCATCGGGTGAGTAATAAAACTCCTGCTGTTGTGCGCCATTGTTGGTGCGATGAACTGCAAATGAAAACTGCAGCTCGCGATATCCTGTCGAAGGAACAGCAACAATCAGTTCACGGGAATCGGAAGGGTTGCGCACCCTCAAACCAAAGCCTGCTGGGGCGTCCATATTGGCATTGAGCAAGGATCCGTCGGTGCGGTCCATATAGCCCTCTCCCGTTCCGGGATAAGTGATCAGGGCGCCATCATTGAGGGAAAAGTCAGAGTCCACTTCTGTAAAGACCTCATCGGGCAGATTGTTGAAATGCCAGTAATGAATCAGGGAATTGGAGAACCAGGCCACGATGCTGGTATCCTTGGTCAGGTTAATGGTGGCCAGGGCCGGAGTTCCCGCGGGCAGCCCCTCCCAGTGGCTGAAGCGGAAACCCGGCCGGGGCACGGCTTCCACCTCTATGGGGACGTTTTTGAAATAGGAGCCTGTCCAGGGGTTACCGATCTGATGGGGCTCCAGGCGATTCACCCTGACACCGCCCTGCGAAAGGCTGGAAGAGCTCACCATGACATTCGCCATGTCACTCAGCCCAAACTGTGCTTTCAGATGTTGCTTCAGAAAGCCTGGGCGTTGGGCGGCAAATGTACCCATGCGCCCGATCTGCTCTTCCCAGTGCGAAACATTGTAAGGCGTCCTCCAGCGGTGGATATGCTCTTCCATTTCAGGCAAATACCGATGATGGGTTTCCTCCAGGCGTGCAAGTACATAATCTTCCTTAAACACCGTATTCATCATATCACAAAAGCGGTTGATGACGGCAAATTTAAATTGCTGGTTCTCCAAAAGCCGCCTGAAGATGAGGGTAGACCAGGCAGGATTGGGCCAGCTTGGGCCATTGGGCGCAAGGGCCAAAGCAAGGGTGTTGTGGGCAGGACCTTCATTCACCCCCGGGACATAATCGAAGTTCAACCAGAAACCAAAATCGGTATCCTTGATCATCCAGCGCCACCTGCCATCGTGGCCATAGGGGGCATCAGGCTGATAGGCAGAAGTCATTTTTCGCCAGTATTGCAGGTTGTTGCCAGGCCAGTCGGTATTCATAAAATAGATCTCGGCCACCTGGTGATCGACAAAACTCTCCACATCCATGCGGGTTTGCAGGGCCGCATAATTAGCGGCATTGTTCATTGAATTGTTCTGGATAAACTGAATCATCTCCTGGTAATGTGTCACGCCTTCCGGGTTCCCGTCATCAAAAACGGCATCATTTTCCAGCAGGGAGACATCCATGCTTGCCAGGCCATAATGGGTTTCAAAATACCGGTCGTCATAGCGGTCGCGCGCATTGTGCACACCCCAATACTCACCATTAACAAACAATACCACAGGCCTTGAGTACTGAAGTTCCAGTTTCGTAACATCTTTCAGCAGTGACTGCATAAAGGCATCACGAAAAATAGCCTGATCCCAGTCATTTCCGCTGTTGCGCAGAATAAACCGCTTGAACTGGTAAATGGGCTTGTCCTCAAAAAGCTGGTAGTTCACCCAGGATTCTCCGTACTCTGAGCGGGCATAAAACCGCAGCGATTTCCTGGGGCGCTGGCGGGTGGTGCCCCCGTGGGTCCGAACCCCAAGATTCTGGGCGAAACCCAGGTTCCCGTCTTCCTCAAAAAACTCAACGTGGGCCAGCCGCTCCCATTCCTCACCGGTCTGAAAATAATTGCTGTGATTTCCCAAAACATATATCCCACTGTCAGGATCAAAGAAAGCCCCGTAATGGGCAGCAATGGACATTACGGGCATCGAAAAACGCGCAGCCCCTTCGGGGTCCACAATATAGGTAGCCGAGCTCGTTTCCCCCGGATTCATCCGGGGAGCAAAAGCACGTGCACGGATGGTGTTGACTTTATACACCACCCCTTCAGGGGGCAGCCATTGCTCACTGCCTTCTGTAATATTGTTGGTCGGAATCAACGAAATGACGTTGGGATCGCCTTCCCGGCTGTCAATGAAAAGATTTTCCTCAAAAACAGGGCTATCCTCCGTGGGGATGCTCCCATCGGTGGTATAGCGGATGATGGCCGCAGGCAACAGGTCTTCAATCACATAATCACCGGGCTCATACACCAGGCCGTCAAAGCTTATACTTGCATCGGGGATGGGCATCCCCCCTTCATCCTGAACCACAAAGGTCACTTTAAACAAGGGGAGTTCAGGCTCAGGGGGGTTGATGTCCCCAAACTGGTCGTAGATCAAGGTATCACATACAAGATTAACCACCCGGTTAGGGTCCCCGCTCCATTCGCCATAGGCCCAGCTTTCATTCCTGAAATACTTATATTCATAGGTCCCGGCTTCAAGCTCAAAACTCAGCACATAATAGGACGAACCCTCCGATTCCTGGTCCATCATCAGATCGGGGTTGGTTCCTGGTTCAGGCCAGATTGGATCAACCACAGTCCCGCTCATATATACGTTATCGCCATTCACTACATTCGACCCTTCTGTATTAACCCGGAATGTCACGCTGAACACATCACGCGAATCGCCCGTATTTCCAACGGAAGCCATAGCCCCGGCCGCGGCAAGGGTGACCACAACTTCCAGGTCCTGATCAATAATGCTTACATTTCCCGAAAAACTCTCATATCCCGCTGCGCTGACCGTATAGGAATAAAGGCCTGTTTGGGTGGTTTGCATTTCGAGGTCAAAACCAGAGGTATAAAATCCCGCGGGATGCGAAAATTCAGGTTTCTGAGTGAGCGCAAGCTCGCGTAAGACATTTTTTTGCTGAGCGTTCAGCGAGGAAACGCCTGCCAGCATCACAAGGAAAGAGATCAGGAAGATTCTATACAGGTTTTTCTTTGGTTTCATGAGGATGCAGAATTAAATATGGCAAGCGTAAAAAAAAATTTTATCATTGGGCATGGCAGCAAGATCATTGTGTACTACAACCATTTTTTTCGCCTGAAATACCAGAGCATCCCCAGGGCAGCCGCCACCATAACCAGCCAAATGGCGGGATAGCCCCATTTCCAGGCAAGCTCAGGCATATATTTGAAGTTCATGCCATAGACCCCCGCAATAAAGGTGAGGGGGATAAAAATGGTGGCCACGATGGTCAGCACCTTCATCACCTCATTGGTGCGGTTGCTCAGGCTGCTCAGGTACAGGTCCATCAGGCCCGAGATGATCTCGCGCGAGACCTCCACCCCGTCAATGATTTGCACAGTATGGTCGTACACATCGCGCAGGAATAAGCGCGTAGAATGTTCCAGCAGGGGTGATTCGCTCTTCTCAAAACTGCTGACCAGTTCGCGCAAGGGCCAAACCGCACGCCTAAGAACTAAAATGCGGCGCTTCAGGTTATGAATACGGGTGACTGTTTGCTTTGCAGGATAGCGCAACACCAATTCTTCCAGGTCTTCCATTTCTTCTCCCAGGCGCTCGAGGATACCGAAATAGCTGTCAACCAAGGCATCCAGTAAGGAGTAGGCCAGGTAGTCGGCCTTCGATTTGCGTAATCGCCCCTTGCCCTGCCTGATACGTTCACGTAGCGGGTCAAACACATCCCCGGGGCGTTCCTGGAAGGTGATCACCAGGCGTTCACCCAAGAAAAGACTCACCTGCTCACTAAGGAGATTGCTCCCGTTCCCGTTCAGGCTTAGCATCTTCAGGCTGAAAAAAAGGTAGTGCTCGTAGGCCTCGGCTTTGGGCCGCTGCTCGGTATTCAGGATGTCTTCAAGGGTCAGGGAATGAACACCAAAAAGCTCCCCTGCTTTTTCCATCAGGGCGATATCATGGATCCCGTCAATATTGATCCACGAAATGCCGCCGAAGCCACCGGCTTTCCCGGCACACTGCTCCAGGCTCAGGTCCTCGGTTTCCAGGAAGTCCTGTTCGTCATACTGAATCAGGGTGATTTTCGGGACGTCAATTTTTTGTTCGCCTATATGGACAAGGGTCCCCGGGGGCAAACCCGATTTGCGCGACCTGTTTTTCCTGATATTTGCCATAGGGAATTGGATTCCTGCAAATATCGGAATTTTAAAGGACTCTGTCTAATGGCCCGAGAAACGATATTTAAGAGATATACCCCCCATACCCAGACTGATATCGCGGCTGGTAAGCGTTCCCATGGGAAGCTTTACGAAGGGCTCAATTACTACGGCGCTGTTCCTGCGCAGGATCACATATCCCAGCGACAAATTCAGCAGCCGCCCAAAGTCAAAGCGGCTCAGGGCCCCGTATTCTTCGTTTACATTAAAGGTGGAGGTAGTGAATTGCATTTCCATTTGGCCAGTGGCATCATTGTAAAACGACTGCTCCACAAATGCCGTGTTGGTTCCCGAAAACCTTTGCTGCAAATATACCAGCGAGGAAAGGCCCGTGCTCACATACAGCCTTCCCCTGCCCGTTTCCATTACATTGAACTGGGCATTGAGGGGAATCTCCAGGGCCAGCATCTCATATTCGTTATTGCCTGTAAGGCTTACATCTCCTGCACTCAGGTTTTCACCCACATAATCATACATGAAATCAGACTGGCTGAAATTTACCAGCTCGAAGTTGTGATACGTCAATGAACCACCCGACGCCAAGGTGATGTTGGGGGAAATGGCATATTCGGCAATCAATCCTGCGGCATATCCCGGCCCGTCGGAGACGTGCCGTTCGGCGAAAGCCAGCATGGATCCTGCCGAAACCCCCCAGGAAAGGCGAGGTTCCTTATCCCCTCCCTGGCCTGTTTCCCTTTCAGGCGAAGGGCCAAAGCCTTGCTGCCCGTTTTGTGCCCCCTGCCGCTCGCGCTCCGGGCGCAAAGCCAGGGTAGGCACTTCCCTAAGCTCCGTTTCCTCCGAAGGATGTTCTGCCTCGATTTCGGCATCCGCAAGCTGAACCTCCGCAAGCAGGGCCGGGAGGGTGTCCCGGTTTCCCTCCCCAATCAAAGCCAGGGCTTCTTCTTGCCCGGGCAGGCTTTGCCCGGGTTGTACAACAGAAGTTTGCCGCCTTGCCGGAGGAGGCGCTTCTGCAAAAACAGCGGGAGATATCGTTTCAGCCACAACAGCGGGGGTTTCAAAATCAGTATCGGTCTCAGGACCGGAAATGGAGGTTTCCGTGGCTTGATCGGCCAGGCCTTCCCCTGTCTGTACAGGCTGGAACTTCGTATACCAGAAAATCGACAGGCCCGTCAACAAGGCCACGCCAGCCGCCTTGGCCAGAAAGGGCCACAGCGGAACTACGCGCGACTTGCCACCACGCTCCAGGCGGGCCTGCATATCCTCCCAGGCCCGGGGCGCTACCTCCTCGGAATAGGCATCAAATGTCTTCCGGACATTGTCGGCTAACTGATCATCAAACGGCTTCATTACGCTGATCTAAAATTCTTTCAACATATAATTTCCTGAGCATTTTTTTCGCACGGCTCAGGTGCGAGCGCGAAGTGCCGGGCGAAATATCCAGCATCCCCGCAATTTCCTCGTGGTTGAACCCTTCCACCTCATAGAGGTTGAAGATCACCCTGTACACCTCGGGCAGGCCTTCAAACAGCCTCAGGATCTCTTCGGCCTTCAAAGCCTGTTCCATCACCGGTTCAAGGCCGGGCTCCACTTCCTCGGGCGCCGCATCCAGGAAGATCCTGAAACGCTTGTTGCTCCGGTAATAGTCGAGGGCCGTGTTGACCAGGATGCGCCTGAACCAGGTCTTGAAGGGGCGGTCCACCTGGTAATGATCCAGCTTGGCGAACACCTTGAAAAAACTATCGTTCACGATCTCCAGGGCGTCTTCGCGCGAAGGGGCATATCGCAGGCTCACCGACATGCCAAAGGAATAGAACTCCCTGTAGAGCAGCTCCTGGAACTTGCGCTTGCCCTTCAGACATCCGCCAATGATTTCCTGTTCGGTATAAACCCCTTGTGCCAAACGCCTTAGTGTTTTCTTTTTCCAAAATTAACCCCATTTTTAGAGAAAACAGTCCGGGCTGGTGATTTTGGTCTTTTTATCCCTACGGGAACCCACAAAGGCTTC
Source organism: Bacteroidales bacterium (assembly GCA_012521995.1). Classification (GTDB taxonomy): domain Bacteria; phylum Bacteroidota; class Bacteroidia; order Bacteroidales; family UBA7960; genus UBA7960. The sequence goes on along the minus strand of JAAYLH010000123.1, from coordinate 4,497 downwards.
CTCAAAAGTGCAAAGAACGTCTTCTTCCCTTTCGTGTTTAGCATCCCCCTTACGGGGAAGGCCCTGCTGCCGGCAGGCTTATCGGAGCTGACCTGCCGGCGCGGGAACCTCAAGGAAGAAACCAAAACCGATGGCTTGAAGGGATGCTGAACCGGTATCGTTTTCATGGTTAACCATTTAGTAAAAATCACACACCTTACAAAAGCCTACAATACTTCAATCTCCAGGATTTCAGGGCCTTCCATCCCTTTATATTTCAGGGTGAAGGTTCCGGGATAGGGAAAGAAAACCGAAAATTCAGCGCTTTCTTCCACCAGCATATCAGGGCAGGCATCGTCATGATCCCTTTTCAACATTACCTCAATATCCATTTCACTGCCCCGCAGATGGGTATTGATGCCCGTACGGGTATAGCAGGGCTGGGGCTTGGCATAGGTAACAGAAAACACAGCCGGCTGACCTGCATATAAGCTGCTGGGCAAATGAATACTGAGGATGTATGCCTCAAAACTACTGGTCTCCTGCTCTTTTCCAAACCAGTCCCATTCCTTGCTGCACGAAGGGCTGAACATCAGCACCCCTGCCAGGAAGGCTAAAAAGAATACCTGTTTTTTCCGGATGCTCATAGAAATTTTTTCTTAATGAATGACAATATGGCTGAGCAAAACAATGTTCTGCGGATCTGAGTAATCGTACTGGAACAATCCATCCTGCCCGATGAGGATCAGGATGCCGTCAAGCGGGATGACATCGTAGGTGTCAATGTCCTGGAAATGAGCGATCATATTCGAGGATATGGCCAGGGGATTCGAGGCATCGTAAACCTTCAGCCCCGCGGCCCCGTCGCAGATAAACAGCAGGTTATCGTCAATGCCCAGCCCGTAGGGATTGAACATTGGAAAGGATTTGAGCAGCCTGGGATTTTGCAGGTCAGAGAGGTCAATCACATCCAGCTGGTTGCTGAAGTTGGCGCAGGCGTTGCCCGAACGAAGGGTGACATAAGCAATGTCGTTGGCCACAACCACCGGGTCGCACGAATTGATGTGGTTGATTTCACTAACATACTGGGGATGAGCGGCATCATCAAGGTTATAGATGATCATCCCTGAAGTGGTTCCAATAAACAGGTGATTCTCCAGTCGAAACAAAGTTTCCATTTCGCGCCAGGTCGGGATGCTGTCGACCGGCGTCATATTTGCGGCATCCGAAATGTCGAGGGTCTTCAGCACCCAAGGCGTGGTGACGCTATACAGGTAATGGTCGTTGAGCATAAAGCGGGCCATGCTACCCCCGACGCCTGCACTGTTATCGCCGCCCGGGCCAGCGCCGTCAAGCATTGCAAACTCAGCGCCCCACCAGCCGCCCCACCAGCCGCCCCAGCCACCATATTCCTCGGTGACCGTCTCCACCTTCCAGCCTACCACGACGCCTTTGGTGCGGTCTAGCTCATAAATGGGAAGACTCTGGTCGTAAGGGGGCAAAACATCCGGGAAGGCATTCTCCAGGCGGCTGACCACCACCGGGTTCATCACGTCGCTGATGTCGAGGGAGACCAGGTCGATATAGCTGTCGGCAAACAAAATATTACCACGGATGGCCATATCCACATTGCCCTCCAGCTCGTAAAAGGCCAGACGAATAGGATTAGACGGATCGGCATTGTCAATCACGTGGATGCCCTTGTTGACCTCGTTCACAAAAAGGTAATTATCCTTAAAATAAATCTTGCCGGCCTGCTGAATTTCCTTGGCAGGGCCCGACTGGAAGGAGTTGCGGAACGCATCAAAGCTTTTATACACCGGCTTATATACCTCGTGGGTATATTCGTCGTTGACCTTGCAGCCCCCAACAGCAAAGAGAATCAGTAAAGCAAAGACCCCCTGGAAAATAAAATTCTTTTTCATTGCAATGAAGTTTTGGTTTAGTAAAGGTCAGGATTCATTCGTCCATACAATCGCCCATACGAAAATCGGGGGGCAAGTGCTGCAAAGGGAGAAAAAAAATCCGGTCATTTCCTGTTTTTCATCCTTTTCGGCCTCCCGGGAAAAGGTCTGACCAATGAGGCGGGATCAAAAACGGCCAGGAGCCCTCCCCTGCTTTTCTCCATTCCAGGTTTGGACCATCTCCTGGGTTAAACCGTACTTTAACCGTAGTTTAACCAATTATAATTGGTTAAACTACGGTTAAAGTACGGTTTAACTAAAAGGATATACCTGTTTTCAAACGGACCCGGACCAGCCCTTGTCATCCGAAGGAAGGCAAAAACAAAGGCCTGCGGGCTTTAAAAAGAAAGCCTGAAAAAGGGCATCCAGGCGGAAAGAAGAAATTGGGGTAAGCAAACGGATTTCTATCAGGGCTGAAAGGTCTGCTCGATGCTTTGAAGGCCATTGCGGTTAAACCCGATGCGGTAACGCTGCAGCTCCGACTGGTCCTCATAGCGTAACTGCAGGATCAGGTTCAGGAAATACAGCTTCTCGGCCTTGACCATGGAATAGCCCTGCTCGCTGTCGTCGAGGGCAAAGAGGGGGACTTCAGGGTTGTCCATTTTCAGGGTGAGGTTAGAGAAGTTCATCCGCAGGATCTCGACCAGGCCATTGACATGGTAAAGGCTGGATTCGTCGAGGAGTTTCCGGTTAAGCCTGACGTGCTTGCGATAGAGGATGATCTTTTCGCCGCTGACGCGGTTATTGGCCTCCAGGATGGGGGAACGGTCCCGGAGTTTGACCACCTCTTCAGGGACCTTGGATTCGGGGATGTAGTCCATGGCTTCCCTTACATATCCGATGGCCCTGCTTCCCAGGCCCACCACGGTTTTGTGGTCGAAATTCCATTTGCCAAGCTTATGGGCAAAATAATAACGGCCCAGCTCCTTGATGCGGTCCTTCAGCATATAGCTGATCACCAGGGCCACGAAGAAGGGCATGGTGAGGTTGCCGAAACGGGTCTGGAAAGAAAAGGCCACAGCCGTAGCAAAGACCATTGAGATTCCGGCCGCCAGGCTCAGATAGATCTGCTCGACCAGGATCCCGTCGCGCTTCTTGCTGGTCTTGACAAAGAGCTCGCTCTCGGCATATTTTTTCAGCAGGCCGAGCCGGAAGGTCAGTTCGCGGTTCTCGGCATAGCTTTCCTTGCTGACCACCTTGAAGCCCATCTTCTGCTTGTAATCGACCTCTTGCTGAATGAGGCCAAGGATGCGGTTGCGGAAGGCCTGACCGGCCGTAAAGCCGAGGGATTCCAGCTTAGCGATCAGCAGAAAGGCATGGTGCTCGATGAGGTTGCTCATAAACTCATCGCCAAAGAGGAAATAATTAAACTGGTTGGGTTGGATTGTCGGGGCATTGATGATCCTTCTCAGATCCCGGTATTTAGAGGCGATCAGGCTGGCATTATTCACGAAGGCATCGGCCAGGAATTCGCGGTCGTCGGAGAACTCATTCCTGCCCAGGTGGGCAATCTCATCGCGCAGGGCGCTCTTAAGGATGGAGAGGAACATTTTGATCTGGTACTCGAAGCCTTCGGCCGAAGTCCTGGAGGGGTGCGAGGCAAGCTGCTCAAAGGCCTCCTGCAGCATGGGGAAGGGGGAATTGCGGTCGCCGGCGATGTCGCGCAAAAGAAAAACCGGGGTGGAAAGCCGGACGTTGACTTTCAGGTCGCGGTAGAAGTCGGTTTTGCTGTAGGTGGCCGGGTTGATATCAAGGCTTCCCGGGATAAAAAACCAGGTGTTGACGGAAAAATCGCTGATCCTGCGTTTTTTTCTGGCATTATACCCCAGTTTAAATTCTACAGAAAACTTGTCGTGAAGTTTAACCAGGCTTTCAATCATAAGGATAAAAGGTCAAAGCGTCAAAAGATTCCAAAAACGCCATCGGGAGTGATGCCCAGGTACTTGAACCAGGTTTCGCCTGCAATGATGTTGATCACCCAGGCGATGACCATCATAGTGAATCCAAACCGGAAGGCGTCGGTCAGTGAATACTGGTCGGTTTCATAGAGCAGGGCAGCGGGCTTGCTGTTGAACGGCAACACGTAAACGTGCTCAATCATAAAAGCCACGGGCAGTGCCAGGCTGATCACGGGAAATCCGAAACGGTTGGCCACGCCAATGGCAATGGGGATGAAGATCATGGTGCGCATGGTTTTCGACTGGAAGATGAGGGCGCTGAAGACCATCACCCCTGTAAGCAGGAGATAAAGCACCCAGAAATGGGTGTTTTCGCCTATTCCCAGGTGGTCGAAGAAAGCGTTGACGCTGATAGAGGGCAGGTCGGTGATGTCGAGGCCGGCGCCGAGAGTATAAGCTCCTGCCGAGAAGAGCATCAGGTGCCAGGGGATGTCGACCTCATTCCATTTGATGATGCCCACCTTGGGCAGGAGCGCCACAATGGCGCCCACGAAAGCTACAGCAGTGGCGCTGATGCCGTGGACGCGGTCGGTGGCCCAGAAGCCCAGGATAAGCAAGAAAATGATGACCGCTTTGATTTCCTGGATGTCCATCTT
>JAAYLH010000021.1 GCA_012521995.1 Bacteroidales bacterium | reverse complement strand
CGGTAACGGATGCGTGAGGCATAACGACCGCTCTGGCCGGGATGCAGCCTCAGGTCTTCCCTGATCCAGTGAATGTCAGGGGCCGGAACAAACAAACCGTAACGCAAAAGCCCCGGATGGTCTTCTCCAAGGCCGGTGTAAATAGTATTTTCCACAGTGTCGGTGCCGATTACGAACATCGGCTTTTCCATACCTCCCACATTCAGGCCTTTGCGCTGGCCAATGGTGTAATAATGCGCTCCATTGTGTTCCCCGATCTTTTTACCAATGGCAAGGCTTAATGGGGGCGGAGACACTATGGCTTCCAGAAAAACTTCATCCACTGTATCCCAGGTTTCACCCTCAGGGAGTTGGGGCTTTTCCAGTTTCCGTAAATCCCCCGCAACCAGGTAAATAGCTCCTTTCTTGGGTTTCAGCTGTTGCTGAAGAAACTCGGGGAGGCGTACCTTGCCGATGAAGCAAAGTCCCTGGCTGTCCTTTTTACCGGCGGTCACCAATTCCTGCTCACGGGCAATTTCCCTGACCTGTTGCTTTTGCAAATGCCCGATGGGAAACAAGGCCTTGGCCAGCTGTTCCTGTTTCAGCTGGCAGAGGAAGTAGCTCTGGTCTTTGTTCTTGTCGGCGCCTGCCAGCAAGCGGTAAATGATCTTGCGGTCTTTTTTTAGCTCGTCTTTCTGACAATAATGGCCCGTAGCCACAAAATCCCCTCCCAGCTTCTCAGCGGCTTTCAGGAACAGGTCAAACTTCACCTCACGGTTGCACAGCACATCAGGGTTAGGCGTCCGCCCGGCCTGGTATTCGGCAAACATATAGTCCACGATCCGCTTACGGTATTCCTCACTGAAATCCAGGGTGTAAAAGGGAATGCTCAGTTTCTCGGCCACCATCAGCGCATCGGTGCTGTCTTCGACCCAGGGGCATTCCTTGCTGATCAGCACCGATTCGTCGTGCCAATTGCGCATGAACACCCCGACCACGTCATAACCCTGCTCCTTGAGCAAATATGCCGCCACCGAGCTGTCTACGCCGCCCGAAAGCCCGACAACTACTCTGGTATTTTTGTTTTCCTGATTATCCATTGTCTATGTTATCCAATCCTGTTTTTCCGCCTAAGTGAAGGCCGGATAAGGTTTGCAAAGATAAGCATAAATTTCTTCCTGAGCCCTTGAAGGTCAAGGCATACATCCCAAAACAAGACTGAATATCAAGCTGCTTCAACGTACTATGGGTCATTAAACCTTCCCGCTGAAGCGCAGGCTGAAGCTTCGATGGGGCTGTATGTCGCCGGGGCGTCCCATATATTCTGTATTGGTCAGGTTTTTTATCACCATCGAGAGGGTGTAACGGTCACTAAGGCGAAAGCCCAGATTCAAATCGGCCAGGAAATGACCGGTATTGTTATCATTCCAATATTCATAAAAGCCCGGCAGGATGGCCTCACGGGTCAGTTCATTGATAAAAACATCATCAATGTTCAGCATCTTTGACCGCAGCTGGAGATAAAGGCCAAGCTCGTAACGCAGGTAATTTGCCGATAAGCCCAGCCTGGCCGAATGCTTGCGCCGGTATTTCAGATAAACGCCTGAATCCTTAAGGGTGTAAGGGTTGAATTCAGTGGGAAACATAAACACATATCCCCCCTGAATGTTATAGTCCACTTTTCTGAGCCGGGTATTAAACATAAATTCCAGTTCGCTGCCATACACCCTTGAATATTCTGTGTTGTTGGCCCGGAAACCAAAGCCGTATTCTCCCGTAATGGGATCGGGATACACCCCAAACAGGAATTCGATCAGGTCCTTGTTCTGGGTGTAAAACAGGGCCACATCCACAAGGCCGTCCCAGTGTTCGGTGAGGATGCCTTGTTTGATCCCGAGTTCTGCATTCCAGCCCGATTCAGCTTTCAATTCAGGACTTGGAAATATCTTCACTGCTCCCAGTGTGGTGGCGGCAAATTTTTCGGCAATGGAGGGGTAGCGATAACCTTGGCCGAAAGAGCCCCGGAGAAAAGTATAATCCGTCAGGCGGTAATTGAGCCCGGTTCGGAACAGGGGCACCAACTCGCCATTTGCCCCGTTCAGGCGGTTGAACTCCATCCTGACACCTCCCACGAGCTTCAGGCGGGGTGTGGCGCTGTAGTCGGCCTGCCCGTACGCCGCCAGGTTCATATATTCGTGGTCGTCGTAGAAGTTTGAACGGATCTGGTTGCTTTGCTGAACCAGGCCTGCATTCACATTCATCCGGCCGTTGACGGAAAACCAAAGCAGGTACTCAGCATAAAGCGAGCGGGATTGGCTGTTGGTCTGGCCCCCCCTGGGAAATTCATTGTCGAGGAACTGGTAACGCAGTCGCAGGTCGTGGGTGTATTGCCCTTCGCGTTTTAGGCTGATGTAAGGGTCAAGGATCAATATGGTGGCATTCAGGCGGTTGGCCGTGCTGCTGTCCTGCACCAATGCCCCGGTAGCTGCATTTTCCCATAATAAAAAGTCTGTCTTGTTGTTAAGCAGTACGCTCGTATTCATCCCGTAACTCAGACCCTGAATTTTCTGGTTATGATGTTTCAGTTGCAGGCTCATCCTGCCCATCGCCTCGTCGTTGCGCTTGCGGTAGCCCGGGTCGTTCTGCACGAAGGTTCCGATACCCAGGTCGGTATTCCCATATTTTTTAAGGTGTGAGAACGAGAGGTTGCTGAAAACCCTGGGGCCTTTCCACCAGACCCATTTTTGCTGCCTGGGTTGGTCATACAAGCCTGCTTCAGCAAAAAAGGCCGTATGCCCCTTTGCGGTGGCTTCTGCCGAACGAAAGTTGATGATGCCATTCAGGGCCGAGGAGCCATACAGCACTGAAGAGGCGCCCTTAATGACCTCAATTTGCGACAGATTCTCAAGGGGCAGCGACCACCAGCGAATACTTCCCGCGTCAGGCGAGATCATCGGCAGCCCATCCTTCAGCGCCAAAACCCTGCTGCCTGCCCCGTAGGAAAACCCGCTGCCTCCACGGATGGAGGCTTGCCCATCCAATACTTCTATGCCCGGATGCTTGCTGAGCAATTCCGCAGGGTCGTTGATATGGCTTCCCGAAAGGGCTGATGGCCTGATGATACTCACCGAAACCGTCGATTCGCCCACGCGCTGCTCTAACCGCCCGGCGCTCACCACCACCTGTTCCATCTCGGTGACCTCGGGCTCAAGCGCGAAATCAAGGCTGATGGTTTCACCGGCTTTCAGGCTGATATGCCGGCTCACCGTTCGATAGCCGACGTACTGTATGCTCAGGGAATACCCTCCGGCAGGTAACTGGAGGCGAAAGCTTCCTTCACGGTCAGTGGCAGTACCCAATCCACGCCCATACAAAACACTGGCACCTGCCAGGGGCACCCCGCTTTCTGCATCGGTGATACGGCCCCTGAAGACCCCGGTTGACTGCCCGGAAACTCCTAATGACCAGAAAAAAACCCATGCAAGAAAAAGATGCCTGGGCATTATTTCGCCTTAAAGGTCAGCCTGATTGAAAGTGTCTGCCCATTATTTTCCGGATCCGGGAAAATGGTTTCCAGTTTCAGGTCTGTCTTGTTCAGTTCATCAATATTGGCTGTGAGCGGGATGAGAAGGGCTTCAGTGGTTATGACAAGCTGGGTTTCATTAGATGCAAACTGCCAGGTGCCAGTAAACATCCCAAAAGTGCCGGTCATATCGGTATTGAATTTTGCGTCGCCCTGAAAGCCTTCCAGAAGGCCACCCGGTCCTCCAGCGTTTTCACTATTCACCAGCAGGCTGTCGGAAGCCCATACCGGTCCTGTGAGCAGGTCGAAGGCTGTTTCCCCTTCGTCTTTCTTACATCCGAAACAAAAGATCAGGACCGTAAGCAGCAATGCAATTCCTGTGTATTTCATAAAAATTCTGATTTGAGGTAAAACATAAGTTTAAAGTTATAATTTATTTCAGGAATAATCAATTCAAATTTTTTTCCTTGTTTGTTTCCGTTAAAACAAAATAACTCAAAGCTTTATCTTGTACCTTTTATCCTGGAAACAATTCTTATTTTTAACCGTAGTTTAACCGTACTTTAACCAATTGTAATTGGTTAAAGTACGGTTAAACTACGGTTAATCTTTGAGGTTGGATCAAATTAATAAGGAAGAAGAAGTGGCAAAACCCCGCAAAGGCCAGGTGTTTGGCCACAAAAGAAAAGCGCCCCTGGAATATCTCCAGGCGCGCTTAAAAAATATACAAAAGCTGCAATTACAGATTTCTTAGTTTTTCTTAGCCCACCACAGCGGGGTAAGTACGGCATCGGGGCCTCCGAGGTGACCTACAGCTTGCTGATATCCGTCGGGGTTGCTGTTTTCCAGGCTCGAAGGATATTTGAGGCGTTGCGGAAAATTGGCTACGCTGCTTATCATATAGTTCGCCTGGGTAAGGTTGGGAAGGTTGGCGATGGGCAGTTCGACGGCAGGATTGTCAAAGAAGGGCAAACCCAAACGGCGTTGGTCATTCCATGCTTCCAGGGGTAACCAGGGATTCTGCGAAATATACTTTTGCGTAATGATTTTGGTGAGCTGGTCATTCTTGGTGGCACCGTTGTTGTGCAGGTGGTTTACAGGATAGGTATAGGTATAAGTGCCTTCTTCCTGGGTATATCCATCAATATAAGTCATGTTAACGGTGGCAGGAGGTTCTGCGACGTGATCCCAGTTTACAGAAGTCCCTACACGGTTATAACTTTCCGAAGTGAGGTAATCGTTAAGGAACTGGCTCACGTTGTTGTAGGCAAAGCTGGCGGCGATACCGCTTTCGTAGGCTGCTTTTCCTGACATGGGCACGTTCCATCCCCTGACGGCTGCTTCAGCGATCAGGAAATAGGTCTCCCAGTTGCCGAAGAATACCCTTTTGTTGGTGCTGTTTCTGAACCTCAGGGCCAGGCGGGGGTTGGTGCCGGTGAATGCATAGAACTGGTTTCTTGATCCTTTCGGGCCCCAGGCGCCCAATGAGGCGGCGTTCCAGGTGCCTGTCCCATCAATTGTTGCCAGCACACCACCACCTTCAACATTCAGCAGGTTCCTGCTGGTGATGAAGGCATCCTGTGCCCAGGAGGGGTAGGGGCAGAAATCAGGATTGTCAAAATCGCCGGGGATGACAAAATTGCTGTAAGCACGCGGATCCATTACGGGATGTAAGCCATCAAAAAGGAAGCCTGCGCTGGGATCGTTGGTCATCGAACTGTAATGGTCGGGATACTTGACGCCCATATATCCGGCAGGCTTGATTTTTTCAAGGAATTGTTCGGATACCTGGTCGGCCGAGGGGATGCCGCCCAAACCAATGTAAAGGTTGTTAAGCGTGGCAGAAAGCAATTGGGCGTTCCACTCGCGCGACATAACCCCCGTAAGGGCATCCCACCCCCCTTGTTCCTGAACGGCAAAGATGTCGGCGTTTTCGGTAAGGATAGGACCAGCGGCAGCGGCTTCAAATTCAGTCTTGGCTTTAGCGGCATCCACTTCAGAAAGCCTCATGGCCAGGCGCATGCGCATGGAGTTGCCATACTTTACCCATTTCAGGTAATCAAAACCAAAAGCCTTGTCGAACTTAGCCAGGTTGGCAGGATTCTGAACGCCGACGTCAATCTGTGAAACAGCATCAGCCAGTTCGGCCAGCATAAAATAATAGGCAGTTTTCTCATCTACAAAATCAGGGTTCACACCACTGAAAGCGTCGATGGGCATGGGGCCGAAGTTGTCGGTAAATTCGCTCATAAGATACACCCGCCAGATGCGCGCAATCTGCTTCAGGTTATTGGTGTAGGGGAAGACCACACCGGCTTCGATCTTTTCGTCGGCAACCGTAATGGCCAGGGTGGCAGTCTTCATCCAGTCTGACAGGTAGCGGTAGTAGTCGCTGCTCCAGCCATCATCATAGCTGCCTGCGATAAGGTATCCGTTGGTGCGGTCAAAGCGTGAGGCCGTTTTCCAGTACAGGACAAATGCACGCTCAGCAATATGGGGGTCCATCTGGGCACCCGTCAAGGAGTTGTTGATGAAATACTCCACCTGGACCTGCTCAAAGCTGGCAGCTTTGGGGTTTGTGTTCACATCGAAGAAATCATCCCCGCAGGACACAAACAACAGGCTGCCCGTTGCTAATAATAAAACTGTTCTGAGAATATTTTTCATTTTTTCGGGGTTTTAGAATGAAACACTTAAGTTAAACAGTAGCATCCTCGATGTTGGAGGCGCTGCGTTTTCGAAACCAATGGCGTTGGTTCCGGTGGCATATACTGATTCGGGATCCACTCCGTTGAGGTAACTGCGGATTAGCCATACATTGTTCATGGCCACGCCTGCATTCACGCCCTGGATGGGCATATTGGCAAACCACTTGCGTGGGAGGTCCCAGGCCAGGCTGATGTTTCGGATACGAACACTTGTGGCATCGTAAAGGTTTTCTTCAATGATTCCGAGGTTACCCGTGGCTGCAACAGTGATCCAATAGTTTTGGGGAGAGATGGCGTTGGTGTTTTGTGAATAAGTGCCATCCCCATTGTCAATCACTCCATCGACAATGATATCTTCACGTTTTCCGTCAGGAGCCGTAACGGCTGCCGTTCCGTAGTACTGCATAAAGGCATTCGTTGCCGAGAAGATGTTACCACCCAGGCGGCCATCGATGCTGATACCCAAGCTTACGCCTTTATAGCGGAATGTGTTTGTAAAGCCAAGCAACGCACTGGGGGTTTGGCTGCCCAGATACTTGCGCTCAGGGTCTGCCTGAGGATAACCATCGGCTGAAAGCAATAACTCTCCGAAATGCGGGCTTGCCTCATCAGTCACCCGGAGATAAGTGGTTCCCCAGATTTCCCCATAGTTCCCGCCGACAACGGCCAGGATCTGCAGGTTGTCGTAACCTCCAAGACCATAGGTGTCAACATCGTCAGCAAGTTCAATGATTGAGTTTTCGTTGGTGGAGTAGTTCAGCATGGCATCCCAGGAGAAACCATTGGGGTTTTGAATAATCGAACCATTCACCATCAGCTCAATACCCTGGTTCTGGATGTCTCCTGCATTAACCTTCCTGGCAGTAAAACCACTCAGGGGGTCCATCGGCAGGTTTATCAGCTGGCGGGTAGCATTCGAGCGGTACCAGGTAAAGTCAATCCCCAGGCGGTTCTGGAAGAACCGGAGGTCAGCACCGAGTTCGCGTGAGGTGATTAGCTCACTCTGCACGTTAGGATTGAAAAGTGTGTTTCCAATATTGGCCACGGTATTGCCCAGGGGGTCTCGGCCAATGTTGTAGGGGTTATACAATTCATAGGGGTTCAGTGAGTTACCGACCTGTGCAAAGGATGCGCGGATTTTACCAAAGGTAAACCAATAGGGCAGCAACATGTCCATGCTCTCCAGCATTTCGGAGAATACCAGGGTGGCGTTCACCGAAGGATAGAGGAATGAGCGGTTTTCAAGGCTCAGTGTCGATGACCAGTCGTTACGCAAGGTTCCGTCGAGGAAGAGGTAACCACCCCAGTTGAGTTGCAGCAAACCATAAAGAGAGGCAATGCGCTTCTGATAGAAGTTTTCACCAACCGTGGGGTTGTTGATCCCGTTGTTGATGGCAAAGAGGTTGGGAACTTCGAGTTCACCAGCAGAGGCACCCACATAGGAAAGCTCCTGCATCATAACGTTACCGCCAACTGAACCACTGATGCCCAGGCGGTCAATGAGGTTATCCTTACGCCAGGAGAGCATGGCCGAATAGTTGTTTTCGAAGAAGGTCTCCTTGCCAAGGCTGAAGCGTCCTGTAGCAGTCAGGGGGCTGCCTGCATGGACCCTTGATTCATAATTGGTGGTGTACATATCGGAACCTCCGCTGATCTCAGCATCCAGCCAGTCGGTCAAAGCATACTTAACGGATCCCTGCATCAGGAAACGGTCTCGGATGTCGTTGTTGAGGTTGTATTTAGCACCCCAGTAAGGGTTCACATAGTTGGAGGCGGTGTACCAGATCATCTGCCCGAGGTCGTTGGTTGAGGGGTCAAACTGACGGATGTCCATCGAACGGGGCAGGTTATACATGGTGTAATAGGTGTTGGAATAGTTTGTGCCCAAGAGGGGACGGTTTTGGGCATTTGCGTTCACGTACTGAACCTTTGCATCTACAGTCCAGCGGTCTTCACTTCCGAAGTTGGAGACCGAACGGGCCAAAAGGTTTGTACGGGTCAGCTCGGCACCGGGGATGACACTCTTGTCATTGCGGCGGGTCAGCGAGGTGTAGATCGATGACTTATTGAACTGCTGCTGGAAAGAGAGGGAATAGTTCTGGTTAATGCCAGGCTCAAAGAAATTTTTCACGTTGTCGTAAGCAGTCATTGCTTCCTGCTGACCATTCCAATTTTCAACCATTTGTCCTTCAATGGCAGGACCCCAGCTTAAGCCGGACTGGTTGTTGAAAATCCCGTCAGCACCCTGTCCGAAGCTGCTTTGCTGCTCGGGGTTGGAGAAAATGCTTTCAATACCCAGGGACGAAGAAAAGGTAATTCCAAGGCCTTCTTTTGATGTGCCCGATTTGGTGGTGATCAGGATAACCCCGTTACCGGCCCTAGAACCATAAAGAGCCGCAGCGGAAGCCCCTTTCAGAACGGAAATGCTTTCGATGTCTTCGGGGTTAAGGTCTGACATGCCGCTACCAAAGTCAAGCGAGGGATTCCAATAGTCGTTGTTGGAAGCTCCCGTGAAGTTGTTCATGGGAATTCCATCCACAACAATCAGGGGCTGGTTATCGCCTGTAAGTGAGCTGTAACCCCTGAGAACGATTTTTGAAGAACCGGCAGGACCCGTACTGGAACGTACGACTTCCAGGCCGGAGACTTTTCCCGTAAGGGTGTTGGCCAAATTGGCTTCGCCGGTCTGCACAAGGGCATCACCGCTTACTTCCTGCATGGCATAACCCAGAGACTTTTTCTCGCGGACAATGCCAAGAGCCGTAACGACAAACTCTTCCAGCATTGTTTCCTCAGGAACCATGACCACGTTGAAGGTCCCTGCCCGGGTAATGAGCACCTCTTCGGCGTTCATCCCAATGAAGGTGTACTGAAGGGTCGACCCCTGGGGAACCCTGATGGAGTAATTCCCGTTGATGTCTGTCGAGACACCTACCGTCGTGCCCTTGATCACCACACTGACCCCGGGAAGCGTAGTCCCGTCAGCCGCATTGGTGACTGTACCTGTAACCAATAGGTCCTGGCCATAGGCAAGAGTGACCAAAAACCCCATGGTCAAAACAAAAGACAGAATTTTCTTTCTCATAATAGATTTTGTTTTGTTGGTAATTGGGTTATTAATTTTGGATGTTGGTTAATGAAATTTAGAAATGAATTGAAAATAAAGAACGTTTTGCCGAAACCATTCGGTTGTTCTATATGTTATATTGAACATATGGCAATTGACAAATGTATAAAAAAACTAAAACGATTTAGAAAAAATCAAAAAAAATTCTTAACACTAATTTAACAATTCATTTTCATCCTTAGACCAGATCACAAAACCCTGTGGATCAAACCCGTGGATGCAGCATAAAAACAGTTGTTAAGGTTAGCTTGTTATTGAATTTTCAGCAAGGTTTTAACGGGCCAATGGTCGGAAATATAAACCGAATCGGTTTTTACCTTGTCGATTCGGAAATCTTTCACAGAAAAATGCTCATTGACAAATATGAAGTCGATGAATGAGCCCCGGGTAGCTTCAGAAAATCCCTGATAAGTTTTTTTTGCTGGCTTTTTTTCAGGGTCCATGTGTGCTACTGTATTCATTAAGTAGTTGTTGGAATGAAAAAGATTGCTTACCTGCTGATAGGTCTCACTTTGGAATTCAATGTTGAAATCGCCGATAAGGATCAGCGGGGCTGTGCCTGCAATGCGTTTCATCCTTTCTGCCATGATTTCTGCAGCTTGTCGCCTTGCCTCATCGCTTACGTGGCTGTAATGGGTATTGAAAACGAAAACGGGGATTTGTGAAGCCTTATGGGTCAGTTTCACCCATGTGGCTATCCTTGGTAAAACGGCTCCGGGGCCTATGCTGCCGGGGACTTCAGGGGTATCCGACAGCCAGAATTGTCCTTCATCTTCCATTTCAAAAACAGAACGTTTAAAGAATACCGGGACGTATTCCCCTTCCTGTTTTCCGTTCGTTCGGCCTGTGCCTACCCACCTGTATTCGGGCAAAAGGCCTTCCAAGTCTTTTACCTGGTGATGCAAGGCTTCCTGGAAGCCTATGATGTCAGGACTTTCTTTTGACAGGTATGCTTTTACCAGGGGAATCCTGTTGGGCCAGGCATTAATCCCGTCATCGGGATTGTCGTACCGGATATTGAAACCAATGACCTTTATTTCAGAGGCATTCTGTTTACATCCCCAAAAGACCAGGTAAAGCAAAATGAACCCCAGGCTAATGAATTTTTTCATGATACCAGGCTTAGAAATTACGGATGATTTTCAAATGGTCTTCGTTTAAATGGTTGAATGCAAAATAGCTTGCGCCGGAAGCCCCTGATGTATGTGATATCTTAAGGGCCTCCTCAAGCTCTCCAGGCGTCAGCGAGGAGATAAACAAGCCAGAATACACGGGCTTGGGAGTTTCCAGGTCTGCAATAAGTTTCTTCAGGTTGTCGCCGATCCATTGCAGGTCGCCATTGTAAAAGATGTGATACAGCATAGGGAAGAAGGCATCCAGCTTCCACTTTCGCCATTCCTGCCTGACACCTTCCCAGTTGGGAAAAACGGCTGCCGTGATCGGAATGTTTCTGCCCCTTGCAATAGGCGCCAATTCATTGTTTACCAGCCCTGTAATGGAGTCATAGCGAAATTGCCTCCACTGTTCATTGGCCGAAGGATCCTCAAGGTCCTTCAGGGGGTCAATGCCACTTTCCTCCCTGAATTTGTTTCTGCAAATCTCGCAATAGCAATAGTCGTATTCGGGGTATTCGCGATCCTGGACAATGTTGTACTTGGGTTGCAGCCCTTCAGCTATGATCACATCGGGAAGCCTTATATAATCGAGATGCACCCCGGACACCCCTGGGACCTTAGTCAGGGCCTGCACGTTTTCGCTGACAAATTCCCTTACCCCGGGGTTATTTGGACACATAAAGCGATAATATCCCACATAGGCAGGATGGCTGTGCGAAGGCTGCCCCAGGCCGTTCACGGCATACCAATCGGGGTGGTTTTCAATAAAATATGGGTTGTTGTTGATCATAGTCCATATCCAGGCATGCACTTCCAGTCCAATTGTTTTACCTAAAACGATTAACCTTTCCAGCAGAGGCTCCTCCACTGGCAACCGGTCTGTTTGCCACCAGGCTTTATGGCTGCTGTACACCTGCAGGAAGACCCCGTCAATCCCGCTTTTCTTGATGGTGGTCAGGTGACCTAGCCAGTCCTCGTCGCTGATGCCTCTTCCGGGGGTTATCCATACCCAGTTTTTCCAGCCCGTGCCCTTGGCATCACGGCTGCAGGCAAAGCCCAGGTAGTTGACGGCTGCCAGCCCCAGACCCATCAATCCCGCCTTGCGCATGAATGTTCTTCTGTGCATCTATTCTGTGTTTATTGTACTTCCGGTTTTACAATGGGCTCATTGCTCTTGACGATTACAAAGGTTGTGATGGCATAATAAGCGTGGGGGTTATCTCCCGTGTATTGGAAGTTATTCTCCCATTCCTGGAACTCGTAATTGAAGGTAAAGCTTGTACCGTTCATCGGGTTCTGGAACTTATCCGTCCGCACAGGCGCTTCCATTCCGGGGCACCAACCCGCGCGGTCGGGAGCCCAGTTGCCTCCTTGAGGCTGAACGGGATTCTGCCCGCAACCGAGTGCGCCCATTTCGTGGTCAAACATTGCATTTCCGTTGATGGCCACCTGATGGGTTCGGAAACACCATTCGGCGCACCCACGGCCACCTGGATCCAGAGGCGTGGCATGGCCCCAGCCTGTGATAATGGTCCTGAGCCAAGTCTCTTTGGCGTTCTGAGGAATGCTCAAGGTGCGCTCCAGCACGAAATCATGGTGCTCTCCGTAAGGAACCCCGTGGAGCGAATGGTTGGCATAATCGATGACATTTTCGATTGCATAATAGGCATAGTCGGGATTACCCTCGGTCACTTCGAAATCGACTGTAACCAGCCAGCCGTCACCGCCCCAGACCTCGATAAATGAGCGGAGTTTTACATCGCCGTGAAGGTGGGATTTGAAATCGGTGACATCCACAATAAACCCCTGCGGCCTCTTAGCGTTGTCCACACCGTAAGGGGTGATGTATCGGCCCAGCTCAAACCAACGCTCCGAATCCTCATCCCAAACCTTGATGTTGGCAAAGACATCCCAGGCGTTGCAGCCCCCTTCCGGGCACCGGAGTTTGATGAACATGCGGATCTTCTCTACCTTTGTGGGATCCACAGGAAAATTGAAGGTCCCTTCATGCGTCTGGCTTTGTGCTCCGCCATAGGCATGCCTTACCGACTGAAAAGTCTTGATGTTATGAATTACAGGCTCCTGGGGCTCATCGTTATCGTTTTTATCACAAGCAAAGAAGCCCAGCGAAAGCATCAATAAAAACAGGGGGCTAAAAGAATACAGTCGTTTCATTATTAAATGGTAAAATATTAGTAAAGTGCGAAAATTTCTGATTTAGTAAAACATGCCCCTTTCCTCCAGCTTTAAGGAGGTTTTCCAGATACGGCTGTCTTCGCTGATGTGCCAGGTGGCATTCCCTGCAGCAGAGGGGATAGAAAGTCTGAATCGGGTTCGAGCCACATCAAAAACCACAGGGCAGGGGGCAAAGAATTCAGGATCTTCAGGTTCCAGTTCTTCCAGGCTTTTTGCATAGCGCTGATGCGCCCAGAAAAAACGGTGCTGTAAATAATACAACTCCCTAAGGACAAACTTGAGGTATTCGTCGGGGTTGATGACAACCGGCTCTCCTCCTTCAGCTGCCTTCAGTCCCGAAAACTGCACATAGCCCCACGACTCGGGGCGGTGCATGTCGATGACCCCTTGCGGGGACCAAACCCAGTTGTATTCGGGATATGGAAAACCTGTTTCGGGCTTGATGACCTTTTTGTATTGCCCGTCAACGGCTTCGATTTGCCACTGCACCCTGGAAAAGTTAATTCGCCATTGCTCACCCGGATGAGGCTTGCGTTTTCCAGGAGCGGCCTCTTTGAGGATCTTCCAGGGGAAGGCCATCTCAAGGGTCCAAAGTGTATCGCGGTCAGAGGGGTCATTGAGGGTGCCCCTGAGATTTATGCCATATTTAAATCCCGCAACATCCCAGGCGCTGATGGGGGCCCCACCATTGCGGTAGGGTTTTGGGAGCAACAAATCCCAAATCGTGCCCAGTGCGTTGATCTCTAGCTCATAATAGTTGTGGGTGTCTCCATTGGGGTCAATGAAGACCTCAAAGTTATTTTCGTGAAAGATAATGGTTTCCCTCTCGGTAAAAGTAGCCCAGAGGTGGGGCTCTTCCAGTTCGGCGGCGATGTAGAAATACTCCTCGTCCCACAGCATCTTCACCCTGGTCCTGTAAACGGGCCTGGGCTTAAGAGAACCTTCAATATCCACAAAGTCGTCAGTCCAGGGCACGTTCTGCCAGTCGGCTTCATCCAGCAGGCCGTTCATCACAAGCGCCTCTGTAGTTCTATAAGCCACATATTTCTTGGGAAAAGTCTCGAACAGGACTTTTTGCGAAAAGGTGCTTCCAGAAAGAAATGGAAGGACAAGAATGAACAGGAATTTTTTCAAGACAAGGGTTTTATAATATTAATTCATCCTAAAGTCGCCCTGATCAATACTCCAGTCATTTCCAAAGAAGCCGCTTACGCGGATGCCTTCCATTCCCGAACGCAGCCACTCAGTGCTGAAGATCAAGAGGTCGGGGAAGCCCGTAATGCCCGAGAAGTAGTCATTGGGCGCCAGGGCTTTCATCCCCTCCAGGCCTGTTCCTGCCACTACACCCACGCTGGCTGTTTCGCTGTCGGGACGGGGGTACATGAAATAAGTTCCCAGGTCATTGCCCCTCAGGCTGTAAGGCCCGAAATGGATCACCCCAGGCTCTACCTTTACGGGGGCATCTTTTAGCAATAAGTTCCAGGCTTTGTTGTTGTCTGCATTGCCATAAAGGATCACGTTGCGGTCAGCAAAAGCCGAGAGGGAGAAGTCGATATCGGCTACGATTTCGATAGATCCGTTGCCGCGATAAAGAAAGGTCTCGGCATCATAGCGGGCCTTGTTCTGATACCATTCATTCTCTTCTGGCTTGCCGCCTGTAGCGTAGACAAAGACCATTTGGTTGGTGAAAGCCAGCTTGAACCCTCCATAGCGGGCAGGATGCTTTTCCTTTGGGTCAGGGGGCGCGCTGATCTCCCATTGTCCGTTGTTGAAAGCAAGGCTAATATCCCTTCCCTTTTCGGCTTGAATAATTTGCTTGCCGATTTGGATGACCGGCTGATGTTCAAATTCCAGTTCAGACAATTTCAGGCTAATGTTTTTGATGTTTTCCAGGATTCCTGAAATGGTGTCCTGGTTGCGCTTCAGGTCAACGGTGCTAACCATATAATGCCTGATCTGCTGATTGACCACCACCCAGTAATTGCTGGCAGAAACAGCAGGAGAAGCGGTTGTGAATTCGATGTGCTTCACGTCTTTCACCGCAGGTATTGTATTTTGCTTCAGGAAGTCGAACAGCAAGGCCCAATCCATCGAATGGTCGCCATCCCAATGAGTGGCGCCAATTTGTTCGTGGTAGCTGAAGTTGTTATGGAATGCTCCCAGGCGTTCACGCATATTGCGCGCCTGTTCAACAGGTACCACTATATCGGCATCGCCGTGGAGGACATAAATCCCCGATTGCAGGTAATTGCGGATCAGATTGAGCGTGCGCCCGGGCATAGCGCCGCGGTAAATCATTTCAAAGTGAGGGTTACCGGCCCGCAGTGAATCGGAAGCGCTGCGGCGGTAGCCAATGATGTCGGCATAGCCCGCTGCAGGACCAACGGCGGCAAAGCGGTCGGGATAGGTGGCGCCCAGGAACCAGCTGCCGTGTCCCCCCATGGAATGCCCTGTCAGGTATGTCCTGGCTGGGTTAGTGGGGTATATTTTCCTGGCATCTTCCATCACTTCCAGGGCATCTATCCGCCCCCATTCCTCCCAGTTGAATCCAAAGGGCCTGCGGTTGGTGGGGGCTACGATGTGTGCCCAGTCCTTTTGCTTATAGGCACGGGTCTGGTTGGTGGCCTCCACAGAGGCGCCGTGGGTAGAGAGCACAAAAGCCTGCCCCGGGCCTTTAGAGGTTGATGGCGCCACACTGTAATACTGCACGCTGCCGTCGATGTTGCTAACAAAAGTGCGTTCGTGATGGCGGCTTATGTCTTGCTGATTCAACTCAATCCCGGCTCGGTGTACCTCCTTGCCTGATTCATCAAACAGAGTGAGGGTGGCAGCCAGCTTTTCGGCCCGCGTATTGCGGCGCGGAGAAGGCACTTGAAATTTAACCTTGCGGGAAGTCATCCCAATGATCTGGTCCATCGGCGTGCTAAGGCTCTCACCCGAACGCAGCCGGCAGGTAATTGTGTATCCCTTCAGGGTCTCCTGTCTGTTATTGACAACCCTGATGGCGCCCCATTTGGCATCATTTTCACCCCTTATGAGGGCGGGCAGGGTTTTGTCCCTTTGCGAGAAAAGGACTTCTTGTGCGGGCAAGACAATCTTTGCACTAACGCGGCCAAACCTGCCGTGAGAGAAAAGGAACTGGTTCAATCCCTTTTTCAGTGTAAATGGAATGAGGGTATATCCAAAATCGTAATGGTCGCCTTCGTGGGGCATCCCATTGATATAAGTGATGGTATGTCCCTTGGCATCGAGCAACACGTTCATCGCTTCAGGCGATTCAAGCTCCATATACACCCACGACCTCCCCAGGTTTCCGCTGAAAGTGCCTGCTGAATCAGCGGTAATGGCTTCCCATACAAGTTCAATTGGATCGCTTTTATAATTGTCCTTCAACATCTGACCTGTAAGTGGCCTTTCAAAACGGCCTGTGGCTATTTGCCAGGCCACCACATCCTCTCCGCCTGTCAAAACAGCAGGGCGGACAGACTCCCTCAGGACAAGCGCTTTGGAAAACTGGTGAAGGATCATTCCTTCTTCAGTATTTTCTATGCGGTCTTTTCCGAAATATTCCACAATATTTCCTGTTCGCTGACAAAAACTTTCGCTGAAAGGCAAAAAGAAGAAAACGGAAAGAATAGCTATGATCCTGAAGTGTGTTATCATCATTTTGATTTTTTTATTGCGATTTTAAATTTTTATTATCTTGCGACCTAAATTGATTTAGGAGCAAAAATAATAAACAATTTGAATTCCTCTTTTTTAAAATTTCTTCCATATCCTTCTATCTGTTCAAAAAATGAAAAAACCCTTAAAAAACGCTTTGCCGTTCTTGCTGCTTAGCCTGATTGTAATGACATTTTGCCAGCGGAACCTTTTCCCTGGTGAAAATGACTTTGCCCTAGAATGGGAGCTCATCAGCAATCAGTATTCGGAAGCCCCTGCCGTGAAAGCCCGCTTTACGATTGCCAACAACGGTCAATTCACCCTGACCGGGGAAAATTGGGCGCTGTACTATAACCAATCGCCCAGAGGGGTGATTGGCACCGAAGAGGCCTCCGGGGTAAGGCTTGAGCACATCAATGGCGACTGGTACCGGATTATTCCCCTGGAAGGGTTTTCGCTGAAACCCGGTGAGCAAGTCGAAATAATATACGAATGTGAAGCCTGGTGGATCAAGGAATCGGATGCGCCTTCAGGACTTTATTTTGTTTTTAACGGAAAGGAAGGTGAGGAAATAATCGTGGAGGTGAAGCAATATACAATTTTGCCTTTCCAACGCCCTGAGCAGATCATCAGGCACAATGGCGACCGCACTCCTATGCCTACTCCCGAACTGGTTTTTGAGGAAAACTCCAAAGCTTCGCTTGTGTCTGAGGAGGACTTGTTGCCCATTATTCCCAGCCCTTTATCGGTTCAAAGGAGTGGAAAACAAATTGTTTTTAAGGATCCCCTGACCATTTCTTATGAAGTTGGATTGGAGGAGGAAGCGAATTGGCTTGCCAATATGCTTGAAAATATTTCTGGTAAATCGATCCGCATTATAGAACCCGCCTCCAGTACCCAGGCCTCCATTGTCCTTTCGCTCAATGATTTTGAGATTCAGGGGAAGTCTATGGAGGGCTATCGCCTTGAAGTGAAAGAAGACCAAATTATTCGTATAGAAGGCAACGACCGTGCTGGCGTGTTTTATGGGATGCAGAGCCTGGTTGCCCTGCTTCCCATTGAGGTGATTTTGAAAGAAACCGAAGGAATTTCTTTGCCGGTAATCCATATCGAAGACGCTCCCCGCTTTGGTTATCGTGGATTGCATATCGACGTTGCGCGCAACTTCCAGAAAAAGGAAAGCATCCTGAAGGTGCTCGATCTGATGGCTTTCTACAAAATGAACAGATTGCACTTTCACCTGACGGAAGACGAAGGCTGGCGTCTGGAAATCCCTGCCCTGCCCGAATTGACCGAAGTGGGCAGTAAGCGCGGGCATACCACGATGGACGCCTCTGCGCTTCATCCAGCCTATGGCTCAGGTCCTTTTGCCAATGCTGCCGGCAGCTGGGGCAATGGATACTACTCCCGTGGAGATTACCTGGAAATCCTTAAATATGCCTCCCAAAGGCATATACAGATCATCCCCGAGATCAATATGCCGGGGCATTCGCGCGCTGCTATCAAAGCTATGGAAGCCCGCTATGAGAAATTCATGGCTGCAGGTGATGAGGTTGCAGCCAATGAATTCCGCCTGATCGACCCGGAAGAAACCTCTGAATATTACACGGCCCAGAGTTTCAGGGACAACGTGGTGAATGTGGCTCGCGAATCGGCCTATCATTTCCTGGAAACCGTTCTGGATGAAATCATCGCGATGTATGAAGAAGCGGGAGCGCCTCTCGAAATAGTCAACATCGGAGGCGACGAAGTGCCTGGCGGTGCCTGGACCCAATCACCCATGGTGGATGCACTGATCAAAGAAAAAGGCCTTACAGGCGCCCACGACAACATGCAAGCCTATTTCTCTAAGCGTGCGCTCGAGGTTTTCAAGGAAAGGAACCTTAAAATGGCGGGCTGGGAAGAAATGGCGATGATCAGGGATGAGCACGGAAAGCACGTGGTGAACCCTGCCTTGGCTGGCGGACACGTCATTCCCAATGCATGGAACAGCCTCTGGGGGATGCAGGATCTGGCCTATCGCTTTGCGAATGCAGGCTATCCTGTGATCCTGAGCCACGTCACCAACTTTTATTTCGATCTGGCATACAATAAAGACCCCAAAGAGCCTGGCCTTTATTGGGGTGGTTTCGTAAAGACCCACGATGCCTGGCATTTCAGCCCGTTCAACGTGTTCATCACCAACCTTCGCGACAATATGGGTAATCCCGTAGATCCCGAAATAGCTTACGCCAATATGGAACGCCTTCGTCCTGAGGCCAGAAGCAATATCCTGGGCATTCAGGCACAATTGTGGGCTGAAACCATTTTTGGCCCGGAAATGATGGAATATTCCCTCCTGCCCAAACTGATCGGACTGTCTGAAACGGTTTGGGGAGCAGAAAGGATTTGGGAAAATAATCCCGACCCGCTAACCCGCGTTGAGCAGGTGGAAGCTGGTTGGAATGTCTTTGCCAACACCCTTGCCCGACGAGAGCTGCCCAGGCTGTCGAGGCTATACGGAGGCTTTAATTACCGTATTCCATTGCCCGGAGCCATCATTCAGGATGGGAAGCTCCACGCCAATGTCGAATTTCCCGGACTGGTGATCCGCTATACCTTTGATGGACAGGAGCCTTCTTTCGAATCGGAAGAGTACACGGGGCCCGTGGAAGTCAATGCCCCGCTTGTGAAGCTCAGGGCATTCGACCGCTCTGGTAGGGGAAGCAGGGTGGTGGAAATAAAAAGTGAAGAATGATAAAACAAAATGAATAAATGCCTGAGATCTTAATTTTTACAATAAAAACTTTTCGTTTGAAAAAAGGTTTTTTTCATCTTACTCTTATTAGCCATTGGGGGACCATGCTCGTACCATGGTCGTGTAAGGGTCTTGTCAGGTTCGGCTTCACACGGTCAGGGAAGGTTGATGGCAGGTTTTTCATAAGGGCTGGCAGGTGAAATGAGGAATGAGAAATGAAAAATGGCTGTAGATGGGTTGATTGAAGCAGGCGGTTTCGGTTAAAGCCCGTGCGAGGCAAAATTTCGGGGCTTGCACAATATTTAATAATAATTCCTGGGGAAAAATGGAATATACAAAAGGTAAATTATTCTGGTTGGTGTTGCTGCGGATGGCGATCGGCTGGCATTTCTTTTATGAGGGGATGGTGAAGGTTTTGAATCCAGCCTGGACAGCCAAGGCCTACCTGATGGATTCGGGCGGTTTTATGAAGCCGTTTTTCGAATGGATCGCTTTCAATCCCTCCTTGCTGGCTGTGAGTGATTTTGTAAATGCCTGGGGGTTGGCCCTGATTGGTTTTTTCCTACTGCTGGGCTGGCTTGTAAGACCTGCAGCCCTTGGGGGGATGGTGCTGCTGGGCCTGTATTATCTGTCGCACCCACCATTTCCCTCCATTGAATACCTTTTTCCTGTGGATGGCACTTATTTTGTCATCGACAAGACCCTTGTGGAGCTGGTGGCCCTGGGGGTGGTAATGAGCTTCCCTACGGCCCATATCTTCGGGCTGGATAGACTTTTAAAAAAATCATGAACCATTGCAAGATAATTCTATGGATCAGGAAAACAAGGACAGGAAAACCCTTCAGCCCGGGGCAAATGGGCAGTTCAAACGTCGCGACATCCTGAAAGGGCTGGCTGCAGTGCCTGCCTTTGGCATATTGGGCTACGGGCTATTTAAGCACCTTGGTGAGTTGAAAGCCAGCCGCCTGGATTTGCTGGGCGGCGAGGATGACATTATCCCCAAGGGAGTGCCCCTGGTGGCGGGGGGGCAGACTCTCCGTCTGGGCTTTGTGGGCACGGGGAGCCGGGGACGCTACCTGCTTAAAGCGTTGGGGTTTTTGCACCCCTCGCGCATTGACGAGTACAGTGAATGGGCTGCCATTAACAAGTACTGGAAAGAATATATGGACGAATTCCATGCCCAGGATGACCTGAATGTGCGGATCACTGCCGTCTGTGATGTGTTCGACAAGCATGCCCTGAACGGAATGGAAGTGGGCGCCAACCTGTTCCGCAAGGGTACGGGCGGAGAGATGGGTGAAGCTCCCAGACGTTACGGAACCTACCAGGAGCTTTGCGCAGCTTCCGACGTGGATGCTGTAGTCATCGTCACGCCCGATCATATACACGTGCCTGTTGTGCTTGAAGCAGCCCGTCAAGGCAAGCACGTCTATTGTGAAAAGCCCCTTTCGTGGACCGTGGAGGAGACCTTTGAGGTAAGAAAAGTGGTCAAGGATACAGGAATCGTTTTCCAGCTGGGGCACCAGGGAAGGCAGACCGACAGCTACCAGGTGGCGAGGTCTCTCATTGAAAGGGGGGTGATTGGCAAAATCTCGCTGATAGAGGTCTGCACCAACCGTAATGACCCCAACGGCGCATGGGTGTACGACATTGACCCCGAGGCCAATGCAGGCAATATCGACTGGAAGCAGTTCATTGGTCCTGCGCCCTGGCACGACTTTAGCCTGGAACGATTCTTCCGCTGGCGCTGTTGGTGGGATTACAGCACAGGCCTGAGTGGCGACCTCTTTACGCATGAATACGATGCCCTCAACCAGATCCTTGATTTGGGTATCCCACGATCGGCAATGGCTACAGGGGGTGTGTATTTTTATAAGGATGGACGCAGCGTGCCCGATGTGCTTAATATGGCTTTTGAATATCCTGAACGTGATCTGACCTTGCTGTACAGCGCTACGCTGGCCAGTGAGAAGAAACGCGGGAAAGTGATCATGGGGCACGATGGCTATATGGAGCTGGACGAGACCCTGCTGATCAAAGCTGACCCTAAATCGACCCGTTATGCTGAAGAGATCAGGCTGGGGAGGATAGAACCCCATATGCCGCTGTTCTCATATGTCCCCGGGCAGGATAAGGTGGATGCCATCACCTCACCTACAGAGAAGTACTTTGCCGAGCGGGGGCTGCTCTACACCTACCGCGATGGCAAGAGCTACGATACCTCGCATCTGCACCTGCGCGAGTGGATCAACTGCATCCGCAAAGGCGACGGCACCCAACCGAGTTGCAACATTGACCAATCATTTGAAGAGGCCATCACTGCCCATATGGGAACCATCTCTTATCACGATGGACGTAAGGTTTACTGGGATGAGGCCAACGAAGAAATTGTATAGGAATGAAAAAAGAAAAAAAAACACCCATTCGCACCGCTGTGGTTGGATTCGGCCTTTCAGGCAGGGTCTTTCACACACCCTTTGTGGACAGGCATCCTGACTTTGAGCTGCACACCATTGTGACTTCAGGAATTGAGGCAGGAAAGGTTTACCCCTCTGCCAGGATCATCCGGAGCTTTGAGGAGATGCTGGGGGATTCCTCCATTGATTTGGTGGTGCTTGCTACCCCGCACCCCATGCATTACGCCCAGGCCATGGCTGCCTTGGAGGCCGGAAAGCACGTGATCATTGAGAAACCCGTGACCATGAGCAGTAAAGATATGCAAAAGATCGGTGACCGAAGCATGGCCTGCGGCAAGAATGTTTTTCCATATCACAACCGTCGCTGGGACGGGGATTTCATGACCCTGCAGCAGATCATCAGGGAAGGTCGTCTGGGAGAGGTGCTGGATTTTGAATCGCACTTCGACCGCTACCAGCCTGCAGTTTCCCGTGCTGAATGGCGATATACCCAGGCAGAGGGTGGCGGCACAATGTATGACCTGGGCCCTCACCTCATCGACCAGGCCATTTGCCTGTTTGGCAAACCCCAAGGGGTGTGGTGCCGGCTGCACTTCCAGCGGGAAGGGAGTCTTGCTAACGACAGCTTCGACCTGAAACTGTTTTATCAAAAGACAACAGCCACACTTCAGGCCAGCGTATTTGTCCGCGAGACGGGTCCCCGTTTCCAAGTGCATGGCACCCTTGGCTCCTATGTTAAATATGGCCTGGATATTCAGGAAGCAGCCTTGAAAAAAGGAAAAAAACCTGACACAGCAGGTTTTGGCTGGGAGTCAAGGAGAATGTTCGGTGTTTTGAATTCGGTGGCGGGCAAAGAACCTCTGAAAATTAAATATCCGACACTGCCCGGCCATTATATGGGCTTTTACGAAGATGTGCTGGCATCCCTTAGGGAGAATAAGGCTCAGAAAGTTTCTGTTGAAGATGCCATTCTGAATCTGGAAATCATTGAAGCGGCCATTTTGAGTCATAATCAAAAAAGCGTCATAAATTTATAGGTCGTTTGGGATCCATCTCTTTCTGATTCAGGCCAATCACAAAACCATCAGCTTATGACCACCCGCAGGGAGTTTTTTCAGTCTCTTAAGCTGCTTTCCCTTGGATTGTTTCTGCCGGGATGTTCAGGAAGAGCATCGGGGGAAGAAAGCATAACGGATAGGAAGGAGCTGGGAGTACAGCTCTGGTCGGTGCGAGATGTGATCAACACCGACCTGAAAGGAACGCTTGAGGCCCTGAGTGTGATGGGCTTTACTGGGATTGAACCATATGGTTACAACGGAAGTTTCTACGGCATTCCTGCTAGGGAGTTCAAAACGTTTTGTGATAGTCTTGGCCTGGAAATTTACGGTTCGCATACGGGCATAACCATTGACAATGCCAGGGAATATGCCGAAAAGGCTGTAGCCATCGGAATGCGTTTTCTTGTCCTGCCTTCTTTTGGCAGCCGGCCTACCACTAGTATTGATGACTTCAAGGCCGCTGCAGATGAGATGAACCGGATTGGGGAGGTCTGCAGGGAATTTGGGGTAAGGTTTGCCTATCACAACCACGACTTTGAGTTACGAAAAATTGGAGACGTACTTCCATACGAAATACTGCTTTCTGAAACGGAAGCAGGGCTGGTGTCTTTCCAAGCCGATACTTATTTCTTTGCAAGGGAAAGATTAGATCCTATTCCTTTTTTTGAGAACCATCCCGGAAGATTTTCGATGCTGCATCTGAAAGATGTTGATTTTTCTGGCAGCAGTTGCATCATAGGAAACGGGCTTATTGATTTTAAGACGGTGCTTGCTTCGGGCCGAAAGGCAGGGGTTGAATTGCTGATCTATGAGCAGGAGGAGTGCTCGGAAGGGACCTCACTGCATTGTGCAGAACAGAGTTTTCATTATATTCAATCACACCTATTAAATAACGAGAACCATGGAAGAGAATGACAACAAGAGCAATGGCATGGACCGCAGGAAATTTATCCGCAATGCGGCTGTGGCATCAGCAGGCTTTATGATCATGCCCAGCCATGTGGTGTCGGGGCTGGGCCATCGCATGCCCAGCGATAAGCTGAACATCGCGGGGGTGGGCGTCGGAGGTCGCGGAGGCGGGGTAATCCGAGCGGTGAATAGCGAGAACATCGTGGCCCTTTGTGATGTCGATTGGAAATATGCCGGTAAGATCATGGGCGAATATCCCAATGCTCGCAAGTATTATGACTGGCGGAGGATGTTCGACGAGCTGGGTGACAGCATTGATGCCGTGGTGGTAGGCACGCCTGACCATACGCACGCAATCATCAGCATCCAGGCGATGAAAATGGGCAAACACGTTTATTGTGAGAAGCCCCTTACGCATTCGGTATGGGAGTCGCGTGAGATGACTCGTATTGCCAAAGAGTATAAGGTGGCCACCCAGATGGGCAATCAGGGTAACTCAGGCGAAGGCATTCGCCAGACTTGCGAATGGCTATGGGATGGCGCCATCGGTGAGGTAAAGGAAGCCCACGCCTGGACCAACCGTCCCATCTGGCCGCAAGGATTGCAAAGGCCAATTGATGTGCATCCTGTTCCTGATACGCTGAACTGGGATCTTTTCCTCGGACCTGCACGCTATCGCCCCTATCATCCAATATATACGCCCTGGAACTGGCGCGGATGGTGGGACTTTGGCACCGGTGCCCTGGGCGATATGGCTTGCCATATTATGGACCCAATCTTTATGGGACTTAAGCTGAAATACCCTACGCGGGTGCAGGGCAGTTCCTCACAATTCAATACTGAGTCGCCACCCCTGGCGGAAGTGGTGAAGTTTGTATTCCCCGAAAGGGAGAAATTTATGAACGTAGAAATGCCCGAGGTTAGCGTGACCTGGTGGGATGGGGGACTGTTGCCTCCCAGGCCGGAAGAACTGCCCGACGGAGAAATCATGGGACGCGACCCCAACGGGGGCTGTCTGTTGATAGGCACCAAGGGGAAAATCATGACAGGCTGTTATGGTAAAGACCCATTCCTGCTGCCCCTCGACTACGATAAAAATTACAAGAGACCTGCCCCGACCATGCGTCGTGTGCCTACCAGCCACGAGACGGACTGGGTGCGTGCCTGCAAGGAAAGCCCTGAGCACAGGGTTGAAGCCAGTTCATACTTTGGCTATTCAGGCCCGATGAATGAGATGGTGGTGATGGGAGTGGTCGCGGTAAGGCTTCAGGACCTGAAGCGCGAACTGCTCTGGGATGGCGAGAACATGCGCTTTACCAATATTGGCGACAACGACGAAATCAGGGTCGTGCAGAGCGACAAGTTTGAAGTCATTGACGGACACCCGCACTTCGACACCCGTCACGAGACCATGAACGCCAAACAAGCTGCTGAAGAATATATCAGGCACACTTACAGGGCAGGATGGACCCTTTAAACTTTTCGTTTTTTACAAAACATTACTTACAAATCAAAATTTGAGCGAAGATGAAAAAACTATTGTTTTTAATGATTGCCGCTTTTGGCCTGGCTGCCTGCCATGGGCCACAACAGCAAGCGGATGCAGAAACAGAAGAAGTCATTGTGGTGGACAACACCCTGAGCGAAGCGGAAATTGCCGATGGCTGGATGCTGCTGTTCGACGGGGAGACTCCCGGGAAATGGCGTGGCTATAACAAGGACTTTTTTCCAACAGGATGGGAAGTGGCCGATGGCATGCTTCGTTGTTTTAGTTCAGGTAGGGGAGAAGCCGGTGGCCTGGAAGGTGGCGACATCATTTATGATGAAAAGTTTTCCAATTTTGAGCTGTCGCTTGAGTGGAAAATCTCTCCCGGGGGCAACAGCGGTATTTTATACCTTGCACAGGAAAGGCCAGATATGGTAATCTGGCATACTGCCCCCGAGTACCAGGTGTTGGACAACACCACCCATCCTGATGGCCGTGAAGGATTGCACAGTGCTGGTGCCCTGTATGACATGATCGGTGTGGACCAGAATAAGGTGAAACCTGTGGGTGAGTGGAATCAGACCCGTATCTTGGTTTACAAAGGTCTGGTAGAACACTGGCTTAATGGCGAAAAAGTGGTTGAATACCATTTGTGGACTCCGGAATGGAACGAAATGGTGGCTAACAGCAAGTTTCCTGCATACAATCCTGACTGGGCAGAAATTGCCCAGGAAGGTTACATAGGCTTACAGGACCACGGCGACGATGTTTGGTACAAAAACATCAAGTTGAGGGAACTTTAGAACCTCCTTTCATGAAGCTTAAGCCGGTGAAATCCTTTTGCCGGCTTTGGCTTTTGAGTTGTATTGAATTATATATCTAATTAATTATAAAACCACTTGCCTTAGGAATGAAAAAACTGAATATTTTAGTGGCGATCCTTGCCTTTTTTATTGCTGAAATTAATCCTGTCAGGGTTCAGGCGCAAGCTGTTGAGGCGACCTGGGAGTCGCTTCGATCAAGGCCTTATCCGCAATGGTTCAGGGATGCCAAACTTGGGATATTTATCCATTGGGGGGTGTATTCGGTGCCTTCCTACGGAGGTGCTGAATCTTATGGTGAGTGGTACCTGCGGGGATTGCAGGCAGGCGCCCAGAACCGAATTGACTTCATGAAGAATAACTGGGGTGAGGACTTCGAATATGAAGATTTTGCCCCATTGCTGAAGGGAGAATTGTTTGATGCCGAGGAATGGGCCGGGATCTTTGAGAAAGCCGGGGCAAAATACATCATCCTTGTTAGCAAGCATCACGACGGCTATTGCCTGTGGCCCAGTGAATATGCGCCCGGCTGGAACAGCGTGGACGTGGGCCCGCACAGGGATGTTGTGGGCGAAGTGGCTGAGGCTGTACGCAAAAGGGATATCCGTTTGGGGCTATATTTCTCCCTGCCTGAATGGAATAACCCCTTGCATCAGTGGTATATTGACCCTCACGATTCCATTCACACATATATTGAACAGCACATGATCCCTCAGTTCAAAGAAGTGATCAGGACCTACAAGCCCCAGGTCCTTTTTACGGATGGAGAGTGGTTTCACTCGGCAGAGGACTGGCATGCCCGCGAGCTTATCGCCTGGTATTACAACCTGGTGGGACCGGATGCCATTGTTAACGACCGCTGGGGGCACGGTGCTGACATCGGCTTCATAACCCCTGAATACAGCTCAGGCAGCATCAAGACCGACAGGCCCTGGGCAGAGGTTCGCGGACTGGGGCGAAGCTTTGGACTGAACCGTAACGAGAAGTTGGATGCTTACATGAGCCCTGAGGAGTTGATCCATTTCTTTGTCCGGGCAGTTGCCAACGGGGGTGGCATCACCATCAACGTGGGCCCCGCTGCCGACGGTAAGATTCCGCTCTTGCAACAGGAACGCCTGGAGCAATTGGGTGAATGGATAGGGGTGAACGAAGAAGCTATATACGCCTCTGAGTCCTGGATCAGGACAGGGGAGGAGCGAGAGGTGTTGGTGGAGCGCATGGACCCGCAGATTGATTTCAATTGGGTGCGCAATTCACCTGTGGAAGGGATTGCCGAAGATCATTTCACAGCAAGCTGGACAGGTTTCATTCAGGCTGATTACAGTGAGGAATACCAATTTCTTGCCGAAGCCGACGAGGGAATGCGGCTTTATGTTGATGGTGAACTGGTGCTCGATCTCTGGGATCAACAGGCTGAAGGCAGCCAGTCGGAAGCCATGCGGGAAAGAGAAGCACGTTTGAAGGAAGGAAGGATCCAATTGCAAAAAGGCAAAAAATATCCTATCAAGGTTGAATTTCATGAAAGGCTGCAGGAAGCCAGGATCAGCCTTCAGTGGGAGAGCCCTTCACTAAGCAGGGAGGTAATACCTCAAAAAAATTTGTTTACAGGGTTGAATATTACGGAAGGTGATGGCCTTCACGGGGAATACCGCTCAATGAAGCAGTACTTGGTCTATACCGCCAATCACGGCAATGTATATGCCATCAGCCTGGAGTGGCCTGACGATGTATTGGTGCTTCCCGTAAAGGAACCTTTGCCCGGTACCCGAATTTCGTTGTTAGGCAGGGAAGGTTTGCTGCCCTGGACGTATGAAGAGGGGCAGTTGAAAATTGATGTAAGCAAAGTGAAGTATAACGAAATGCCGGGACAATATGCCTGGACCTTTAAAATTGAAAACTATGAATAGATCAGGTTTTTTTGCCATCGTGCTGATGGGCAGTATGTTGCTTTCGTGCAACCCCCAGCCCAAACAAACTGAAATAAGCCTCATACCCAAACCTGTGGAGATGGAAGAGGTCTCGGGAGGGTTTAAAATAAGATCAGGTACACCGATTTTGTATTCGGACCAAAGTCTTGCAGAAATTGCGGGTATTGCCTCCAAAATTTGGACTGACTATCTTGGATTTGAACTGCGACCCACATTTACGGAAGGCTCATTGGAAGGAGGCAGCATTATGTTTTTTTTGAACGCCGACATAGATGAAGAATTGGGCGAGGAAGGGTATCTGCTTGAAATCAACCCAAATGGAATTAAAATAAATGCCAATAAGCCAGCCGGGATCCTGTACGGGGTTCAAACCCTTTACCAGGTTTTGAGTACCATGCCTGATGGCAAACTGCCCGGGCTCAACATAAAGGATTATCCCCGTTTCAGGCACAGGGGAATGCACCTGGATGTGGCGCGTCATTTCCATCCCATTGAATTTATTTATAAGGTCATTGATCAGCTGGCAATGCACAAACTCAATGTGTTTCACTGGCACCTGACAGATGATCAGGGCTGGCGGCTGGAGATCAAGCAATACCCTAAACTCACCGAGGTGGGTGCCTGGCGCGTTGATATGTCGCATTTGCACTGGGATGCCCGCCCCGTAGTAAATGACCCAGAAAATTCCACCTATGGTGGCTTTTACACCCAGGAGGAGGTAAGGGCCCTGGTGGCATATGCAGCCGAGCGCAACGTCGCAGTCATCCCTGAAATTGAGATGCCAGCCCACGCCATGGCGGCCCTGGCAGCCTATCCCGAGTTTTCATGTACAGGTGGAAATGTGGGCGTTGCTACGGGGGGCGTTTGGCCCATTACCCATATTTTTTGCGCCGGCAACGATGGAACTTTTGAGTTCCTGGAGAATGTGTTGACCGAGGTGATGGATTTGTTTCCTTCCTCCTACATCCATATCGGGGGAGACGAGGCGGACAAATCCAACTGGAAGGTTTGCCCCAAATGCCAGGCGCGTATCCGTGAGGAAGGCCTTGCCAATGAAGAAGAACTGCAGAGTTATTTCATTCACAGGGTAGAGGAGTTCCTCAATGCGCATGGCCGCCGTATCATTGGCTGGGATGAGATTTTGGAAGGCGGCTTGGCGCCCAATGCCACCGTGATGTCTTGGAGGGGAGTAGCAGGCGGGATTGAAGCCGCAAAGATGGGACACGATGTGATTATGTCACCCGGTAGCCCCCTTTATTTCGACCACTACCAGGGAGATCCTGATATTGAACCAACGGCCTTTGGCGGCAATAACACGCTGAAAAAGGTTTACACTTATGAACCCATTCCTGTAGAACTCAATGAAGAGGAAGCCAAACACATCCTTGGGGCACAGGCCAATCACTGGGGAGAGTTTATGCCCGTATCTTCCCACGTGGAGTATATGGCATTCCCACGGCTTTCTGCATTGGCAGAAGTGGTCTGGTCGCAAAAAGAATACCGCGACTGGGGTGACTTCTCCCGCAGGATGCAGGCTCAGTATGCACGATACGAGAAGCAGGGCCTCAATTATTCGATGAGCGCCTTCCAGGTGAAAGCAGTTCCAGAGGTGAACCTGGAGCATAAGTCGCTGATGATCGGCCTTGAAAGTGAAGTATTTGAGCCAGAGATCCGCTATACTCTGGATGGTTCAGAGCCGGATGCGAACTCCACTGTCTATAAGGAACCTTTTGAAATCAAGGAAACGACAACCGTACAAGCAGCGGTATTCATTGATGGAAAGTCAAGCGCTCAGATCATGAAGCGGGATTATTTGCTCCATAAGGCTTTTGCCGGAACAATCTCAGCCGAATATCCCAATAGTCCCAATTATGACGGTCAAGGTGAATATACCCTGGTGAACGGCATCACAGGCACGAGAAGCTATGTGGATGGCAACTGGAAGGGTTATCGCGGGGTTGATTTGGTGGCTACCCTTGACCTTGGAGCGCCCACCAGTGTGCACCTCATTTCGGTGGATGCCCTTCATACCAGCGGATCCTGGATATTCCTACCGCAATGGGTGTCCTTTGAGGTGTCAACGGACGGCGAGGTATTTGAACTACTGGAAAGGGTGGAGAACGAAACGGACATTAACCTTGCTGAACGTTTCGTGGAAGTGTATTCCACTCAGAAGCCTGCTGATAATGTACGTTTTGTGAGGGTTACGGTGAAGAATCAGGGGGTTTGTCCTCCGGGACACTCGGGTGAAGGCCAGCCTTCCTGGTTGTTTGTTAGCGAGATTATTGTAGAGTAAATAGGATTCTTTTTAAAGGAAATTGAAACCAACTGTTCCTATGAAAGTTTTTGGAAGAATACTTGCAGTTTTAGCCATGTTTATGGTAAGTCTTATGTTTGGATGCCAGGAGGAGTCCAGGAACACTTTTCGCATTGCTGGCGGGCAATTCCTGCTGAATGAAGAACCCGTGATGTTTTTTTCTGGCGAGATCCATCCTTCACGTATTCCCCGTGAATACTGGCAGGACCGGCTTCAGATGGTCAGGGCAATGGGAATGAATGCCATCAGTATTTATATGTTCTGGAACGTCCACGAGCCTTATCCCGGTCAGTATTATTTTGAAGGCAACGCCGACATTGCCGAATTCGTTCGCCTGGCGCAACAGGAGGGACTTTGGGTGATGCTCAGGCCCAGTCCCTATGTCTGTGCTGAATGGGAGTTTGGGGGCTATCCCTGGTGGTTGCTGAAGGAAGAAGACCTGAAGGTGCGCAGCAAAGACCCGCGTTTCATTGATGCCTACCGCAACTATGTTCATGAGGTGGCCAACCAGCTTACGCCCCTGCTGATAGAAAACGGGGGGCCGATCATCATGGTGCAGATTGAAAACGAGTATGGCTTTTACGGGGATGACAAGGAATACCTGGCCTTGAACCGCGATATCTTTCTTGAAGCGGGGTTCAGCTGTGCCTTGTTTACTTGCGACCCCCCGTCCACCATTGATGCAGGGCATCTCCCGGGAACCTATGCTGCTGTGAACGGAGGGGTGAAGCCCCAGGAAGTCATTGCTACTCAAGACCGCATCAACGGGGGAGGACCCTATTTTGTATCGGAATGGTACCCTGCCTGGTTTGATGTCTGGGGAAAGAAGCACCATACTTCTTCGGTGGAAGCCTTCACCCAGCACCTGGATTCCATTTTTCATTACGGAATTTCCCTCAACATGTATATGTCGCACGGGGGCTCAAACTTCGGGTTTATGAACGGAGCCAATTATGATACCTATATGCCTTTCCAGTCGCAGACCCAGAGCTACGATTACGATGCACCCATCAACGAAGCAGGGAACCCCACGCACAAGTTCTTTGCATATCGCGAATTGGTGAAAAAATATGCGCCCGAAGGCTATTACATTCCCGATGTTCCTGAGCTGAAGCCTTCCATGGCCATACAGCCTTTTAAGCTTGACGAGGTTAGTTTTTTTGAGCAGCATAGGCCGCAGCCTATCCGCAGTGAAAAGCCCCTGAGTTTTGAGGATATTGACCAGGGATACGGCTATGTACTTTATGAAACCAGCCTTCCTGAAGGCGAAGGCTGGTTGAAGATCAAGGAACTGCGTGATTACGGGATCGTTTTGTTGGACGGAAAACGAATTGGAATTGTGGATCGGCGAACTGAGCTGGATTCCATTTTCTTGTCCGTTCCACAAGGTGGAGCAAGGTTGTCACTTTTCATTGAAAACCTTGGCCGGATCAATTTTGGTACCTTCCTTACTGACAACCGAAAAGGGATCACTGAAGCAGTATTTTTTGATGGAGCTGAGATTAGGGGTTGGGAGATATACGGATATCCTTTTAATCACCCGGATGATTATTCCTTTGCTGCTGAGTCCATTGAAGGACAAGCCTATGAATGGCCGGTTTTAAGGAAGGGAGCATTCACCCTTGAGGAAGTTGCCGACACTTATTTGGATATGCGTGATTTTGGCAAGGGCAGTGTATGGGTCAACGGCCATCACATTGGGCGTTACTGGCAGGTGGGTCCACAGCAAACTTTGTACATTCCTGCACCCTGGCTGAGGCAGGGTGAGAATGAAGTGTTGGTGTTTGAAATGCTCAAGACCTGGCAAAAGAAATTGCAAGGCATTGAGGAACCCATCCTTGATCAGCTTAACGAGGAGCTATTTGTGGGGCCCACTTCCATACAACAAATTCAATATTAAGGGATGATAAAGCAATCAGGCCTGCGGGCAAACCTTTTAGCTCTGTTGACCATTGCCCTGGCTGCTTGCCAGGGCGAAACATATCATGAGAAGGTGGTGATTTTTGATAATACCACTACCCTGGATGAGAAGGTTTTTATGGCCGCCCATGTAATTCCCACGCCTGAGCAACTGGCCTGGCAGGAGCTTGAAATGACTGCCTTCATTCATTTCGGCATCAATACCTTTGTCGGGCGTGAATGGGGAGATGGCACTGAAACACCTGAGCAATTTAATCCTACGGAGCTGGATGCCCTGCAATGGGCGCAGGTTTTAAAGGATGGAGGGATGAAGATGGTTATCCTGACAGCAAAACATCACGATGGATTTTGTCTTTGGCCCACGGAGACCACCGAGCATTCCGTTAAAGCATCCCCCTGGCGGGATGGGAAAGGCGACCTGGTTAGGGAAGTGAAGGAGGCCTGTGATTCCCTGGGGCTAAAGTTTGGCGTCTATCTTTCACCATGGGACAGAAATGCCCCATCCTATGGCGATTCGCCCCGTTACAATGCCTTATTCAGGCAACAACTCACTGAACTGCTGAGTTGGTATGGCCGAGTGGACGAGGTGTGGTTTGACGGGGCTTGCGGGGAAGGGCCCAACGGAAAGCGCCAGGAATATGACTGGGCTTCCTATTTTGCCGTTATTGACAGCCTGCAGCCCCGGGCCGTGGTGGCCATCCAGGGTGAAGATATTCGCTGGGTAGGCACCGAATCCGGGTATGGCAGACCGACCGAATGGAGCGTAACGGCCCTGGCCCCTGGTGGACGCCCTGAAATGGTTGCCATCAATCAAGGTTTGGGTATTGATGCAATGAGTGGAGACCTGGGCAGCAGGGAACTGATTGAAAAGGCTGACCGATTGTTCTGGTATCCCGCAGAGGTGGACGTTTCCATTCGCCCCAGCTGGTTTTATCACGAAGCAGAAAATGGGCGGGTGAAATCGCTGGCAAAACTGGTTGATATATACTTCAATTCAGTGGGGATGAATGCATTGCTATTATTGAACGTGCCTCCCGACCAACGGGGTCTGATCCATAAAAAGGATTCAGCCCAGCTTAGTGAGTTTGGGGAATGGGTGAAGGCAGCTTTTTCAGTCAACCTTCTGAAAGAAGCCATGCCTGGTAATCGCAAAGGAAGTGCCTTGACTGATGGCAATGCAAAAACCTACTGGACAGTTAAGGATTTCCCTGGAATAATTGAATTCAGTTTGCCGGAAGATCAAACCTTTGATGTCATTGAACTTAAAGAATACATTGCAAACGGGCAAAGGGTTGAGCAGTTTTTGATTGAAGCTATGGTAAACGGGCATTGGGAAAAAATTGCATCTGGAACCACCATTGGCTACAAGCGATTGATCAAGATTTCGCCAGTCAAAACTGATCAGGTAAGATTGGTCATTGCGGGGGCAAGACACGATGCCCTGATTTCTGGTTTCGGGCTTTATCTTAGCCCCGAGATCTTGTCCGATCCTGTTATAACCAGAAATAAAGAAGGACTGGTAAGCATTCATTCAGAGACAGAATTCCCTGTCATTACCTATACCCTTGATGGCAGTGAACCGTTCGCCACTTCTAAACGGTATGAGAACTCCTTTCTTTTCCCTGGTCCGGGCATAGTAAAGGCAAGGGCTTTCATAAACGATTTCCAAGTGGCAGGAAGTGTGATTACAGAAACCTTTGATATCAGCCCCTCCAAATGGAACGTGATGGAAGCCAGTGAAGGGCATTCCGCATTTCCTGCCGGGTATGCCATCGATAGCGATAAGGCCACCATGTGGCATACTCCCTGGGGCGGAGAAGTGAAGGAACATCCCCATTCGATCACTGTGGACTTGGGTGAAGAGCTTTTAATAATGGGCTTCACCTATGTGCCCAGAACGGATGGAAATTACAGTGGTACCGTTTTGTTGTATTCTTATGATATCAGCAGGGATGGCAAGCAATGGGAACGGGTTATTGATCAGGGTGCATTTGGCAATATGATCAATAACCCTTCAACGCAAAGGGTCCTGTTTGGTGAAAAACATCAGGCTAGGTACTTCCGTTTTGTAAGCCACCAGGGGATTTATGGCGAGCCATGGGTCTCGGTGGGTGAACTTGGCGTCATCACTAGGTGATGGTTAAACCTTATATAAAATGAGTAATATTCTGATCATTGAATGTCATGCATTATTTTAAAACCCGGGTAAGTGATAGGAATATCTGTAGCAATGGCTTCTTCTTGTTTGTCCTGTTCCTCCTGATCATATGTTTTTCCTGCAAGGGACCCCAAGTGAAATCATTTGAGGATTTCGGGACAAGGGTAAATTCGGGAGAAGACGCAAACCCTGCGGTAATGAAGATGCTGGAGTTTCTTGGAAAATATAAAGGGTCAAGAAGGCTTGTGATAAGATTTCCGGAGGGACGTTATGATTTCTATGCGGGAACAGCTCCTTCCAGAAATTATTACATCTCAAACCACGATCACGAAGATGAGCGTAAGGTGGTTTTTCCCCTGGAGCATTTGAAAAATGTAGTCATCGACGGTCAGGGATCGGAGTTCATTTTTCACGGAAGGATGATTCCCTTTTCGGTGATTGGTTCGCAAAACATTACATTCAGAAATTTTTCCATTGACTATGAAGTGCCCCATCTTCGGCAGCTTAATGTCCTTGAAGTTCATCCTAAACAAGGTTATTTTATTGGTGAACTTTACCCACACGGTGATTATCGCATTGAAGGAGGGAAACTTTGGCTTGAGGGTCCAAAATTTGAGTTGCAGCCCCATCAGGCTATGGCTTTTTCTGCGGATGGCAGGCTGACCTACCTGCGGCGCGATTTAGAGTTTAATCCGGAAAAAGTGGAGGAGGTGTCGCCCAATTTCCTGAAGGTTTATGAATGGCAACTGAATGAAACGCAAAGTGGAGAGCAATTCGTTCTAAGGACTTATTACCGGCCTACCCCGGGCATTTTTGTCAGCCAAAGCCTCAACACCCGCTTTGATAATGTGAAGGTACATTACGCTGAAGGGATGGGGCTGTTGGCACAAATGAGCGAGAATATTTACCTGGATGGGTTCTCTGTTTCACTGAAAGAAGGTGACAGGCGTTGTTTTACTACCCAGGCCGATGCCACGCATTTTTCTGGCTGTAAAGGGGAAATCATTTCCATTAATGGGCTGTATGAGGGTATGGCAGATGACGCCATCAATGTGCACGGAACCTACCTGAAAACCATTGAAGTATTGGATGAGCATACTCTTGTTGCTGCATACATGCACTCACAAAGCTGGGGCTTTGAATGGGGAATGCCGGGTGATTCCGTCCAGTTCCTTGTTTCCAACACCATGGAAATCAAGGGCGCCTTGAACAGGATTCAGACCATTGAACCCTTCCAGCACGACCAAATTGAAGGTGC
The DNA here is from genome assembly GCA_012521995.1 of Bacteroidales bacterium. GTDB lineage: Bacteria > Bacteroidota > Bacteroidia > Bacteroidales > UBA7960 > UBA7960. Next base: position 12,502 of record JAAYLH010000021.1, on the reverse strand, counting down.
TAAAATGTTTAAAATAACCTTTGAAAATCCCTTGCCCGGCATCTTTTTTGTGGAAGAATCAATGGTTGTGGAAAACCTTACGTGGACACCTGAAGTGGTGTTCAGCCACAACACAGTCAGGAACAACCGCGCCAGAGGGGCCTTGTTCAGCACGCCAAAAAAAGTGGTCTGCGAGGAAAACCTGTTTGATCATTCACACGGTACGGCCATCCTGCTTTGCGGGGATGCTAATGGCTGGTATGAAACGGGTGCCTGCCGGGACGTCCTCATCAGGAACAATACGTTCAGGAACAACCTTACGGCTTATTATCAGTTCACCAACGCCATCATTTCTATTTTCCCTGTAATTCCTGAGCTTGAAAAACAGGAGGCATTTTTTCATTCGGGGATAGTGATTGAAAACAACAGGTTTGAGACTTTTGACCAGCCAGTATTGTATGCCCGCTCAACCGAAAACCTTGTATTTCGGAACAATATCATTTTTAAAAACCGGGATTACGAGCCTTTCCACTGGAACCAGCATGTTTTTCTTTTTGAAAAGGTTAAGAGGGTGTTGATTGAGGATAATAAGTTTGAACAGGGTTTTGATTCAGAAAAGGACATACGGGCTCTGTTTTCAGAACCAGGGGCGGTGGTTCTCAGGAACGAATAACAATTGGGTTTGAATTATGAGCGCAACCAAATTTATTGAGAAGACCGGAAAAGTGAAAGGAAAAAGGCAGTTTAAGCGTTTCTTCCTCCTTTCACTGATTGTATCGCTTTTGGGGATGCAGTGTGCCTTTGGAAACGATCATCAGCCTCGGTTCAGCACTGCAGGCTTCTACCAGGTAGAGGGAACAGGACGGGAGGTGTTTTCGTTGAACGTTGCCTGGCGATTCCATAAAGGACCTAAAGAGCATGGGGAGTCCGTTGACCTGGATGACTCAGAATGGCAGGTAGTTTCTGTTCCGCATGGGATTGAAGTATTGCCCGTCCAAGCCAGTGGAGGGATCAATTACCAGGGAGAGGTATGGTACCGAAAGTTTTTTGATCTTCCTGAAGGGATAAGGGGCAAAAAGCTTTTTGTGCATTTTGAGGCCATCATGGGTAAGTCGAGAATTTACCTGAACGGCCATTTGCTGAAAGAAAACTTTGGTGGTTACCTCCCGGCGATCGTGGATATTACGGACCATATTAATCCTAGTGGAGTAAATGTCTTAGCCGTATGGGCTGATAATTCCGATGACCCCAACTATCCCCCCGGGAAGTCGCAGGATTTGCTTGACTTTGCCTATTTTGGGGGCATTTACCGCGATTGCTGGCTGATAGCCCATCAGAAGGTTTATATAACGGATCCCAATGATGTAGATATTAAAGCCGGTGGAGGTTTGTTTGTCGCTTTTGAAGAGGTTACGGAACAGCAGGCTAATATTCTGCTTCAATTGCACATAAAGAATGAAGACCAGCAGAATTTCAGCGGTTTAGTAGAATATGAACTAAAAACAATAGATGGGAGAAGGGTGTCTGCAGCAATTCAAAACCTAAGGGTAAACAAGGGAGAAAGCAGGCACTTTTCGCGTAAACTTTTTATCGGGAACCCCGAGCTTTGGACACCCGAATCTCCCAATCTTTATCATCTCTTTGTCACTCTGAAGGACAGGCAAGGAAACATCGTGGATGGCTATATGCGCCGGCTGGGGATAAGGAGCATTGAATTCAAGGGCAAGGATGGGTTATGGCTGAACGGTAAGCCTTACGGTAAACCCCTGATTGGTGCCAACCGTCACCAGGACTTTGCCCTGGTGGGAAATGCAGTGCCCAATGCCACTCATTGGCGTGATGCGAAAAAATTGAGGGATGCAGGGCTAAAGATCATTCGTAACGCCCATTATCCGCAAGACCCCGCATTTATGGATGCTTGCGATGAGCTGGGCCTGTTTGTAATCGTAAACACGCCTGGATGGCAGTTCTGGAGTGAAGAACCCGTTTTTGAGCAGCGGATCTATCAGGATATACGGAATATGGTCAGGCGCGACCGCAACCATCCTTCGGTCATCCTTTGGGAGCCTGTACTCAATGAAACCTGGTATCCTGAACATTTTGCCAAAAATACCCAGGACATTGTTCTTGCCGAGTATCCTTTTCCCTATTGTTATACAGTTTGTGACGCTGAGGCCAGGGGAAATGAATATTTTCCCGTATTATATGGTCATCCAGCCGGAGGGGATGCCAGCTGGGCCATTTCCCATATAGATGAGAACAAGAACTATTTCACCCGGGAATGGGGCGATAATGTGGATGACTGGAACTCACACAATTCTCCCAGTAGGGTGAAACGGGAATGGGGAGAGGACCCCATGTTGATTCAAGCCAGGCATTATGCCAATCCTCCTTACAAGTATACCAGTCTGGAATTGCTGCATAAGACCCCTCCGCAACATATTGGGGGTTGTCTTTGGCATCCCTTTGACCACAACCGCGGGTATCATCCCGACCCCTTCTACGGAGGCATCCTCGATGGCTTTCGTCAGCCGAAATATTCCTATTATTTGTTCATGTCGCAGCGGGATCCAAGGGAAACCCATCCCATCAGTGAGAGTGGGCCAATGGTTTACATCGCTCACGAAATGTCACCTTTCTCATCACCCGATGTCACCGTATTCTCGAATTGCGATGAAGTGAGACTGAAGGTTTTTGAAAATGGGCAAACGCATACCTACCTCAAGGATAAGAGCAGGCAGGGGATGCCTTCGCCTGTCATTGTGTTTGAGGATGCCTGGGATTTTATGCAGGAAAAGGCTTTGGCGATGAATGACCGCCACGAAGAATCGTTTATGCTGGCCGAAGGCCTGATTGACGGGCAAGTGGTGGCGACCCATAGGATTAAACCTGCAAGGAGACCCTCACGATTACTTTTATGGTTTGATGATGAGAATGTTAACCTCCGTGCTGATGGGTCTGACTACCTTGCTATAGTGGCTGCTGTTGCAGATGCAGATGGTCAGATCAGAGCAAGAAACAACTACCGGGTTTATTTTGAAGTAGAAGGAGAGGGCCGTATGATTGGCGGGAACCATCCCCTGATCAATCCTGTTCCTGTGGAGTGGGGAACCGCCACAGCCCTTATACAGTCTACTGCCGCCGCAGGGACCATAAAGGTAAGGGCTAGGGTGATCCCTGAAGGGACTCATATGCCCCTGAGTGCGGAAATTGAATTCTTGAGCGTTTCACCAAACCTGCCCCTGGTATTTTGGGAAGAAGATGCCGAAAGATTGGATGACACCGGAGTATCACCAGAGGAAATCTTTCAGAGAGGGGATGAAGATCTCCTCAGAGAAATTGAAACCCTGAAACAGGAGTTAAACAAGTTGAGGTTGAAAGAGGTGGAAGAACAGCAACGCGATTTTGGAGAAAGGCAGAGAAGATAATCATTCGGATATTATGCCAGCAAAAGAAACCTGAATTATATGAAGTACCTCAAATCCATAAGATTAACTTTTCTTTTCCTTCTGGCAGGCATGCTGCTGCAGGGCTGTTTGAAAAGGGAACCTCAGTTTCAGGACCTGCTGCTGTGGTATGATGAACCCGCGCAGGACTGGATGACGGAAGCCCTGCCTTTGGGCAACGGGCATATGGGCGTGATGTTTTTTGGAGATCCTGATCAAGAGCGCCTGCAGTTTTCCGAGGGGACCCTCTGGGCCGGGGGGCCAGGCTCTGGGAATCTGTACAATTTTGGTTTAAAGGAAGGTGCTGCCGCATCTCTGCCTTTGATCAGGGAACTGATGGAGAAAGGTGAGCGAGAAGAAGCTTATAGGCTGACTGAAGAATGGATGACAGGAATTACACATCCCAGGGATGGTCTTGAATTTGGGGATTATGGCGCCCAGCAAACCATGGGCGATTTGCTGGTGTCGGTGGAATGTCTGGGGGAGGTGGAAGACTACCGCAGAGAACTGAACCTGAATGCAGGTCAAGGGAAGGTATTGTATTCCAATAATGGCGTACATCACAAGCGGACCTACTTTGGTTGCTTCCCTCTGAAAGCCATGGTGTATCATTTTGAAAATGATGCTCCCGATGGTCTGGATTATTCTTTTGAAATACAAACCCCCCATCTTGTAGACAGTCTGGTGTTCTTCCCGGGGGTGTTTAATTTGTACGGCCACATGGCTGACAATGGTCTTGCATTTTTGACCTCCGTGGTTTTCGATACCGATGGTGAGATTGATTTTAAAAACGGTAAAGTGGTCATTTGTTCCGCCAATAGTCTGAGCCTGAAGCATACTGCATTTACTGCTTATATGAACCGCTTTCCCGAGTACAAGAATGACGATTGGTTGAATGAAGCCATTCCAGTTCTGGAGGCCTTGGTAAGTAAGGATTTTCTGGTTATGGAAGCCATTCATCGGGAGGATTATCAAGGGCTTTTCAACAGGCTGCAGTTAGAATTCAATCCTGTTGTTGCGGTGGACATTCCCACCGATCGACGTCTTACACGTTATGCCACAGGAGCAGAGGATCATTATTTGGAGGTCCTGTATCTTCAGTATGCTCGCTACCTGATGATATCCTCCAGCAGGTCCGGGACCATGCCCATGCACCTGCAGGGGAAATGGAACAACAGCACCGAACCACCCTGGGCTTGTGATTATCACACCAACATCAATTTGCAGATGCTGTATTGGCCTGCTGAAGTGGCAAACCTGAGCGAATGCCACACCCCCTTGTTTGACCACCTGAAACAACTGCTGCCTCCGGGACGTCTTGCTGCAGAGGCTTTCTTTGGGACCAAAGGATGGGTGGTCAATACCATGAACAATGCTTATGGGTATACTTCACCCGGCTGGGGGCTTCCATGGGGCTATTTCCCTGCTGGTGCAGCCTGGCTAACGCGCCACGCCTGGGAACATTTCGAATTTACCCGGGACACGTCTTTTCTAAGAAATACTGCCTTCCCGCTGATGGAAGAAGCCGCCCTTTTCTGGGAAGATTATCTGACAAAAAATGAAGCCGGCTTCCTGGTGTCAGTTCCTTCCTTTTCTCCCGAACATGGGGGAATCTCTTCCGGAGCCTCCATGGATCATCAGATCGCCTGGGATCTTTTTAATAACTGTGCCATAGCAGCCGGTGTTTTGGGTCTTGATGAGGCTAAAATTAATCATTATGCCCATTTCCGCGATCTGGTCATTCCTCCTCTTATAGGCCGATGGGGGCAGTTGCAGGAATGGGTTGAAGATGTGGATGACCCCGACAACACACATCGCCACCTTTCTCATTTGTATGCCTTGCATCCCGGCCGGCAGATCAGTATGAACAACACGCCGGAGCTTGCCCAGGCAGTACTGAACAGCCTGGAAGCAAGGGGCAGGGAAGGTACTGGATGGTCGTTGGCATGGAAAATAAACTTCTATGCGAGGCTACAGAATGGCAATGAAGCCTATAAACTGCTCAGGCGACTCCTGAAACAGGTGGGCACCACTGAGGAAAATATGAGCCTGGGCGGAACCTACAATAACTTGCTGTGTGCTCACCCTCCATTTCAGCTTGACGGGAATATGGGGGGCGCGGCAGGTATGGCCGAAATGATTGTCCAGTCGCACGAAGGAATGATCAGCCTATTGCCTGCGCTTCCCGAGGCCTGGCCTTCGGGAAGGGTCTCAGGAATGAAAACACGGGGTGGTTTCGAGCTCGCTTTTCAATGGAAGAAAGGGCGTGTAAAAAAAGGAAGTGTAAAAGGCAATCCTGGAGCTGAAGGTGAATTATTGATGGGCGGGAAACGGGTGCCCTTTACCATCCCGGCCTCGGGGGTTTACAAATTCTAAAGTATTAGGGTCATGGATTTTCTTTTTCCGGCAGCTCCCGACGCATTCAGCCTTATGCTTAAGCCCATTGGGCCTTGGTGCAACCTCGACTGCACCTATTGCTATTACCTGGAAAAGAAAAACCTCTATCAGGGCAAAGCGCATTTCAAGCTGGAGGGGGACTTGCTGGAGGTCTTTATCAAACAATATATAGAGGCACATAAGGTGCCTGGGGTCAGCTTTGTGTGGCAAGGCGGGGAGCCCACCTTGCTTGGCCTGGAATATTTCCGCAAGGCGCTTGCCATCCAAAAGAAATATGCAGGTGAAAAGCAGATTGAAAACTCCCTGCAAACCAATGGCACTCTGCTGACAGATGACTTGTGTAAGTTCTTTAGCGACAACAACTTCCTGCTTGGGATTTCAATTGATGGGCCTGAACACCTCCACGACTACTACCGCCTAGACAAGCAGGGGCATCCCACTTGGGATAAGGTGATGCAGGGTATTGCATTGCTGAACAAACACCGCGTTGAGTTTAATACTCTTTCAGTGGTTAACAGGAGAAATGCAGAATTCCCCCTGGAGGTTTATCATTTTCTGAAAGGCATTGGTAGCCGATTTTTGCAGTTCATTCCAATCGTGGAAAGGGAAGCCTTGGAGGAAGGTTTTATCGGGCAAAAACTGGTGCATCAGGATTTCCCCAATGAGGCCGGGCTGACTGATTGGTCGCTGAAGCCCGGGCAGCTTGGGGAATTTAATAAGGCCATATTTGATGAGTGGGTGCGCAAGGATGTCGGGCAGTATTATATCCAGTTGTTCGATGTTGCCTTGGCCAACTGGTTTGGCGCTCCGCCCGGATTATGTGTCTTCTCTGAAACCTGCGGAAACGCTGCCGTGATGGAACACAACGGGGATGTGTATTCGTGCGATCACTTTGTTTATAAAGACCATCTCCTGGGCAATATCAGCGAAAAACCCCTCCAACAGATGATGGGATCAACGCAACAAACCCTCTTTGGACAAGCCAAGAAAGCCACCCTGACAAGGTATTGCAAGCAATGCAGCTTCAGGTTTGCCTGCCATGGCGATTGCCCCAAGCACCGCTTTATGAAAACCCCCTCGGGCGAAAAAGGCTTGAGTTATCTTTGTGGTGATTACAAGGCTTTTTTTAGTCACGTTAAACCCTATATGGATTTTATGGTGAAGGAGTTGAAGGCACAAAGACCTCCTGCAAATGTCATGGAATGGGCCAGGATAAGGGATATGGACGCGGTGCCCCACCCCCGTAAGCCCGGAAGGAATGATCCCTGTCCCTGTGGAAGCGGTAAGAAGTTGAAGCATTGTCATCCCAACGGATAGATTAACCCCTTCTCTGGTTTTTCAAAAGGACAATAATTATGAACCTTTAAAAGAATTCAGAAAAATCAAATAATCGAAACATAAACCAATCGTTGAATATGAAGTCGCACAGATTATTTTTACCGGCCATTGCCCTTTTCCTGCTGACCCTTGGTGGTTGCGGAAACCGAATGGAAATACCCGAAGGCCTAACAGGAATACTGGAAATAAAAAAAACGCCCCTGTTCCTGGAAAGGGAGAACAAGGCTATGGTGACCATTCACCTTGAGATTGCAGATTCTGTGGCAGTGCTTGAATTGTCCAAAGTGAGACTGGTCTTTGGATCGAAGGGCAATCCTGAAATGCTGGAGGGGATTGTTTTGAATCATTCAGCTGATAATTTTGAAGTTGAAAAGGAGCAAATGGGCCTGGCCTATAATGCCCCTTTTCGTGGAAAAGCCGGGACGATTGAACTCGATGTAAAGCTTCCCCTGGAAACGGGTATGCATAAACTGAGCCTGGATTTTTCCTTGTTTGATGATGCTCCCCTCGAACAAAGCTTTGCCCTTGAAGAGGTTCAGCTCGTGTTTGGGAAAAACCAGTTTCTGGGGCTGGAACAGAAGGAAGCCTTTCAGTTCAGGCCTGCTATTGTGGTGCGCTCCGCCGGACAGGATGGAAGTGACACTTACCGGATCCCCGGTTTGATCACCACCAATGAAGGAACTTTGATTGCCGTTTATGATATTCGCTACAACAACAGCAAGGACCTGCAGGAAGACATTGATGTGGGGATGAGCCGCAGCACGGATGGCGGGCAAAGCTGGGAACCTATGAAAGTGATCATGGATATGGGAGAGTGGGGCGGAAGACCTCAAAACCTTAATGGGATTGGAGACCCTAGCGTACTGTACGATCATACTTCCCATACCATTTGGGTTGCAGCCCTCTGGCTTAGTGGCGCTTCCATAGATGCAATGAACTGGTGGGCTTCCCGTCCGGGCATGGCTCCTGATGAGACAGGCCAGTTTATCCTGGTTAAAAGCACCGATGACGGGCTAAACTGGTCCGAGCCCATCAATATTACTGAACAGATCAAAGACCCTGATTGGCAATTGTTGCTGGCAGGACCCGGAAGGGGAATTACCCTTGAAGACGGAACCCTGGTTTTTCCCGCCCAGTTTAAGAAAGACATCGGGGAGAAAGCCATTGACGGAGGACAATACACTTGCCATTCTACCATTGTTTACAGCAAGGATGGGGGTCAAACCTGGCAGATTGGAAGCGGGGCAAAACCGAATACCACTGAGGCCCAGGTGGTTCAACTGACCGATGGCAGCTTGATGATCAATATGCGGGATGACCTCAACAGGAACGACAAAGGGGAGAACAACGGAAGGGCGGTTTCCTTCAGCCGGGATCTTGGAAAAACCTGGACTCCCCATCCTTCATCAAACCACGCCCTGCCTGAACCAAATTGTATGGCAAGCCTCATAGCACACAATATCCGCAAGGATGATACCGGCCAAAGAGTACTTATTTTTTCCAACCCCAACAGTAAAACAGAACGCATCAATATGACCATCAAACTTAGCCTGGATGAGGGCAATACCTGGCCTGAAGCTCACCAGGTTTTGCTGAATGAAGCCTCAGGCTTTGGTTATTCCTGTATAACAATGGTAGATGAGCAGACAATCGGCATTTTATATGAAGGGTTTAAGAATTTGTATTTCCAGAAAATTCAAATAACCGAATTATTGCCAAAAACTATGGAATAACCAATGATCCGGGAACTTTGCGAATGTTCCTGGATTTTTTTACCGGCAAGACTACAGAAAGATTACAAATGAGCCAGAAAAGCATTTTACGAAAATCCTACACAGCCTGCATTGGATGGCTTTTCCTGCTGGTCTTGCTTTTCCTTAACCCTTTATTTCTTATAGGTTCTGAAGACCTGTTAAAAGTCCATTTGCTGCCCAAGCCAAAAGCCATTGAGTGGGGCAATGCTGTATTCCCAATTCCTTCGGTCCATTATGAGAATTCAGCAATGACATCCTGGTCTATGTTATGGTTGTCAAAAGCTGGTATTATTTTCGATTCAAATGCTGAAGCGACTCTATCTGTCGAATATCTTGATTCCATTATGGGGGCTTCAGTTAACCAGCTAGAAGCTTATTCCTTGCTTGTGGCCAATGGAAATATTACAATAAAGGCGGTCACACAAAAAGGGGTGTTCAATGCAATTCAGACCTTACATCAGCTCATTGTTGTGAGGGAGAATGAACAATGGATTCAGGAATGCTCCATCACCGACTGGCCTGCATTTCCCATTCGGGGTTTTATGCACGATACAAGCCGCGGCTTCATTCCCATAGATGAACTGAAAAAACAAATCAGACTTTTATCCCGGTTCAAGATCAACGTCTTTCACTGGCACCTGACAGAGGACATTGCATGGAGGCTTGAAAGCAAAGTCTTTCCGCAATTAACAGAGGAGGAAAACTTCCTTCGCTTTCCCGGGGAATATTACACCTTAGCGCAAGCCCGTGAAATGGTTGCGTTTTGCCAGGACCACAACGTGTTGCTGATTCCTGAAATTGATATGCCAGGCCATAGCCGGGCTTTTACAAGGGCACTGGGGCCCGACATGCAATCCCCCGAAGGGATGCGCTTGCTCAAACTGCTCCTGGATGAAATTTGTGAGGTTTTTTTCGATCTGCCCTACATCCATATCGGCACCGATGAAGTGGAATTCACCAACCCTGCTTTTGTACCCGAAATGGTTGATTACATTCGCGCAAAAGGTAAAAAGGTGATTAGCTGGAACCCCGGCTGGGAATACCTGTCAGGTGAAATCGACCTCCTTCAGTTATGGAGTTTCAGAGGCAAGCTTCACCAGGGCATACCTGCCATCGACAGCCGTTATCATTACATCAACCATTTCGATACTTTTTCGGATCTGGTTGGTTTGTTTAACAGCAGTATTGGAGGTTTCCCAATATCCAACCAACAAATGGCAGGAGCCATTCTGGCTGTGTGGAATGACCGGAAACTGGAGTCTGCAAGGGAAATTGTGAACCAGAATAATTTCTATCCTTTAATGCTGACGCTTGCTGAAAGGGCCTGGGCCGGGGGAGGTGAACACTACATTGCCGATCGGGGCGTCAATTTATTGCCTCAGAATGAAGAAGAGCTGAAACTGTTTCAGGACTTTGAAGAGCGCTTGCTTTTCTTTAAGGAAACTACCTTCACCCATCTCCCTTTTCCCTACGTACGTCAGACCAATGTCCTCTGGAGGATTACCGATCCATTTCCCAACGAGGGAGATTTGTCGCGGGTGTTCCCCCCTGAACAGGAATTAAAAGATAGCTATGTCTTTGATGGAGCTGAATATTCTACCCATATGGCCATTGGCGCCGGAATATATTTAAGGCATGTCTGGGGTGATTTGGTCCCTGCCTTTTATCAGGACCCTGAACCTAATCATACGGCCTATGCTTTTTCCTGGGTTTACTCCCCCCTTGCACAGCCTGCAGGGCTTTTGGCAGGCTTCCAGAATTACAGCAGGTCGGAAAGCGACCTGCCGCCCCCACAGGGAAATTGGGATTATTACCAAAGCCGCATCTGGATAAATGATATGGAAATCCTTCCTCCGCTTTGGAAAAACACCCATTCTGTCAGATCCTCTGAAATCCCCTTAAGAAATGAAAACTGGGAAGCCAGGCCTCCTGTGCCTGTTTTCCTGAAGAAAGGCTGGAACAAAATATTGATAAAATTGCCCATTGGTGAGTTTTCACGCCCTGAGGTTAGGCTGGTCAAGTGGATGTTTACTGCAGTTTTTGTCTCTCCCGATGGTAAATATGCCCTGGAAGGGATTGTGTACGACCCGGAAAAAAGATCTTTTCAGTAAGTCAGATTTAAATGATTTTGCTGCTTTATTCTTAAATTATTAATAGGCTTATACTGTACTGTCTCCATAAAAAGCTTAAATAAAATGAAGGCTAAAACGTTTTAGTTTTTAATTTTGCATTAATTCACTTTATATGCCAAGGAAAATAACCATTGATGACATTGCGAAAAGCCTGGGCGTTTCCAAGACCCTGGTGTCGCTGGTGTTGAATGATAAAGCTGACCAGCATGGCATCAGTATTGAAACCCAGAAAAAGGTTAAAGAAAAGATCAGGGAACTCAATTACAAACCCGATGTCCTCGCCCGCGGATTCCGTACCGGCAAAACGAACACCATTGGCTTGATCGTGTCTGATATTTCCAACAGGTTTTATGCCCGCATTGCCCGAAGCATTGAAGACCTTGCCTGGGGCCACGGCTATACAGTTATCATTTCAAGTACGGACGAGGATGTGACCAAGGAAAAAGAACAGATCAGGCAGCTTCGCGACCGAAAACTCGATGGGCTGATTATCTCCACCTCACAGGATAATCCTGAGTTCTTTGATAAGCTTGTAAATGCCGGTTTTCCGCACGTATTGATTGACAGAACCTTCAAAGATATGCTGTCGCCCAACGTTTCCGTGGATAACTTCGGGGGCGCCCGTATGGCGGCAAGACATCTGCTTCACCAGGGCATTAAAAGGATTGCCGTTGTAGCCATTACCCCTGACCATATCTCAACCATCAGCGACCGTATCAAGGGGTTCCAGTCGGCCCTGGCCGAAGAAGGGGCCCAGGTCCCGGAGGATTGGATCATTCGCACCCCTTTCGGGGAAATGGATAAAACCATCAAGGAAAAACTTTTGCATTTCTACCAGGATGGGAATATGCCCGAGGCTATATTTTCCCTGAACAACAACCTGACAGCTGCATGCATGCAAAACCTCAGGAATTTGTCTATTGACATTCCCCGCCAGGTGTCCATCATCGGCTTTGACGACGTCAGCTTCTTCAGCTTTACCCGACCTTCCATCTCCGTCATTGCCCAGCCCATTGAAAGGATCAGCGAAGTGGCTTTTGACTTGCTGATGAGGCAGATTGAAGGAAACAATATTACGGAAGCCGAGAAAACAGTGAAACTACCCGTAGACATCATTATTCGCGAATCATCCCTAAAACCCAGATCTATATGAAATTTTCAAACAAACACAACCTGACCAGGCGTTTTCCTTTTCTTGTCCTGATTGCATTTGTCATAGTCCTGTCCTCCTGCCAGGAAAAGGAGGAACTTAAGGAACCGGCAGCCTATGTGAATCCCTTTATCGGGACGGATGCTCACGGCCATACCTTCCCGGGTGCCACGCTTCCTTTCGGGATGGTGCAACTCAGTCCCGACACCCGCCTCGGCGGCTGGGACGGAGCTTCCGGGTATCATTATTCCGATTCTGTGATTTATGGGTTTAGCCATACTGCACTGAATGGGACAGGCGTCGGCG
>JAAYLH010000122.1 GCA_012521995.1 Bacteroidales bacterium | reverse complement strand
TGTCTTTCGAGGAGTATTGCAAAATGAGCCTGATCAGGAAGGAGAATTTGTTGAGGTAATCCGAAGCCTTCCGTGTGTCGCTCGAAATGACGTAGGCCCTGATGGCATTGAGCGAGTTGAAGATAAAATGGGGGTTCATTTGCGCCCGCAGGGCCGTGAGCCTCACCTTGTTCATCTCATTTTCTATCCCCTGCTTATCCTTCTCCGAAAGTTTGATGCGGTAACCCATCCCCAGCGAGAAAACAAAAACCTCCATGGAGGCTCCCAGCATCATATATTTGATATGATTCAGGTACATTGCCATGATACCCCCGCCCAGGTAAAACACACTCCCGATCAGAAGGAAAAATACAACCCTGCTTTTATAGTTTAAAAAAATATGCACATAGGCTGCCAGGGCAAAGACGATCATGAAATACCTTTCAAACTGTATCAGGTAGGATTCTAAATAGGCATACTTCACTGAAAGCACCATGATCACCTGCAAGGCCATTATCCCGGCCAGCAAACCAATGGCATACCTTATGGCTATGTGAAGTTTTGGGAAATCCTTGCGTGCGTTTAAGAATGAAGCAGCAAATACCAGGTAGGAGATGTTTACGGCAACCTGTATCAAATCGTTGTAAAGCCCCATGAAAACCGGATGCCGCATTTCGAGCGGCCCAAAAAAAATGGGCAGCCTCACCCCGAGGTACAACACCAGCATAAGCAAATACACTGCATAGAAATTAAACAGCTTATCGCGGTTCATGAAATAAATCCCGAACGAATAAAAAACCATCAGCATCATGCCCCCGATAAACAGGAAATAGGGGATAAAATTTTTTATGTCTTCAATCGTGTAATAATTGTCGGTTAACCCAACCTGGAGGGGATGCATAAAGCTGGGCGGCAGCAATTTTTTCTTGCGATAGATATGATTGACCTGGGCAAGCAGGTACCTGCCTTCGATCAGGTTGGAGGCAGTAATGCTGAAATCCACCGCGTAATAGGGACCATCGCCTCCTGAACGGTGCATCCTTCCACTGGTCCTCGAAACCAGCCGTCCTTCATCCAAAAAATACAAAGTGATCTTATCGTAAATGGCAAACCGAAAGACCCATTCCTGGGAATCTGAAAGTTCAATGCCCTCAAAATCCATTTTGTACCAATAGGTTTTTCGGGGCGACAGATTTTCTCGTTTGGGGATCGGAAGAAACCGGGAGTCTTGGGTCGAATCCAGGATAGCCTTCACCCCCAGGCTTTTGTCGGTGGTTGCGAAATAGGTTGTGGGAACAATGCCATTCGGAAAGTCCGGGATTACACCCTGATCAGCCATGGCAAAAGGAATATTGAGAAGTAGAAACAGGGATAAAAAACCGGAAAAGGCCCATTGCCTGCATCCCCTTAAGCTGCGCAATACCATGTTCTTTTCCAATCCCTTGTTTTTTTAAGATATCTATATCTAATATAATAATAATTGGCATGAAGTGCAATAAATATTTTGACTGGAGTTATTAATTATTTCACTGGGCGACTATTATTGTAAACTGGCAGACACCAAAAAAGCAGCCCCGGATATTCCGGGGATGCTTGCAGTAAAAACCTTATGGTTTTTGTGAGGCTTATTTCTGATACATCACCTTGCCGGTGCTGACCTCGTTGCCGATGGTCAGGCGGTAGAACAGGAAGGCAGTGCTCCTCAGCTGGGGAACGTAGTGTACTTCCACCGGCTGGTTGGCTTCAATCAGGCCTTCAAACACCACTTCAACCAAGGCGCCTGTCATGTCGAACAGCTCCAGTCTTACCTGGGCGTCAGCCACAGGTGCGAAGCGGAAGTTCAGCTTGTCGCGGAACGGGTTGGGGAACACACGCAGGGTGTTGTCAACCGGGAGTTCTACAGCAATGCCTTCATCCTCGGGATCAATAACGTCGGGATTGATGAGGATGATATCTTCATCGCTGGTTCCGCCTTTATGGATTACCAGGTTACCCCCGTCCAGCAGTTGCCGTTCTGTCTGGTAACCGGTCCACTGGTTCGAGTACACCAGGTCATTCCCATTCCAGATGGTAAATCCGATGTCGTCGTTGTGAATGCCCGGG
>JAAYLH010000121.1 GCA_012521995.1 Bacteroidales bacterium | reverse complement strand
GCTCCCATTCTCTGCCAGGGCGGAAGCGTGACCGTCACCTACAACGTGACCGATGAATGCGGTCAAGGTTCGGTTTCTGCTACCTATGCCATCACAGCCCCTGCGGCTGTGGCAGTGGCTGGCCCCGATAACAGCACCTCTACCAGCTGCGATTATGAAGATCAGGCTGATCTGGATGAAGCATTTGCTTTGTGGATGGCTCAGTTCAACGTTACCGGCGGTTGCTCTGCTCAGTTGCCCGACCTGTCTGGTTATGAAGCACCCGACTTTTACCTGGGTGGTTCAGTTAGCGTGGCATTCACCATCGAAGACCTTTGCGATACCTTAAGCATTGCAAGGACCTTCCTGCTGATCCCGGCACCCGATGCCCCGATCAGTGGTGGCGACATCACTGAATGTGAGGCATTCCCGATCCAGACCCTGACTGCAACCGCTATTGCTCCTGAAGGTTCTTCAGTGGTATGGTACGATGCCGAAGGTATGCTGGTAGCTGATCCTACACTCGGCATGGTGGGTGCTGTTACTTATTATGCTGCTTCGATGGATAATGAGACCGGCTGCGAAAGCTTTGAGCGTACGGCTGTCACCCTGACCATTCTGCCCGCTCCTGTGGTTACCTGCCCCGCCGACATCACCATTGGCGTATTTGCCAACCCGATCGTCCTGGAAGGCGGCCTGCCAATTGGGGGCGTTTATTCCGGTCCCGGCGTAGTCGATGGCATGTTCTATCCTGCCATGGCCAGCGTGGGTGAGCACGTGATCACCTATTCCTTCACCAATGCAGAAGGATGTGAAAACAGCTGCGAATTTATCATCAACGTTATTTCAATGCCCGACTTTGCCTGCATCCCTGACTTTGCAGTTTGCAGCAATGACGATGTCTTTGAAATAGAACAACCCCTGTATCCCGGTGGAACCTATTCAGGTGCAGGTGTTTCAAACAACACTTTCAACCCCAGCCTTGCCGGTGCAGGTGTTCACACCATTACCTACACTTTGGTGGATGAATATGGCTACACCTATGAGTGCCAGTTCGAAATCACCGTGAACGCGGCTCCTGAGGTCAGCCTTGATGGATTTGAACCGGTTTGCGATAACGTTGAGCCCATTGTCCTCACGGGAGGTTATCCCGAAGGAGGCATCTATTCAGGCCTTGGCGTGAGCGGCAACCTGTTTGATCCTGCCCTAGCGGGTGCTGGCCTCAACGAGATCACCTACACCTATACCGACGAGAACGGATGTACTGCCTCCGACAGTGAGATGATCGAAATTCTCCAGTCACCCTGTATTGAACTTATCGTAACCCCGATCAGTTGCAACGGGGCCAACGACGGAGGCATCCGCGTTATCATTGACGAGAGCTGCGGTGAGGTGGTTGAGATCTGCATCGAGTATGGCGATCCCACCCTGCCGGTTTGCGATCCCTTTGACAAGATCATTGGAGGTGCAAACTACCCGAACCTCGGCCCCGGCACCTACTACATCGTGGTAACCGGCGCCAATGGCTGCGTGACCGTGGAAGAAGTGACCATTACCGAACCGCCCTTGCTGGTGGCTACCGTAAGCGGTGACGACACGGCGATCTGCAGTGGTGACGAAACCACCGTGACCATCTCTGCCGAAGGCGGCACCCCGCCCTATACCGG
The DNA here is from genome assembly GCA_012521995.1 of Bacteroidales bacterium. Taxonomy (GTDB): domain Bacteria; phylum Bacteroidota; class Bacteroidia; order Bacteroidales; family UBA7960; genus UBA7960. Next base: position 8,811 of record JAAYLH010000121.1, on the reverse strand, counting down.
CACCGGCGACTTCATCGTTGGCGTTGGCGAACATACCTTCGAAGTGGTCGATGCTAACGGATGTGTGGCTGAAGTAACCTTCACCATCGAAGAACTGCCGGCTCCCTGCCTCGAGATCACCACTACCGATGTCAGCTGCTTCGGCGGAAACGATGGCAGCATTACCGTCGACATCACCTGCGGTAACGTCGTTGAGATATGCATCCTGACTTCCATGGATGACCTCGACGAATGCCTTGAAAGTGAAAAGGTAGGCGGTGCTTACTATCCCGGACTGACGGCTGGCACCTATATCATCGTGGCCGTAGACGCCAGTGGTTGCATCACCACGGAAGAAGTGACCATCAACGAGCCCCCGCTCCTGGTAATTGAGGCTTCCGGATATGACACGCCTATCTGCCACGATGGCGAAACCACAGTGATCATCACTGCCGAAGGCGGCACCCCGCCCTACACCGGCGTGGGTGAGTTCACCGTAGGCGTTGGCGAACACCTGTTTGAGGTATTCGACGCCAACAACTGCCCTGCTGAAGTAACTGTAACCATTGAAGCCTTCCCGTTTGCAGGAATCAGCTGCCCCGACAGCCTCACCATTGGCGAACTGGCCCAGCCCATCGTGCTGACCGGATCATCGCCCGAAGGGGGCGTGTATGAAGGCGCAGGCGTCAGCTATGATGGAGAATCAGGCGAATACTGGTTCAGTGCCCAGGTGGCTGGCGTTGGCGAACATATCATCACCTACACCGTAGAAGATGAGTATGGCTGCCTCCACACCTGTGAATTTGTGATCACTGTATTCGACATGTCTGATTTCGAATGCGTACCCAGCTTTGCCCTGTGTGCCGACAGCGAACCCGTTGAACTCAACATCAGCGGTTATGAAGGCACCTTCAGTGGTAACGGCATAAACGGCAACCTCTTTGATCCGGAACTGGCTGGCACAGGCGCCCACCAGATCCTGTTCACCTTCACCGATGCTGCCGGAGCGGTATATACCTGTGAATTTACCATCACGGTCAACGCCCTGCCCGAGGTATCTCTGGAAGCCTTTGAAGCGGTTTGTGCCGATGCAGAGCCCTTCATGCTTACAGGAGGAATGCCCCAGGGTGGCTCCTACAGTGGAAACGCTGTGACCGGTGGAATCTTCGACCCCGCTGCTGCTGGCACCGGCATCCATACCATCACCTATACCTATACCGATGCCAACGGTTGCACCAATTCAGCTTCGGCCGATATCCTGGTGAAAACCCTCCAGGCCAGCTTCGTAATTGAAGATGCAAGCTGCAACGGCGGTAGTGATGGCGCTATCTTTATCGAGATCACCGAAGGCGAAGGCCCGTTTGCCTTCACCTGGAACACCGGGGCTGCTACCCAGAACCTGGAGAATATCCCTGCCGGTGTCTACAGCGTCGAAATTTCCGATGGCGGAACCTGCACCCTGACGCTTGACAATTTGGTAGTCAGTGAACCTGAGGCCATTGAGATCACCGGTGTTGTGACCAACAACACTTACTTCGAAGCCAACGACGGCACGATCACCATCACCGTAACAGGTGGCACCATGCCATACAGCTACGAATGGAGCAATGGAGCATCGACTGCTGACCTCTCAGGTCTGGAAGCAGGTACTTATACCCTGACGGTTACTGACGCCAATGGCTGCCAGGCTACCGCATCGTTCACGATCCAGGAAGGCGACATCATTGTCGACCTGGGTGTTACAATCGAAGTCGACATCGCCACCCCCGATCCGGAGTTAGTGGATGAACTGAGATTTGCCATTGTGGTTACCAACCACAGTGAGATCTTCGATGCTACCGGCGTTGTGATCGAAAATATCCTGCCCGGGGTATTCCCGTTCATCGCTCGTCTCGATGATGGAAGCCATGGCACCTATGATGCCGGAACCGGCTTATGGAACATTGGCACCATCCCTGCTGGCGGACATGCCCTGCTTGTATATCGCACAGGCATGGGGCTGACCGAAGAGATCCCGACCATGATCAATGCTGCAGAGATCCTGCCCTACGATCAGGAGGATTCCTTCCTGCCCAACAATTATGCCGAGGTGGTTGTAACCATTGGCGAATCGACAGGCGGTGATGATGGTGGTATTGAAAGCGATGGCAACATGGCTTCGAAGATCGCCCTGCGTTATCACAGGCGCCTGGTCGAGAACCATTCCATTGACGCCGATGCCCGCATCAGCGAGATGTCAGGCTTTACGGTTAACGACCTGCTCACCGGAAGCATTAGTTCCGCACGTATCGACGGGGTGCCGGCCACGGGTATCAGCTTCTTCATTCCTGAAAAAGGGCCTGCCAATACCCGCGCCTATATCTCAACCCCTGCCGACCTGTTGGGCATCACCAATGCAAGAGAGATCTTTGCAGTGGACTACCTGCAGGAAAATAACAAGCGCAGGGCTGCCATCCTGGCCATCGCTACCGATCCCGGCTCGGTTTACGAACACACCAAGGTGATCTGCGACAGGCTCGTAGGCGCTTCCCTAGAAGAAGTGGATATGGTCTACATCAACCACAAACCCTTCATCCTCTCGAAACTGGTTCACCCCAACGGCTACATTGATTATGCTGTGAGCTTCATCGCCACCTGGCAAAACAATGGCTTCACCATCGACAACCGTTGGCACAATGAACAGTATCAGCCCAACGGCAGCGAAGAAGTGTTCAACTTCCAGGTTTGGTCAGTGACGCCCCAGTACACCGTTCAACTGGTGGAAGAGATACTGGAGTCGATGACCAATGCCGGTCCGCTGCATTACCGCAACGAGGTGAACACACCCCAGATCCCGGAAGTATATGTGAAGAGCGGAAAATACCGCAATGGCAAGCTTTACCTTAACCTGGTGAATACCAACGGCGCTTCCAGCATCCACCTCTATGGTTCGAAAGCAGTGGTTGAGAATGGCGGAAGAGAAACCTTCCAGCTCGAGATGAGCATCCCCACCACTCCCACCTCGACCGTAGAAGTATCCACAGGCTACCTGTTCGACCTTGGATTCTCGATAGGCAATAACCTGGATAACGCCCGCGACGTGCTCTACTATGCCGACGGCCCCTGGATGTTCGATTATGATCCGGGCAACTCGGTGGTAACCCACTTCAGCACCGAGCCTGAAACCGGCATTTACCACGAACGCTCCTATACCGTTGAACGCAGCGCCAGCATCCGCGGCGATGTCAGGACCTATGCCTCCCTGTTCCGCAGGCTCGGCCCGGGCAACCTGCCCATGGATCTGACCCAGTACAACCAGCTGGCCTTTACCGCCAGTGGTATCGGTACGGTGGAAGTGATGATTGCCAAGGCCGGCCTCAACAACTGGGGCGAACAATATCGGCAGGTGATCACCCTCGAAACCACGGAGAAAGATTACGTGATCAACTTCAGGGATCTTCGCAACGCCGAAGGCGAAAGAGGATTCTCGGCCGAAGATGTGATTTCCGTGATCTTTAACCCCATCGGAAACGGCAACCAGATGAATGCCTACGAAGTAAACGTTTCTAACCTCCACTTCACCAACGACCTCATCCAGGCCAACAAGGCAGGAATCTTCTACCCCAGCTATCCCAACCCGTTCAGCACCCAAACCACCATGGAATTCACAATACTGCGTGAAAGCCAGGTGAAGATCGAAGTACTGAACCTGTTTGGACAGACCATGGAAATCCTCCGCGACGAGCAAATGCAACAGGGCGACTACCGGATCACCTGGACCCCCAGGACCGTCAAGCCCGGCATATACATGTTCAGGATCACGGTCGACAATGAAACTTACTCCGGTAAGATGATTTACCAACCCTGATCATTCCATTGAATCGTTCCACAAGAAAAGGCTGCCTCGAAATTATGAGGCAGCCTTTTCTGCTTTTGTCTCTGCCGTCCCAATGGCCCTGGCCTGCCTTAGCAAAGATATTGCACAGTCCGGCCCTTTTCAGGAAATAACCCCGCCCTCAACGGGCATGGCATTAAAAGGCGGCCCGGCTACCCTCTGCTGATCCGACCCCTCTACCTTCACCCGAGCCGGGAGATCTGCTTTACCAACAGTCTAGTGATCCTCAGGATTCTTTTATTTAAAATGCCCCGACACTCCTTTCTGCAAATTACCCTTGCGGGAATGACCACTCCCCTCATCTTTAAAGGGTAGAAACTTCCTTTGTTCATGACCGGATCATGTTCGGACTTAAGACGTACCTTAGACGTACTTAAGACGTACCTTAGACGTACCTTAAACGTACAGAATACGTTTAAAGTACGTCTTATATTCGAGTTATTTCCGTTTTATCTTTGTTTTATCTCTGAATTTGATTATATTCGCTTTTGGATAAAAGCCAGTGTAAAACCAATTAAACCATCAAGCAATGGCCTATACAAAAGAAGGGTTTTTAGGAAATTTCAGCGGGAAGCTGTCGAACACGGTGGCTTACGAATTTTATGGCAAGACGGTGATCCGCAGCCGTCCTTCGGGCAAGCGCCGCCCGGCTGAGGGGGCGTTGAAGCAGGCGCAGACCGATTTTTCGCGGGTGATGAAGGTGATGCAGGCGGCCAGGAGTGCGGTCAGAGTGGGCTTCAGGGATGTGGCTGAAGGACGCTCAGCCTTCAATACGGCCATGTCAGTCAACCTGGTGAACTACCGCAAGGCTGCCAATCCCGGGGATTTGCGCTGGCTTGTGATCAGCCAGGGTGAGCGGGCCGGGGCGCAGGACGTGGCCATGGAAATCGTGGGCAACAAAGTCACTGTGACCTGGGGTGAGCCTGAAGCAGGGAAGCCTTATCATCGTAACGACCAGGTGATGCTGCTGGCCATCAACGACAAGACCCTGGCGGAAACCGACAATGTTCAGGCGGCCAGGCGGTCTGATCATTCGGCCCAAATCTTGGTGCCCCCCGTAAAGGATGGCGAAAACCTCCTTGTATTCATCGCCTTTCACAATCCCCTGGAGGCAGCCGACCAAAAAAGCCCGAAGAATGTCTCGATGAGCCAACTGGTTCCGTAGAAGAGACTGCCCATCCTTTTTATTCTGTCCTGTCTGTTTCGGGGATGAATGGATTGGCATGCAAAAAATCCATTAGCAGGAAGTAATATCCCAGTGCCATCCTAAGCCGGGGGTTGAAAACTTAATGCCCGGCCACTGGCTATCAGCCGAATCCGTCACTTAAAGGATTTAGGTAAAAACCCTTAAAAAGGCCCAAATTTGATGAATGTAAAGCTGCCATTTTGCTAATTTAGGAATTGTAACCAGGCATTTCTGGATCAATTCACGGGTATTTTTTCGGCAAAACCCAAAAAAAAACATCACAAATGCAGCAATAGCCTTTAAAACATCAGGATTACAGCAATTTACAAAATTACTTATGTCAATCAATAACAATTTCTCATTTTTGTTTTTTATTTATTTATCGATTAATTTTTGATGAAAACTAATGAATAAAAAGAAAGAAACGGAAAGAATACGCAAAACCAATAAACATTCAGATTATAATGTTATCAATTTTACCTTATTAATATAATACTGATTTTCAATTATTTAATTAATTCTTATACGTATTTTCCCTAGTATCATCTTAGGATATTTCGTAACATCACTAAGAGAAATTTATGGGTTTTTCCCAATTGTTGAGCCTAATGCTTGTGTTTAACTTTATCCCATTAATCAAGCCAAGTTGGCTTTTTATCGTTCTTTTAAATTTCATTTATTTATTAATTAAACCCTCCCGACATGAAAAACCTATTACAAAAAGGTGTTTTTGTTTGGTTTTGTTGTCTGTTGTTGGTGAGCTCAGTGGCTTTGGCCCAGGCTCAAAACAATCAGCTAACCACTCAAAATGTGCGCGGGCCGGTGAATACCCAGTACCCTGGGTTAAGTTTTCCGAAAGCAGATGGCAATACGGCCATTGTAATTCAGAAATACACCGGTTCAGATGAAACAAATCCTTACCACCCGACGCGGTTGGTTAGTGATTTGCTTGCCTCAGGATGCTTATCAGCATCTAACATTAGCTTTTCCGGAAACCGCAATCAGATTGGCCGTTTCGAGCGAAATGCTATTAACCCTTCTTTCCCGCTTGAATCAGGGATCATCATTTCGACAGGAGATGTGAGCAGTGCTGTTGGCCCCAATGTCAGCCCCAGTACTACTTCTTCATATTCTGCCAGAGGTGATGCTGATTTATCAGGTCTTTCGGGGTACTCCAACTTTAATATTTTAGACGTTGCAGTACTTCAGTTTGACTTTGTTCCGGACGGCGACATTGTGGAATTCCGCTATGTATTTGCCTCGGAAGAGTATGCTGAGTATGCCTGCAGTCAGTACAATGACGTGTTTGGCTTTTTTATTTCAGGACCTGGCCTTACGGGGCCTTATTCGAACAACTCGGCAAACATTGCCTTGTTGCCCGACGGATCACCCGTGGCCATCAACAACATTCACGTGAATGGGACCAATGGTCCCAACGGTGCCTCTTGCCCCGATGAGAATGCTGAATATTATGTAAATGTTCCTCCGGGAGCCCTTACCATAGAATATGATGGAAGGACGACTGTACTTACGGCAAGGATTGAAGGTCTTACACCTTGCGAAACCTATGGCATCAAGATTGCGATTGCGGACGTTTCCGACAGGCAGCTTGACTCTGCCGTTTTTCTGGAAGCACAGAGCTTCTCATCCACCGGTTCACTGCTAAACATCAGGAACCTTTACGATGGGAACGAGACCTATGATGTGTTCCAGGCTTGCGAACCCAACGAACTGCGCTTCTACCGTGTCGGTTCGGACACTGTAGATGTTACGTTTGATTATGAAATCCTGGGTACTGCCATTGCCGGTACTCATTATACTGGTCTTGCATCAGGAACTGCAACCATTCCCGAGGGGAGTGAATATATTGCCATTCCTTATTCTTTACCGCAGGTAGCCCTTGATGGCACCAAAACCATTGTGGCCCGTGTGGAAACTTCTTGCCCCTGCGATGATGAGTCGGCTTATATCGAGAAGGTCATCCGCATCCACGACCCCTTCATTATTCAAAACCTCACGGTTGAAAACGAAGGTTCGTGCTTCACCAAAGATGGCAATTTTATTTCCATCCTGGCCGGTTCAGGCGCTTCGAATTTCGACTATGTTTTTACTTATGAACTCATAGACGAAACCGAACAGGTGGTCAGCACCCTTGTTCCCGGAGGCAACACTCCTGCCGTGTTCTCCAACCTCCCGGAAGGCGAATATTTGGTAAGAGTAACCGACAATGCAAGTTGCCATGTGATCTATACTGACCCCATCCAGATTGCCTCGGGTGAATCACCTGACCTGATGGCCCTCAGCAACAGTCCTATTTGCGAAGGAAAACCCATCGAGTTGTTTGCTGTTTCGGAAACTGCTGGTCTGACCTACAGCTGGACAGGCCCCAATGGGTTTACGAGCGATCTGGCTAACCCCGTTATTGAAGAAGCAACATTGGCCAATGGAGGCACTTATGAAGTGACAGCCACTGCTCCTAACGGATGCATTGCAACGGCTACTGTTGAGGTAGAAGTTCTGCTCAACCCCTGCGTAGAAATCATCGTTACCGATGTTACGTGCTATGGTGATACCGACGGTTCAATCCGCGTCATTGTCGACCCAAGCTGTGGAGGTGTAGTGGACATCTGCATTGAGTACGGTGAATTGACACAGATATGCGATCCTAAAACCAAGTTTATTGGACAGGCCTATTATCCTAACCTTCAGCCCGGCACTTACTACATTGTTATTAATGGTGCCAATGGCTGCAGTGTTATTCATGAAGTAGAGGTTGGTGAACCTGATCCTCTGGTCGCTGAAGTGGATTATGACGCCATCATTTGCGAAGGCGAATTGAGCACTGTTGTTGTTTCCGCTACAGGTGGTACTGAGCCCTACGAAGGAACCGGTACTTTTGAACTTGGCCCCGGAACCTACGAATTCAACATTGTAGATGCTCACGGTTGCGAGGATATGATCAGCATTACCATCGAGGAAGTTCCCCTGCCTGTTGTAACTTTAGCTCCTTTTGCTGAAGTATGCGAAGACGCAGAAGCATTTGAGCTTACCGGTGGTCTGCCCGTAGGCGGCACTTACTTTGTTGATGGTGTTGAAGCCAGCAGCTTCAATCCCGGTGTGGGTGCAGGCATTTATGATGTCACCTATGAATTCGAAGACGAAAATGGCTGCAGCGCAACTGCTGAAGGCCAGATCGTTGTTCATGCCCTGCCGGAGGTTACCCTGGCTGAAATGGAACCTGTTTGCATTGATGCCGGCATGATCATGCTGAGCGGTGGATTGCCAGCAGGAGGCACCTATTATGTAGACGGCGGAGAGGCAGCAAGCTTTGATCCCGCTACAGGTGCAGGTTCATACCTGATTACTTATGTTTACACCGATGAGAACGGTTGCAGCAATTCAGCCGAAACTCAATTGATCGTAAACCCCCTGCCTATTGTTGAAATCGGACCCTATGAAGACCTTTGCATGGATGCAGAAGGATTCACCTTTGAATTAATTGAAGGAGGAATCTGGTATGTAAACGGTGTTGAAGCTCTTGGTTTTGATCCTTCAATGGGAGCAGGCACTTATACCATTACATTGGTTGTAACCGATGAGAATGGCTGCTCGAATTCAGACGAAGCAAGTCTTATCGTGAACCCCCTGCCCGAAGTGAGCCTGGCTGACTTTGCAGATGTTTGCGTTGACGCTGAAGCTTTCGTATTGAATGGCGGTCTTCCTGTTGGTGGAATTTATGCCGGTACGGGTGTTGCTGAAGGCATGTTCGATC
>JAAYLH010000020.1 GCA_012521995.1 Bacteroidales bacterium | reverse complement strand
TCAACGGGTATGATAAGAAAATTGCAGGAACCGACTTCCGGTATTATTCCTCCATTCGTTCCGCCAAGGAGAGCCTGCTTGTCAGGGCTACCGATGGCAAGGACGCGATGGAATGGGAAACCGCTGCCGTGCCCCTTGAGATTCAAGCCGAACGGCTTACCTTTGTGTGGCTGGCCGGTATAGGCTCCTCGCCGGGTAATGCCGGCTTTGAGGTATCGGTCAACGGCCAGAAGAAGTTCACCTTTTTCTCGGATGGATCGGAGGCCTGGGAGAAGGCATCGGCCGATGGCGCCACCCTGTCCTTCCACAATGATTTTAAGGACCAGCACGGCGATCATTTTGGGTTTATGTACCTGTCTCTGCCGGCGCAAGGCCTGGAGCCCGGCCAGCCCCTCAGGATCAATGTCACAGGGGGAGCCCACGGGAAGTCCTCCTGGTATATGACCTTTAAGTTTCCGCTGGAAAGCGGGATGCTGTTCCGCTCCCTGCCTGCAATCACCATCAGGGAAGGCAGGGAATATCAACTGGGCATTGCAGGGATATTCCATATGGGAAGCCCAGGAAAGGCAAGGATCTTCATCGACGACCGGCTGGTGCAGGAAACAGAGGTCGGTTTCGGATACAACCACCTCAGGGTTCATATCCCTGCCGTCAGCAGCCCCACCTCGGTTCAATACCGCCTGGAGGTTGGAAACAGTCAGTGGGAGGGGCAGCTGCAGCTTGAGCCTGTCAGGAAATGGGTGGTGAGTTTTGTGCACCATACCCATACTGACATTGGTTATACCCGCTCACAGACCGATATCCTGGCCGAGCACCTGCGCTATATTGACTATGCCCTCGATTACTGCGACCTTACCGATGATTATCCTTCCGAGTCACAGTTTCGCTGGACCTGCGAAGCCTCCTGGGCGGTGGATGAATACCTGAAAAGCCGCCCCGCACATCAGATTCACCGCCTGATTCAGCGTATAAAGGAGGGACGGATCGAAGTGACCGGGATGTATTTCAACTTCAGTGAACTTCCTGATGAACAAAGCCTGGCAGCCTCCCTGAAGCCCCTCGGTGCTTTCAGAGACCAAGGCATCAAGGTGAAAACCGCCATGCAGAACGACGTGAACGGAATAGGCTGGTCGCTGATAGACCACTACAGCGATCTGGGAGTGAAGTACCTGAACATGGGCACCCACGGCCACCGCGCCCTGATCTGCTTTGACAAGCCTACCCTCTTCTGGTGGGAGTCACCCTCGGGCAAGCGGATGCTTGCCTTCCGCGGAGAACATTACATGATAGGCAACACCCGCTTTGGCATCCACGGCGAGGACTTCAGCGTTTTTGAAGAGGAGCTGCTCTCCTACCTGCAGGAACTGGGGGCCAATGGCTATGAATTTGACCAGATCTCCATCCAGCATTCGGGATTCATCACCGACAATTCCCCGCCCTCCATTGACCCTGCAAGCACGGTCAGGCAGTGGAATGAGAAATACGCCTGGCCCCGGCTGTCCACTTCCACGGCCACAGCTTTCTTCGAGGAAATGGAGCAAAAGCACGGGCAGGACTTTATGGTGATCCGCGGGGCCTGGCCCGACTGGTGGACGGATGGCTTTGGCGCTTCGGCGCGGGAGGTGGCAGCTACGCGGGTGGCACAGGGCGATTTAAGGGCCAATGCAGCCGGCCTTGCCATGGCGGTAATGAACGGAGCCGCCCTTCCCGATAAAATCGCCGACAGAATGGAGGCCATCAATACGGCCCTGCTGTTTTATACTGAACATACCGTGGGCTATTCAGAGAGCGTCAGGGAACCCACCCACCGTTATACCATGGAACAGCGCGCCATCAAGGAGTCCTATGCCTGGGAAGCCTCTCGCAGGGCCAGGATGCTGGGCGAGGAAACCATGGGCTTGCTGCAGGGCTTCTTCCAACGCCAGGAAGATCCTTCCCTGATCGTCTTCAATACCCTGAACTGGCAGCGCTCAGGCCTGTTCACCACCTATATCGACTACCAGGTCATTCCCAGGGATGCGGCCTTTTCCATTACCGACGCCCGGGGAAACCGCGCCCTGGCACAGCTCACCGAACGGCGCTCGGATGGGGCCTATTATGCCGTCTGGGTGGATGACATCCCTGCCTTTGGATACCGGAGATACAGCATCCGTGTGGAGGGGTGGCAAAAAAATGTAGCCAGGGAACTTACTGATGATGAATGGGTTACAATGGAGAACCCCTGGTACCGACTGGTCATTGACCCTGAGCGGGCAGTCATAACCAGTCTCTTCGACAAGTCACTGGGCCGGGAATGGGTGGACCCCAATGCGGGGTGGAAACTGGGCGAATTTATTTACGAACAGCTCGACAACCGCGAGCAGATGGAAGCCTTCAGGCTAGACAATTACACCCGTGAGGCCCCGGAGGAGGTATGGCTGGAGGCCCTGGAGGAAGGGGATGTGTGGACCACCCTGCGCTTTCGCGGAAACACCCCTGCTGCCATAAGAAATGGGGGATATTCTTTCGAGATCCGTTTGTTTAACACCGCCAAACGCATTGACCTGGCTTATGCCATCGACAAGAAGTTGGTCACCGAGCCTGAAGGCATTTACATTGCCTTTCCCTTTGCCCTGGAGAACGGGCAGCTGGCCTTTGACGTGCCCGGAGGGGAGGTCCGCGCGGGCATTGACCAGATCCCGGGTTCGTCCAACGACTGGAACACGGTGCAGACCTATGCCCGCCTCTACAATGGCCAGGCCCAGATCGTCCTGAGCTCGGTCGAGATTCCCCTGATGCAGTTCGGGGGCATCAATACCGGCCGCTACCAGGCAGGGGCTAGCCCCGAAAGCACCCATATCTACGGCTGGCCCATGAATAATTACTGGACCACCAATTTCAATGCGGACCAGCACGGGGGGCATACCTGGCTTTATTCGCTGACCAGCCGCCAGGGAAACTCCATTCAGGAAACCACCCGCTTTGGCTGGGGCCACCGGACGCCATTCCTGTCAAGGGTCCTGCCAGGGGGAGGGATGGATGATGCCAATCATCAGGGTGAATACCTTTCGGGATGGCCCGAAAACATCGTGCTGATCAGCGCTATGCCTGGGCAGGACGGGCAGTCGGCCGTTTTTCACGTAAGGGAAACCGGGGGGACTACCTGCACCTTCAGACTTGAAAATTCCATCCATGAAAAGCCCCTTCAGATCGTGGAAGTGGATGTGACAGGACACCCTGTTCCGGGTGGAAGCCTGGAAATGAAATCCCTGGAGAGTAAATTTTTTCGCGTAAGCTATTGATGGCTTTTATGAATGAAAAAACCAATGATATCGTATGAAAGCTTTTTTCAGAAACACCCTTAAGTTCTCTTTTCTGATCCTTTTTGCGGGTTTGCTTTTTTCCTGCAGTCCGAAGGAAGTTTCTTTTGACGCCGTATCCTGGGTGGATCCACAGATCGGCTCGGTCCACGGGCGCTGGTTTTTCTATACCCCGGCAGCACTTCCCTTCGGGATGGCCAAGCTGGCCCCGCATACCAATGCCTATGGGAGCATTGGTAGCTGGGAGCCCAACGGCTACGACGACCGCCACGGTTCCATCGAGGGCTTCGGACATTTCCACGAGTTCCAGGTCGGGGGCGTGGTGTTCATGCCCACGACAGGGGTTTTGCATACCGTTCCCGGAACGCTTGAAGACCCGGATGCCGGGTACCGTTCCCGTTTCGACAAGGAAACAGAACATTCCGAACCAGGCTATTACCAGGTGTTTCTGAAGGATTACGGCATCCGTGCCGAACTGACGGCCACCGAACGGGTGGGCTTTCACCGCTATACCTTCAGCAATGCCGGCAAGGCCCATCTGATCATCGATATTGGGCATCCGCAGGGCGAAAGCAGCACGGTGACGGAGGCTTTTGCAAGGGCGATCAATGGCAATGAGGTGGAAGGCTGGGTGGAGACCTATCCCGAATACGTGAAGTTTTGCGACCCCGGCAAACGGGTGAAGATGTTCTTCGTGGCCAAACTCAGCAAGGAACCGGAGGAAAGCGGGGCTTTCGTGGACAGCGTCCAAACCTTTGGCGTGACGGAGACCAGGGGCATCGGCAACGGCCTTTTCCTGGGCTTTGATGTTACGGAAGGGGAGGTGCTTGAAATTCAGACTGGCCTCAGCTATACCTCGCTCGATAACGCCCGCCTGAATCTGGTGAGGGAAGCCTCCGGAAAGAGTTTTGACCAGGTTCGCCAGGCAGCCAACCTGGCCTGGAATGCAATGCTGGGCAGGATTCGGGTGGAAGGCGGCGACAGCCTCAGCAAGGTGAAGTTCTATACGGGGCTCTACCACGCCCTGCTGGGACGCGGCATCTCCAATGATGTCAACGGGCAATATCCCCTGGTGGACGAGGGCATTGGGCAAATCCCCCTGGATGAAGCGGGTTTGCCCAAACACAAGCATTTCAACACCGACGGTTTCTGGGGCGGGTTCTGGAACCTCAGCCAGGTATGGGCACTGGCTTATCCCGAATACCTGAGCGATTACGTGCAGTCGAACATTGACTTTTACGGTCACAGGGGCTGGCTTCACGATGGCCAGGCTGCCGGGGTTTATACCAATGGCGTTCAGACCAATTTCCAGGGCCTGCTCATTGCCTCGGCCTATAACAGCGGCATCCGCGACTTTGACGTGGAGACAGGTTATGCGGCCGCCCGAAAGAACGAACTGGATTACCGGGGGCGCGACCTCGGAAACGGGAAATATGACCTTCATTATTTTGTTAACAACGGCTTTGTACCATACAAGGATACCGTGATCTCCAATGGCTGGAGCTTCAATTTCGGGGCTTCTCATACCCTCGAGTATGCCTTCAGTTCTTATGCCGTGGCACAAATGGCAAAGGCCCTGGGAAAAGAGGAAGATTACGGGCTGATGATGAAGCAGGCAGGATATTACCGGAACCTCTACGATGCGGAGACCGGCTTCATCCGCCCGCGAACCGAGGACGGAGCCTTCATTGCCGACTTTGACCCGATGCGTGCCTGGGATGGTTTCCAGGAAGGCAATGCTTATCAGTACACCTGGTATGTGCCCCAGGATGTGGAAGGCCTTATTCAACTTATGGGTCGCGATGAATTCAACAAAAGGCTGGAGATGACTTTCGAGGAGTCGCAGAAAAGCTGGTTTGGCGGAAACCCCGGCGAGATCCATAGCTTCTCGGGCGTGGAGATGCTTTACAATCAGGGTAACCAGCCCTGCCTGCATCAACCCTGGCTGTTCAACTATTCAGGCAAGCCCTGGCTGACGCAGAAATATACCCGGGCCATCTGCAATGCCTTTTATGGCACCGAGCCCCTCCACGGCTATGGCGTGGGGCAGGATGAAGACCAGGGACAGCTGGGTGCCTGGTTTGTGATGGCAGCCCTCGGACTTTTCGACGTGCAGGGCCACGCGGCATTGAACCCCAGCTTCCAGTTTGGAAGCCCCCTGTTCGATAAGGTGACCGTTCAGCTGAACCCGGAATATTATCCCGGGAAGGAGCTCATCATTGAAACCAGGAATAACTCTGCCGAAAATGTTTATGTCCAGTCGGTTTCCTTTGAAAACGAGGCGATGGAGAATGCCTGGATCGACCGCAGCCGCCTGGTTCGAGGCGGAACTCTCTTATTTGAGATGGGTCCGGAACCCAATACCCAATGGGGCATTCAAACTCCCCCGCCCTCTATGAGCACTGAAAAGGAACATTGACCCCTGCCAGGGAAGCAGGAACTTTTCTGACTATTGAAAGATCGAGCCCGGGTGTTTATAAGTTTTCCTCTCAGCTTTTTGAAGTGGGCTGATAATTGGGTTAATTTGCAAATGATGCTTTCAGTCCGTTTTATTCATTCAAGCTGAGGAACCTTGGAAAATGAATTTGAAAAGCTGCGTGCGGACATTTTGCAATGCAGGAAATGTCACTTATGGCAATCACGCCACCACGTGATCTTCGGGGAAGGGCATCCGCACGCGGGGGTGTTCATCATCGGGGAGGCCCCGGGCAGGGACGAAGACCTCAACGGCAGGCCTTTCATTGGGAAATCAGGACAATTGCTCGATAAGATCCTTTTTGCCTGTGGCTTTTCCCGTCAGGAGCACGTGTTCATCAGCAACATCGTTCGCTGCCGGCCTCCCGACAACCGGGTGCCCACCACCGAGGAAGCCGCCATCTGCCTGCCCTGGCTGATGCGGCAAATTGAACTGGTCGATCCAAAGATCCTGGTGTTCCTGGGGGCTACGGCGCTGAAACATATGGCAGGCCCCGAACACCGCATCACCCGTGAACGGGGGCAATGGATGTTTTGGCAGGAACGCTGGGCTATGCCGGTCTATCATCCTGCAGCCCTCCTGCGCGACCCAGGCCTGAAACGTGACACCTGGGAAGATTTCAAGAAAATTGTAGCCAAATATCGCGAACTCGTCAATCCCGGCCATCTTGCCCCTCATTGCTGAACGGATGCCTGTAAGCTTGTTTTGTTTGAAAGCGAGAGCGGGAAGTTCAACTATTTTCCCCATTTTTGTGCTTGATTTAAAAGCTGATTTCCTTTCAAAAAATTCCCTTATATGAAAAAGATTTTCCTGCTCTTTTTGGTGCTTGCAACAATGTCGGGCTGTTCGCACAAGCCTTCGGGACCGGTCCGCCTGGTGGTGGATGGCGAAACGACGTATATCATTTCTATCCCTGAAGAGCCTTCTGCCGGAGAACTACGCGCGGCAGAGTTCCTGCGCGACCACATCCTGAAAATCTCAGGCTGCGAAATTCCGATGGTGTGTACCAATGAACCAGGGGCAGAAAATGTGGTGGTCATAACACAGAGCGAGGATATGGTCAACGGCGATGCTTTTTCCATTCAAAATGAGGGCTCCAACCTGATCATCCGGGGCGGGAATGCAAGGGGCTGCGTATACGGAGTGGGGGAGGTCCTGGAGAAATTCCTGGGCGTGCGCTATTACAGCCCGCAATACGTGGTAATCTCTGAAAATAAAAATGTTATCCTTCCGGAGATCAATATTCAGGATGCCTCGCCCAATACCTACCGCAACGTGAACGGGCAATTCACTGCCGACGCCGATTACCGTGATTTCAACCGCCTCCACACCATCGACGATATGTTTGCCCGGGGCTATTACGTTCACACCTTCCATCGCCTCATCCCCTGGCAGGAATACTTTGAATCGAATCCCGAATATTTTGCCTATATGAATGGCAAGCGCATCATTGACCAGCTCTGCCTGTCCAATCCTGAGGTCCTTGACCTGGTGGTCGAAAGGCTGAAAGAGGAAATGGCCCTGCAGCCCGATCAGCAGGTGTGGTCCGTCAGCCAGGACGACAACTTCTCGTATTGCCAGTGCGAGGCCTGCAGCAAGGTCATTGCCGGGGAAGGCAGCCCTGCCGGCCCCATCATTCGTTTCGTGAACCGGGTGGCCGACACTTTTCCCGACAAGGTCATTTCCACCCTGGCGTACCAGTACAGCCGTCAGGCCCCTGTGAAGACCCGTCCGCGCGACAATGTGCAGGTGATGCTCTGCACCATTGAGCTCAACCGCAGCCAGCCCATCGCCACCGACCCCAGCAGCGCCTCTTTCCTGAAAGACCTGGAAGACTGGGGTAAGATCACCAACCACATTTATCTCTGGGATTATACGGTCGATTTTGCCCACCACACAAGCCCTTTCCCAAACCTGCACGTGCTCCAGCCCAATATTCAGCTTTTTGTGAACAACAATGTCAGCGAGCATTTTCAGCAGACCAATACCGGGGTGGGCCACGAATTTTCGGAACTGAAAGGCTACCTGCTGGCCAAGCTGCTCTGGAACCCTGAGGCTGATGTGGAAGCCATCATCGAAGAATTTACCGATGGGTTTTATGGGCCCGCGGGCAAATGGATCAGGGAATACATCTATGCCCTGGAAAGGGAGATCAAAAAAACGGGTGAATGGCTCGATATCTATGGACCGCCCACCAATTACCAGCATACCTTTTTGTCAGAATCCCTGATTGAGGAATACAACGATTATTTCGAACGTGCTGAAAAGGCGGTGGCCAAAAATCCTGAATTTCTTTTGAACGTCCGCACCGCCCGACTGCCCCTGCAGTATGCAATAATGGAAATCGGCAAGAACGATATGTTTGGTGAAAGGGGATGGTACCGCGAAGTGGAGGGCGATTTCCTTCCCCGTCCTGAGATGGTGGCTATGCTGGAAACGTTTTACCAGACCAGCCAGGAGGCGCAGGTGGCCAATATCAATGAATCGGGACTGACTCCCCAGGATTACTACGAATCGACCCAACGCTTTATCGACGTGCAGGTGGAGGGGAACCTGGCTTTTCGCAAACCGGTAACTGCCGATCCCCTTCCCGCTGAGAAATACAGCGGGGGCGAGCTGGCCTTCCTGACCAATGGCGTCAGGGGCGCCAACGATTATAAGGTCCACTGGCTGGGCTGGGAAGGCATGAACTTCTCGCTGGTCCTTGATTTAGAGGAAGTTGTAAATGCCTCCCAATTCGAGATCAGCACCCTCTGGGACCCCAAGAGCTGGATCTTGCACCCCGTCTCGGTGACCTGCCTGGTTTCTTCCGATGGAGAAAAATTTTCTGCCATCAACACCATCGAAGTCCCTGGCGACCAGCGCAATGAACCGGTAAACCGCTTGTTTTCTTTCGAGGCGCCTGCTGAATCTTTCCGGTATGTGAAGTTTGATGTGAAGGGCCCCCTGAAATTGTTCGACTGGCACCCTTCCGCCGGGGGCGATGCCTGGGTGTTCGTGGACGAAATAGTGGTAAAATAATATTCAGTTTAATAGCCTGAAAATGAAGATCCTGCTGCTGGCCTTTTTTCTTGTCCTGATCTCCCTTTCGGGAAATGGGCAGCCTTACCGCAATGCCGGCCTGCCTGTGGAAGAGCGGGTGCAGGACCTGCTTTCGCGAATGAGCCATGAGGAAAAGTTCTGGCAGTTGTTTATGATCCCCGGCGACCTGGGCGACGATCCCCAAAAATTCCAGGCTGGGATCTTTGGCTTCCAGGTCCACACGGCAGGAAATACGGACGATGCAGCCCAGCAGGGACTTGCCTATGCCCCGGGAAGCAACGCCAGGGAAATGGCCGAAAAGATCAATTCCATCCAGCGTTACTTCCTGGAGGAGAGCCGTCTGGGCATCCCCATCATTCCTTTCGATGAGGCGCTGCACGGGCTGGTCCGCGAAGGCGCCACCGCCTTTCCACAGGCCATCGGGTTGGCAGCTTCGTGGAACACCATTCTGATGTATGAAGTGGCAAGCGCCATTGCCCGCGAGACCCGCTCCAGGGGCATCCGACAGGTGCTGTCGCCCGTGGTGAACATTGCCAGTGACGTTCGCTGGGGGCGCACAGAGGAGACCTATGGCGAAGACCCTTTCCTGGCAGCCGAAATGGGCGTGGCCTTTGTTTCGGCTTTTGAAGGGATGGGCATCATCACCACCCCCAAGCACTTCGTGGCCAATGTGGGCGATGGCGGACGCGACAGCCATCCCATCCATTTCAATGAACGTTTTCTGCGGGAGATCCATTTCCCGCCCTTCGAGGCCTGTATCAGAAGGGGCGGCTCCCGATCCATCATGACTGCCTACAATTCCGTGGATGGGGCCCCCGCCACGGCCAACGACTGGCTGCTTAACAAGATCTTAAGGGATGAGTGGGGTTTCCAGGGCTTTGTCATCTCCGATGCCGGGGCCACGGGCGGCGCCAACGTTTTGCATATGACCGCCGCCAATTATCCCGATGCCACGGCCCAATCCATTCCCGCCGGACTCGATGTGATTTTCCAGACCAGCTACGACCACCACAAACTTTTTATGCCCCCTTTCCTCGATGGCAGCATCCCGCAGGAAGTGATAGACGAGGCCGTGGCCAGGGTGCTGCGGCTGAAGTTTGCACTGGGATTGTTTGAGAATCCATACGTGAACCCTGAAGAAGCGGCCCTGTGGAACGGCCATCCAGATCATCGCCGCCTTGCCCTGGAAACAGCCAGGCAATCCCTGGTCTTGCTGAAAAATGACCGGGCCCTGCTTCCGCTTTCCAAAGACCTCAAATCCATTGCCGTCATTGGCCCCGACGCAGCCGAGGCCAGGTTGGGCGGCTACAGCGGCCCGGGAAACAAGCCGGTGAGCATCCTCGAGGGCATTCAAAACCTGCTCGGTCCCGATGCTGAAGTCCGCTATGCCCAGGGCTGTGAGCGCGACCCCGAAGCCTTTGTGGCCGTGCCCTCAGAAACCTTGTTCTTTATTGAGAATGAGACGAAGCAGCCAGGCCTGCTGGGCGAATATTTTCCCAATGCCAGCCTGGAAGGCCTGCCTGCCTTTACGCGGGTGGATCAGCAGGTGAATTTTCAGTGGACCCTCTTTGGCCCTGACCCTGAGAGACTTAATAATGACTTCTATTCTGTCAGGTGGTCCGGCAAGATCCGTGCCCCTGAAACAGGCACTTTCCGCATCGGCATTGACGGAAACGATGGTTACAGGCTGTTTTTGGATGGTAAACTTTTGATAGACAATACAATTCAGAGGGGCCGCAGGCTTAGCCTGGCTGATGTTCATTTTGAAAAGGATCGTGAATATGAGCTGTTGATTGAATATTCCGAGCCCAGGGGCAATGCCTGGTTCAGGCTTGTATGGGATGTGGGCGTTGAAAATGAAGACCGTAGCCTGGAAGAGGCTGTCGCCCTTGCCGAAAACAGCGAGGTGGGCATCGTGGTGGTGGGCATAGAGGAAGGGGAGTTTCGCGACCGGGCCTTGCTGGGCTTGCCGGGCCGGCAGGAAGAACTGATCCTTAGGGTGGCGGCCACCGGGACTCCTGTCGTGGTGGTCCTTATTGGAGGAAGCCCGGTGACCATGACCTCCTGGATGGATGAGGCCGGCGCCATCCTGCCCGCCTGGTATCCCGGCGAACAAGGGGGGCGGGCTGTGGCCGAAGCTTTGTTTGGAGATTTCAACCCCTCGGGCCGCCTGCCCGTGACCTGGCCCGTGCACGAGGGTCAGCTGCCCCTGGTCTACAACCACAAGCCCACCGGGCGGGGCGACGATTATCTGAACCTTACGGGACAGCCTTTATTCCCTTTCGGATATGGCCTCAGCTATACCAGCTTTAGCTATTCCGATGCCCGCCTTGAAAACCCTGCCATTCAAACCGGCGATACGGCCTGGGTTTCACTGAGGGTCACCAATACAGGCGAAAGGGCAGGGGATGAGGTGGTGCAGCTCTACCTGCGCGATGAGCTCGCCAGCCTGGCCCGCCCCGTGATGGAACTGAAAGGCTTTCAGCGAATTCACCTCAAAGCCGGAGAATCGACCGAAGTTCGCTTTGCCATCACCCCTGAAATGCTTTCAATGCTGGATGAGGGTTTAAAGCAGGTGATCGAGCCCGGAGAATTTCGCATTTTGATCGGCTCCTCCTCACGCGACATCCGTCAGCGGCTCATCCTGAACGTCGTGCCCGAATAGACCTCCCCGAAAGGGATCATTCCTTGATCAACAGCAAGAAGACCTTTTTCAGCAGGGAATACGTTTGATCGAAAATGCCCGGGCAACGGCTCTCGGCAGGGCCTGCCACGTGAAGGGCTTTGGGCTGGCAGGCCCTGATCCACTGGAAGATGATCTCAATGTTAGATTCATCGAAGGGGTCAGCCACCAACAAAGGCTTACGGAAATGGGAGGCGCATTCGCGGGTCCAGCGGGTGCCCGGGTCCGGAACCATTTCTCCGGGAATCAGGATCAGCACCGCACCGGCCTCGCTGACATTCCGTTCCGTCCTCAGCGAACGGGGAATATCCGGGGCTCGATCACTAAACTCCTTTTCCGTTTCCCGCAAAGGGAATTCGGGTGGAATGACCCCGCTTTCGCAAAGCCTGCCCGGCGGACACCAGCCACCCGTTTCAAGTCCGGCATCCCCGGCGGCTTGCAGGGCTGCCTGATCCACCCCCGTTTGCCCGCCGGTAATGATAGTTAAAGGATTTTCCATATCCGGCTTACTGCGGATTGGACGGGCCTGGGATCAGCCCCCGCTGCAATAGCCCAGCAGGATGAACAGCAGGATGAAGATCAGGATGGTGCTGCAACAACCCCCGCCCAGCTTATGCGCCCCAAAGGCCGCAATGATGGTTCTCCAGAAATTGTTCATGGTTCAGATGCAATGATGTGATCCAAAGTTAAGATTTAATTCCGGTTGTGCTCCACCCAGATCAGCTCATCTGTCTCATATCCCAAATCGGCGGCGATTTTCAGGTATTGTTTTTTGATCTCCTCGGGAATAGTGGTCCTGCGCGACAGTATCCACAAATAATCGAGGTTCCTGCCTGCCACCAGGGCGTATTGGTAGTCCTTATCGAGGGCAATGACATTGTAGCCCGTATAGAACGGCCCGAAAAAGCTGACCTTCAGGGCGGCCACGTCCTCATCCCCGCGGAATTTGGCCTTCCCGATGGCCTGTCGCCATTCAGCCTTTTCATAATTATAACCCTGATTATCAACCTTTATCGTACCATCCTCGTTGAGGGTGTATTCGGCCGTGGTATTGTTCAGGCCGCGCTCAAAGCGGAAATCCAGCCGGGCAATTTCATACCAATTCCCAAGGTATTGCTCCTTGTAGAAAGGACTTACGGGTGTTGCTCCTTTCGGGATGCTGGCGCAGGACTGCAGGAATAGCAGGCCAATCATCCCAAGGAAGAATGGAACGGAAATTTTTTTCAGGTTTCTTTTCATTTGGAATTTTCTATTCATGGAAGAATTCATTTATCTGCCAGGACTTGCCTTTTCCCTGAAAGGAAAGGCTAAAGTAAGCATGTTTTTTT
>JAAYLH010000120.1 GCA_012521995.1 Bacteroidales bacterium | reverse complement strand
GATTACGCTGATTTTAACGGATTTCACGGATTAGGGCATGGGGCATGGGGTCCGGGTGTCAGGTTTCGGGTGTCAGGTATCGGGTTTCAGGTTTCAGGTATCGGGTTTCAGGTATCGGGTTTCAGGTATCGGGTTTTGGGTTTTGGGAAAATCAGAAATCGTTAATCGTTGATCGTTAATCAAAGAATCTTTCTCAACCTCAACCTTAACCTCAACCTTAACCTCAACCTTAACCTTTACAGCCTGATCATCTGATCAAACCACGGGTACACGGACTCGCGGTGGGTGATGAACAGGATGGTGATGTTTTTTTTAAGCTGTGCGATGGTTTCCATTATGCGTTTTTCGTTTTCGGCATCGAGGCTTGAGGTGGCTTCATCGAGGATGAGCAGGCGGGGCTTGCGCAGGAGGACACGTGCCAGGGCCAGGCGCTGGCGCTCGCCGCCCGAGAAGTAATAGGCATAGTTGGCCAGCTCGGTATCCAGTCCGCTGGCCTGCCTTTTGATCAGCTCATCCACGTTGACCTGCCTGAGCACCTTCCAAATCTCATCGTCAGCGATGTCTTTTCCGCTGTCCCACACAAGGTTTTCGCGGATGCTGCCATCGATGAAGAAGGCGTCCTGGGGCAGGTAGCCGATGCTGCTTTTCCAGGCGGGCAGGAGGCTGTCGTCAAGCCGTTTCCCATCCACCAGTATTTGCCCGGCCCGGGGTTTTTGCAGCCCTGCAATGAGGTCGATCAGGGTGGTCTTTCCGCGGCCTGATTCGCCCACGATGCCCGTGATACGGTTGGCCTGGATGCTGGCGCTGAAACCTTCAAACAGGGGTTCGGCCTTAGGGTATGCGAAGTGGAGGTCCTCGATGCGGATCTCTGTTTTCACCTTCAGGGCGTCTTCGTGCTTAACCTCAGGAAACCCTCTTTCTTCAAAGGTTTCATCGAGTTTCAGCACCATTTTCACCGAGGCGATGTCGGCGAAGATGTAGCTGAGCTCGGAGTTGATGCCCGCAAATTGGGGGAAGATACGGGCAAACAGGACGATGAGGATAAAGAAACTGGCCAGGGGCACCTGCTCCACGCGGTAGCCCAGGTAGATGACGGCGACCAGCACTACGATGCCTGCCAGTTTGTAGAGCAGCTGGGGCAGGGCATAATTGCGGGTGAGGCGATACTGCAGTTTCAGGATGTCCTGGTTGGCGCGGTCGAACTTATCATAATAGAAGCGCTCGCTGTTGTGTACCTTGGCAATTTTTACGGTGACCCAGAAGTCGTCGATATATTTAAGCAAACGGTTAAACGAGCCCACGAACTGGTCGCCCAGCCTGGCGGAGCGCCTCAGGAATCCGCGCATCAGCACAAAGGCCACAAGGCCGGTCACCACCACCAGCGTGGTAAAGCGGGCCGACACCAGGAAGGCATAGAACAGGTGGGCGGCGGTGATGATGATGCGGGTGAGGATCTGCAGGTAGAAATAATAATAGTCGGTCAGCTTGGGCACCTCTTCGGTGAGCACCTGCAGGTGGTTGTGGCGGCTCTTGCTGTTGAGGCTGGTCCAGTCGCTCAGGATGATTTTGCGGAACAGCCGCCTGCGGATCTGGTAAGAGAAGTCCTGCTGGTAGGCTGCCTGAAACAGTGACTTGCCATAGACCAGCAGGGCAATGAGGGTCAGCAGGATTAGGTAAGCCAGCAGCACCGTTTCAAAGGTGATGGGAATGCCGGTCCTGTTAGAAAAACCGGTAAAAAAGTCCACCAAGGCATTGCTGCCTGCCCCTTCACCCACCTCAAGCAGTTGCAGAAAAGGGATCAGCAGGGCGATGGAAAAGCCCTGGCTGGTGCCCAGCAACAGGGTCAGGAAAAACAACAGCAACAGCTTCCACGGCTGATATTCGAGCAGCAGCCGGAAGGATTTAAGGAGGAAGAGATAGTTGCTGGTTTTCAAGGAATTTGGATTACATGGATTTTAGCGGATTACGCGGATTGGATATGGGGCTTTAGAGACTTTAGAGAACAAAGGGACTTTAGGGACTTAAGAGAACAGAGGGACTTTAGAGACTTAAGAGAACAGAGGGACTTTAGGGACTTAAGAGAACAGAGGGACTTTAGAGACTTAAGAGAACAGAGGGACTTTAGAGACTTAAGTGATTCAATAGATCGTTCCCTTTATTCTCTTTAATCACTTAAGTCACTTAAGTCTTTTAAGTCACGCACTTCTCTGATGAGTTCCAGTTTCTGCATCTCGGCCAGGTGTTCTTTCACATCCTTTTGGCATTGCTCTGGGCTGACCTCAAACTCTTCGAGCAGGGCATTGCAGAGGGCTTCGAGGGTAAGGGGCTTTTCGAGCAATTCCCATATTCGGGTGGCGGCAGGGTTCAGGGCAAAGTACTGCCCTTTTTGAATATCCATCATGACCAGTTGGTCGTGCAAGGCACCTGAGATGGTTTCGGGATTGCGTTGGAATGTTGGTTTGTTCATAAGGTAAAATTAACCATTTTTGATTATACAGGCCGGGGGCGTTTTTGTTCGGATTCAGGCTGAACAGTATGGCCTGTTTTTTTACTGATTGTCTGTGTTCTGTTTGCTAAACTTAGCCTGGACAATGCCTGCATATTCATAGATGGCCCGGTCGGTGAGGGCGATCTTTTCAGGCGAAGGGATCCACCAGCGGGGTTTAGAAACAGGGCTTTCCTTGATGGCGTGGTTGGTGGGTGCAGGGATGGGTTCAAGGCCTGCCTTGCGGAACCAGATCATGGCCCGGGGGATGTGGGTGGCGGTGGTGACCATGATCAGGGGATGGCGACTGCCATAATGGCCCAGGTAGGCCAGGGCTTCCTGGCGTGTGTTCTCGGGCTCGGGGATAATGGCCATATCCTCAGCACTGACTCCCAGTAAAAGGGCCGTGTTGTACATCACCTCGGCATTGCTGAGCTGGTCCAGTCCCGGATAACCCGAAAGGATAAGCAGGCTTCCGGGATGCAGGCGGTGCAGGCGTATCCCTTCGGTGAGGCGGCCCAGGGCGCTGAGCGACAATTGGTTGTTGGCGGGCAGACGCTCATCGGAGGT
>JAAYLH010000019.1 GCA_012521995.1 Bacteroidales bacterium | reverse complement strand
CTCAGCAACCGGCGCTATGTTACGGAAACCGACCTGAACTTCGAGGGGTATACCCCGGCGCCCTGGTTCTGGCACACCGTCCGCCAGGACTATACCAGCAGTTATTATGCCGGGGAGACCAATACTGCAGGGGTTACCGACCCCGAATATACCCAGGCCCAGGGATGGTTTGACGGGGAGCTAACGCTGGGTCAGAGCCGCAGCAAGACCATCCCCACCCCTAATCTTTACCTGGCAGGGCCACAGGCAAGGGTGGACCTGGCCGTGGCAGGCGCCTCCAACTATGCCACCCTGAGCCCCGACCACCATCTGCAGATCCAGTTTGCCGGCCAACTGATCGACACGCTTTACGATGGGTATAAACTGCTGAAGTTCACGCAAAACGTGAACGTCTCTGCCTTAAATCCTGCAGGCACCCCCTTTGTGTTCACCTCCATCAACAACCTGAACAGCCCGGTGGACCGCAGCGCCATTGTTTATATTCAGGCCCGCTACCCCCGCAACTGGAACCTTGGAAACCTTCAGCAGCTAAAACTGGAGCTCCCGGCAGGCACCCAAGACAAAACCCTGCTGACCTTCAGCAGTTTCGATGCCGAAGAAACCGATACCGTATGGATCTTCGACCAGGGCAACAGGCGCCAGATCCCGGTAGTACTGGAAGAAGAACAATGGAAAGCGCTGGTGCCCAACGGGACCCTGTTGAGAAGCCTTTTTCTGACTTCCTCTGCCAGGATCAAAGCCGTTGAACAGGTAAAGCCTGTCAGCACCAATCCCTCAGGTTTTGCGCGTTTCCGTAATTTTGGCAACGCAGCTCACCTGGGCGCCGATTACCTGATCATCACCCATCAAAGCCTGTGGGAGGCCGCCACCCAGTATATGAACTACCGCAACAGCACGGGCCACCAGGTGCTGATGACCGATGTGGATGAGCTCATCCACCAGTTTGCCTACGGCACCTTCAAACATCCCCTTGCCCTGCGTAACTTCGTCCGTTATGTGATGGACCGCAACCCCAATGCTCCGCCCGAATACCTCTTCCTGCTGGGAAAAGGCATCGATGCCCGCAATGCGCGAAAAAACCCTTCGCTTTATGCCCTCAACCAGGTGCCTTCCTTTGGCGACCGCAGCTCCGATGCCCTCATCACCGCGGGCCTCGACGGCTACCAGTATGCCCCCGCTTTGGCCACCGGAAGGTTGTCGGCACAAAACCCTGCCCACGTGAACCTTTACCTCAATAAGGTGATGGAATACGAAGCTGCCCAGCAGGAGCCCCAGGAATGGATGAAAAACATCCTGCACTTCGGGGGCGGCAGCAGCCAGATCGAACAGGTATTCCTATACAATTACCTCAGGCAATACAAGGAAAAGCTGGAAGCCCCCTATTTCGGAGGCTACGTGCGCACCTTCCTGAAAAGCAGCACAGAGCCCATACAGATCAACCAGAGCGATTCACTGAAGCAACTTATCAACAACGGGGTCTCGCTGATGACCTTTTTTGGGCACGCCACAGGCATAGGCTTTGACATCAGCATTGACGAGCCCTCGGAATATGAAAATGCCGGGCGTTATCCCTTCGTTACCGCCAATTCCTGTTATTCAGGCGATCTGTTTGGCGATTACCTGAGCACCAGTGAAGATTTTATCTTTCAGGAAAACAAGGGCGCCATTGGTTATCTTGGAGCAACCACACTTGCCGGCACAGGCGACCTGCACCAGTTTTCCAACCGTTTCTTTGAGAATTTGGCCTACGATATGTACGGGCAATCCATTGGCCACAACATCCGCAAGACCATCCGCGACCTGCAAGCTCCCATTTACTCCCTGAAGTTCATCAGCCTGTATTCAGCCCTCCACGCCGATCCCGCCATCGTGATCAACAGCTTCCCGAAACCTGATTACAGACTGACCCAGCCCGATATTTCCTTTATTCCAAAGGACGTGACTGCCGAATTGGACAGTTTTACCGTAAGGGTCAGGGCGGTCAACATTGCCAAGGCCATTACCGACTCGATGATGGTGGAGCTGGCACACACCCTGCCTGACGGAAGTATTGAAAATTACCTGCAAAGGATTCCTTCCCCCTTGTTCAAGACAGACGTCGACTTCCGTATCCCTGTCGACCGCGTGAACGGCATCGGGCTGAACTATTTCACAGCCACCCTCGATGCCTACAATGAGATCGATGAGCTGAATGAATCAAACAACCTGGCCACCACCAGCCTGCTGATCAAATCGGCCGACCTTCAACCCGTCTTTCCGCCAAAATATGCTGTGGTCCCTGAGCCACAGGTAACGCTGAAAGCCTCGGTGGGGAACCCTTTCGGGGAAGCGCGCAACTACGTCTTTGAAATGGATACCAACGCCAGGTTCCTGACCCCCCTGCGGGAAAACATGAGCGGGGGAACAGGGGTCATCACCTGGACGCCGCCCCTCACCCTGACCGACAGCATTGTTTATTTCTGGCGGGTAAGCCAGGACTCCACCTATACGGGCGAATATGCATGGCGCAGCAGCTCCTTCCAGTATATCAATGGCCAGAGGGGATGGAGCCAGGCCCACTTCGACCAGTTCGGCCTGAACAGCTACCGCTTCGTCAATTACAACGAAACGGAACGCCTCTGGGATTTTGAAAACAACCGGATCACCGTGGCTGCCCAGACGGGCTATTATCCCTATATGGAATACTACGAGAACTGGCTTAGGGTAAATGGTGTGCTGACCCGCGTCTGGTCTTGCCTGAGCACCGGTGGCCACGGGATGGTGTTCTTTGTCTTTGATCCGGTGAGCGGCGAAAACTGGCTCAGCATCCCCCAGGGTGACGGCCTCGGGCAGTACGGCAATGTCCACTGCACCACCGGCAGCAGAGAAGGCTTTGACTTCTACACCCACACCGAGGAGTGGCGGGAGCGGGTGCGCCTCTTCCTCGACAGCATCCCCGATGACCATTACATCATGGCCTGGAGCCACCGCAACCACAATGCGCAGAGTTTTTCGGAAGAGCTGAAGCAAAGCTTTGAAGCCTTTGGCAGCGGGCTGATACGGCAACTGCCCGACAACCTGCCCTACCTGATATGGGGGCAGAAAGGACAGCCCATAGGCAGCGCCAATGAGGCCATCGGGCAAACAATCACCTCCATCATCCAGATCGAAGACAGCCTGGAGACCAACTGGAACAGGGGCTTCATCCAGTCAGAGATCATTGGCCCCGCCAGCACCTGGGAGTCCCTCCACTGGCGGCAAACCAGCCTGGAAGACCCAAATACCGACCAGGTGAGCCTTGATGTCTTTGCGATGCAGCCCGGCGGGGAGCCTGTGCTGTTTTATGAAAGCCTATCACCAAGCCAAAACGACATCTACAACCTGGGCGACAGCATTGATGCACAGCAATATCCCCTTTTGCAGCTCAGGGTGAATATGTTCGACGAGGTCAACCGCACCCCTGCCCAGATGGATCGCTGGCAGGTATTGCACGCGGGCATCCCCGAAGCGGCCCTGGACCCCGGCAAGCATTTCGTGTTTCGTGCCGACACCCTGCAGGAAGGACAGGACCTGATGTTCAGCACCGCCATCACCAACATCAGCGACTACGATATGGACAGCCTGTTGGTACGCTACTGGATCGTGGATGAAAACCGCCAAACCCATCCCATCTCCTATCCACGACAGGCACCCCTGCCCGCAGGACAAAGCCTGATCGACACCGTTCAGTTCTCTACCCGGGCGCTCCTGGGAAACAACACCTTCTGGATAGAAGTCAATCCCGACAACGACCAGCTCGAGCAATACCATTTCAACAACATCGGCAGCCTGCCCTTCTATGTGGAGCGCGATAAGGCCAATCCTCTGCTCGATGTGACTTTCGATGGCATCCGCATCCTCGATGGGGAGATCGTTTCACCCAATCCCCAGATCCGTATCACCCTTAATGACGAGAACCAATTCCTGTTGCTCAATGACACCTCGCTGGTGAAGGTATTCATGCAAACACCCCTTCAGCCTGAACCCCAAAGGGTGTATTTTATCCAGGACGGACAGGAAATGATGCGTTTCTTCCCCGCCAGCCTGCCCGACAATACCTGTATCATCGAGTACAATCCCGTTTTTGCCGAAGACGGCACCTACCGCCTGCGCATTCAGGCCACCGACCAGTCGCTCAACGAATCGGGCGACGAGGATTATACAGTAAACTTTGAGGTGATCAACCGCAGCACCATCACCGAGGTGCTCAACTGGCCCAATCCCTTCAGCACCGCCACCCATTTTGTGTTTACCCTTACGGGATCGGAGCTGCCCACCTACTTCCGCATACAGATCCTGACCATCACCGGCAAGGTGGTGCGCGAAATAGACCTGGCCGAACTGGGGCCCCTGCGCATCGGCCGCAACATCACACAATACGCCTGGGACGGCACCGATGAATATGGCGACCGTCTGGCCAACGGCGTTTACCTCTACCGCATCATCACCAGCATCAACGGGGAGGAGATCGAACGGAACCCCACTGCTGCCAGCCGTTTCTTCCACCGCGAGATGGGGAAGATGTACCTGATCAGATAATAACAAACTTATGATAAACTACCCGCCCAAGATCCTGATAGCCCTCTCGGAAGCTATCGATGAGAATCACGACATCGCCCGCTGGCTGCTGGAGAACGGCTTCCCCGAACTGACCGCCGTGGCCAGTGCCATTCACCTCGACGAGGAGGCCTTTGATTGGCTGATGAAACACAAGTTCCCTCATTTCGGGGCTTTCACCAAGGCCGTATGGGACGACAAGAAAGCCTATTACTGGTTGAGGGAGCACGGCTTTGACTTGATGGTTAAACTGGCCGATGCCTCCCGCGGCGATGACGTCTCCCTGCAATGGCTTCGCGACCAGGACCTGGAAGTCTTCATAAGGATTGCCCAAAAAACCGCAGAGGTGATCAAGCGCAAGGAGTTTGAATTAAAGGATTATCACCGGTTTCACATCTAAGACCCATAATGGAATATCACTATGCATATCCGCGGGCAGCCATCACGGCCGATGCCGTGATCCTGAAAGAAACGAAAGGACAGACCTTAGTGCTGCTGATCCAACGCGCCTCAGCCCCTTTCCAGGGGATGTGGGCCCTGCCCGGAGGCTTTCTCGAAATGGATGAAACCCTTGAAGAATGCGTGGCCCGTGAAACAGAAGAGGAAACAGGACTTAGGGGCCTGCAGTTTAAGCAGATCGCCGCCTTCAGTGCCATAAACCGTGACCCCCGCCACCGCACCATTACCATCGCTTTCCTTGCCCTGGCCGACGAAACCCACCAGCCCCGCGCAGGCAGCGACGCCAGCAATGCCCGCTGGTTCCCCCTCAACAAGCTGCCGCAACTGGCCTTTGATCACGGGAAGATCATAGGAGAAGTGTTGGAAGTGTTGTCGTGAGTGGAAGTATTGTCGTGGTTGTCCGGTTTTCTGTTTGTCTGGTTTTTAGTGTTGTCCTTGTTGTTTAGTTGTCTGGTTATTTTGGTTATTTTCCCCAATTTTTCCTTTTGGCTATGGCGTCTCTCCCGTGCTTTGAGCCCTATAACAATGACAACATTGACAACATTGACAATATTGACAATATTGGCAATATTGGCAACACTTACAACCCTTCCATCATCGCCCGCACCACATTCTCAGCGCCTTCGCCAATCTGGGCAATGTCGGCATCAAGCATATAGCAAGGGGTTGTAAAAAGCTTGTTGGCCCGGTCCACGGTTACCTGTCCGTGGCCGGTAGTTTTGTGGGTGGCTCCCATGTTTTCGATGGCCGCCGCCGTGCCTTGATCCTGTCCAATGGTAAGCTCGCCCTTCCCAAGCACCCTGGCCAGCAGCACCGGGGCAATACACAGGGCGCCGATGGGTTTCCCTGCAGCGTGCATCCCGGTGATGGCCTTTTCCACGTCTTCGTTAACCGAACAGTCAGGCCCGTCGAAGGCAAAGCTGCTTAAGTTCTTGGCTGCCCCGAAGCCGCCGGGGAACAGGAGGGCATCGTAATCTTCAGGATTGAACCTGCTCAGGGGCTGTATCTTCCCGCGGGCAATGCGTGCCGACTCGGCCAGTACATAGCGCGTCTCGGGCATCTCCTGTCCCGTGATGTGGTTCACCACGTGGTGCTGAACAATGTCGGGCGCAAAAACATCATAAGTCCCACCCAGTTTCCTGATGGCATACATGCTGAGGGTGGCTTCGTGGATCTCAGCCCCGTCAAAGACCCCGCATCCCGATAAAACGACTGCAAATTTCTTCATGGCTGTTTTATTGATTGATTTACGTTTCCTAAAAACAAAAATCGTAAATTTTTCCCAAAGGCCCAAATGATTCCCCCTGGCTGTCTGCCATCACCCGTGAAAAACAGTAAATCGCAACCTTAACCTTACCTCACCCTCATTCTTTACTCATATCTGAGCGAGCTCACGGGGTCTTTTTCTGCGGCCTTTCGGGCGGGCATATATCCGAAAATAATACCCACAGTGGCGGCCACCCCAAAGGAGACCAGGATGGACTCGATCGATACAATGGTGAGGATATCGGTAAAATGCATGATGGCCCTGGAGAGCCCGATGCCCAGGAAGATCCCGATGATGCCGCCGCTGACGCTGATCAGGGTCGATTCGGAAAGGAACTGGAACACCACATCCGATTTGCGGGCGCCCACGGCCAGGCGTATCCCGATCTCGCGGGTGCGCTCCATCACAGAGGCCAGCATAATGTTCATAATGCCGATGCCGCCCACGATGAGCGAGATGCCGGCGATGGCCCCCAGCACAATGTTGAAGATATCCTTGGTGCGCTGTTCCTGCTCCAGCAAGAGTTCGGGGACGATGACCTCAAAGTCCTCCACCCCATAATGGCGGCGGATGAGCATCCGCTGGATGACATCAGCCGTTGGGGTCAACTGCTCCGAGTTCTCCACCTGCACAGTGATGCGGTCGAGTTGATGGTAGTTCTGGGCCTTGTCTTCTTCACCGGAAGCCGCAACGCCCCCGATGACCACGAAGTTTCCGCGTCCGCGTCCCCCGCTCCGCCTGCTTTGCTGCAGCTCCGCCAGCGAAATGGCCGAGCGGTCCTGGAACCGCAGCAGCAGGGTTTGCACAGGCGTATAGATCACATTATTGAATTCGCTTACCCCCAGGTTCTCAATGGCATCTTCGGTCACCAGCCGGTCTTCCACCACCCCGATCACCGTCAGCCAGTTGCTGCCCGCCTTGATTTGTTTTCCAATGGGGGTGCTGCTGCCAAAAAAGATGCCCCGGATGTTGTTTCCAATGATGGCCACAGGGGCGCCGTCCCGGAGGTGGGACTCCGAAAACATCTCGCCCTGCGATAGCTTCAGACGATATACCTCAAAGTAATCGGGCGTAACCCCTCCCACCCTGACAGGCCTGCGGATGCCCTCGTTCATGGCAAAGGTGCTGAGTTCCACTTCCGGGCTGATCCGTTCCACCGTGGGCACCACCTCGCGGATGCTCTCCACATCCGCCAGGGTCAAGCCGGGCGAGAACTTCCCGCGCTGAGTCTCATCCTGGCTCTCATCCTGGGCAAAGAGCGGGCGGATGATGACGTTGTTCACCCCCACCATTTTCATCTGTTCCAGAATCTCCTGCCTGGCCCCGTTGCCAATGGCCAGCATTGCAATAACTGCCGCCACACCAAAAATAATGCCCAGGGCCGTGAGGATCGAACGGAACTTATTGGCGATGACCGCCTCGAAGGCAATGTTCAGGTTATAAAAATACTTCTCGAAAAATTCCATCAATTTTTGCTTAAAGTTCAATGAGCTTCAACTCATCTGCTTTTTCGGGAATGGTCAGCAGGACCTCATCATTTTCCTTCAGCCCCTCGGTGATGATGATCTGGTTCTCATTGCGCAAGCCAACGACCACTTCCTGCTTGACCACCTTGTTATGATCCTGGCGGTAGACCCAGGTCAGGTCGTTGTCGCCGTGAATAGCCTCAATGGGCACAAACAATACATCTTCCTCCACCTGGGTGATGATGGTGTTCTTGGTGGTCATGGCAGGCCGAAGGATGGTGTCCGACTCGTTGATCTGAAGCTTAACCTCAAACACCCTTGCATCCTGGTTGGGGCGCTGCTCACCAATATTAGCTACTTCGGTGACATAGCCCGTGAATTTCTTTTCAGGAAAGGCATCCACCACAACCTCGGCAGGCTGGTTGGGTTTCACCTTGCTGATGTCTACCTCATTCACATAGGTGCGCGACATCATCACTGAGAAATCGGGCAGGGTGGCCACAACATTATCCCAGGTACTGATCTGCGAGCCGATGGTCACCTTGGTGCCGTCCCAGTTTCGCCTGTATATCACCATCCCGTCCTGGGGAGCAGCGATCACAAAGTCGTCAATCACCGAAATAATGTTGTCGTAACGCCGCTGTACCTGGCCCAGAGAAGCATTTACTTCCTGCATTTTGGCCTGGGCTTGTCGCTGCCGGAGCTCATAATTGGTCTTAGCCTGGTCGTAAGCCCGCTGCGCCTTGTCGAGGTTGATCTCGGCCTGGCGTATGGTAGCCGGGGGCTCAAAGCGTGATTGTTCGAGGGCGATCTGGGCTTCCTCATAGCTGAACTCGAGGTTGATCAAATCGTTGCGCGCATTGCGAAGGTCCATGGTGGTGTCGAGCATGGTCTGGGTATAGAGGGTCTGCAGCTTCTCCAGCTCAGTCTCCACGTCCTTCAAGCGGCTGGTGATCTCGGTGCGGTCGAGTGTGGCCACCCAGTCGCCTTCCTTTACCACCGTCCCCTCAGGAATCAGCTCGGCGATCTGAACATTATACACCCCAACCGAGCGTAAGTTGCTTGGCCCCTGGATCTCCTCCGAGTTCTTTGCCTCCAGCTCGCCGCTGGTATACACAGTAACCCTGAAATCGCCCCGCTGAACCGGAACCTTAATGACCTCAACCACAGCAGGTTCAGATCGTAAAAAATACCACAGCGCCAGGAGGATTAACACCCCGAGGCTGATCAGGATCCATTTCTTTTTCTTCATAACAATAAAGATAGGTATGTTTTGATAATATTTTTCAGTTCTGCACCGCTGATGCAAAATTATCAGAAAACCCTGCAAAAACAACGCAAAGCTATAAAACACAAACAAATATTACCAAAAAAAGCCTTGGATATCCCAATTAACAACAGGAAACAGGCCAAAACTCCTTGGCAAAGCACTTGTTTTCCAACTCCTTACACTCCTTCCGGGAAAAGGCAAATATTTACAAGGCTACATTACATAAGCATTTGTGTATATTATTTTATAATTCGACGAATATTTTTTTTTGATTTTTTTTTCATAAAATGTTTGTTTAAAAAGATTTTTTATTTAAATTTGGTCTAAATAAACATAACAAGCACAAACAAAAAAACTGAAAATTATGAAAAAAGTACTTTTAACAAGCATATTCGGGCTCTTTCTTTTCGCAGGGACCGGCCTTGTATTATTTGCCGATGAGCCTGTAGCAAAAGAGGCCAAAACAGAACAAGCATGTTGTGAAGAAGCAGCCAAAACGGCTGATGGCGGATGCACCAGCACCGCAGCAGTAGAAACCGCCAGCACCCGGTCAGCCGCCGCCGATTGTGGAAGCTCTGCAACCCAGGCTGCCGGCGCAAACAAGGCCGTTGACTGCAGCAGTACCGCCGTTCAGACCGCAGGCACTTCAGCAGCGGGAGGCTGCGGAACCTCTGCAGTGCAGACTGCAAGCACTTCTTCCGCATCTGACTGTGGCACGCCCGCCATTCAAACCGCTGCCATCAAAGCCGCCGGCGACTGCGGAACCCCTGCCGTTCAAACCGTTGAAAGCGTAACTGGTGACTGTGTCAAGCGCCCCGCCGGCGTTAGCCCTCAGCGCGCTGAAAACAGATAATATTGTTTCCCGATTACGATCCTGTGTTTTGGTGAATGTCCGCCCCGGCAGCAATGCCGGGGCGGTTTGTTTTTCTACCGGCCCAAACGCCTGCATTCCCATTCCCGGGGCGGTTATAGCTTTTGAGTTCCAATTCCGCCCTTTTCCCCTAAGAAATTAATACCTGACAGGGGGTTTAGTCGGTGTTTAGTCGGTTTAAACCTTCTAAACCTCATCGCGGGCATGACTTTTATTGCTTTTTTTTAAGGAAAGACACCCTGTAAAAGAGGCATGGACCATCAATGGGCGCAGGCCTTCCGGGCTATAAAATTAAGTCTTGCAGGAGTTTCTGCTAAAGGACCGGCTATGGCCGGATTTTTCTAATTTTGTAAAAAAAACATTCCATGGCACATCGTTTAACTTCCGGTATCAAAGGAAAAGCAAGTCTGAAGGTCACCCCAAAGGATACGGCTGAGGCCTATGGCTCGGGCAAGGTAGCGGTATTTGCCACCCCTGCCTTGATCGGGCTGATGGAAAACGCTGCCCACCTGAGTGTGCAGGCCTTCCTGGAAGAGGGGTTCATCACCGTTGGGACGGAAGTGAACATACGCCACCTCAAGGCCACACCCGTGGGAATGACCGTCACTACCGAGTCCGAGCTCATGGAAGTGGAAGGCAACAAACTGAAGTTCAGCCTCAGTGCCTTTGACGAGAATGGGCAGATCGGCTTCGGCACCCATACCCGATATGTGGTGCACGCCGAAAGTTTCCTGAAAAAGGTTTAAAGTTCAAGGTT
>JAAYLH010000018.1 GCA_012521995.1 Bacteroidales bacterium | reverse complement strand
TTTAACCAATTACAATTGGTTAAAGTACGGTTAAACTACGGTTCAACTTCAAATTTGGAATAATAATGAAACAGACTTGAAAAGAAGGGCAGAGTAATTTCATTTCTGAAAACAGGAAAGAGGGGCGTATTTTCCCGGTCTTTTTGGCATGGGAAAAGAAAAATGGCGGCCCTGTTTTTTTGGGGTCGCCATTTTCTGGTTATTCCAGGGAGGTGGATTCCTGCGGCACGCCGGCCCGAATGGCATTGAAGCTGTTGAAGGCCAGTCTGCCGGGTGCTTTTTTGCCTGTAATCCGGATGATTTTGGGAATGCCCGGCAAGAGGTCGAAATAGTTGTCAGAAAGGTGCCTGGCTTCCAGCCCAGTGTCGATGCTGAGGCCCTTGATCAGAGCCGTCGAACGCAATTCAAGCAGGTATTCGTCTCCTGCCTGGCTGAGGCGGTATTGCAATGATGCAGGCGGGAGTTCCATTTCTTTTGGCAGGCGGGGGACGAATTGGTTTTCGTGGTCAATGCCTTCGCCGGTGAGCCGGGTATGCAATATCCATTCATCATTGGGCGCGGGAAAGAGGCTTTGAATACTGCTTTCAAAGACGACCTGGCTTTGGTTGGGCTGTACGTCCGGGTCAA
This sequence comes from Bacteroidales bacterium, assembly GCA_012521995.1. GTDB lineage: Bacteria > Bacteroidota > Bacteroidia > Bacteroidales > UBA7960 > UBA7960. Next base: position 28,692 of record JAAYLH010000018.1, on the reverse strand, counting down.
GGGTGATCTCCTTTAAAAGCTCCCCGCTGAGGTTGATAAAGCTCATTTGAAGCCGGGCCGGAAAGGCTTTCAGCAGATCGGAGACCACATAGACCTTTAGGATATCCTCTTCCAGGGCGATGCTGGCAATGACGGCCTCATTGGCATTTCGGGCGGCGTAATGGCTTGCCTTCCAGCGGCGGAAGTAATCGACGGTCGACCAGGATTGGGTGGGCCAGCAATCGTTGAGCTGCCAGTAGAGCGAGCCCATGCAGTGGGGCATATGCCTGCGGTGTGACTCGAGGGCGGTTTTGTAGGCCAGGGCTTGCACCAGTTGACTTACATAGGCAAGCTCCTCAAACGAATGAGTCTTTGGGAAATATTGCTCAGCATACCATTCCATCATCTGGTTGCCGCTGAAGCCTGGTTCTTTCCACTCCATACGGCTGCGCTGGCGATGGTCGAGGATGGGGGCATCGAGGAAAAGTGAGTCCTGGTCTGTGTAATAACGGATGGTTTCCATTGCCGGGAATGACTGCAGGCCATATTCGCTGACAAAGCGGGGCACATTCCTTTCATAATTGCTGAACAGGGCCTGCTGGAAATATACAGTCCAGTCGTGTTCGTCGCCCGAGCGGCGGTCGGCCAGCGTATTGCCCACCGAGGAAGGGGAGGAGGGATGGTAGTGGGTTTTGGGATCATATTTACTGACGGCCTCGGCAAGGATTTCATAAAAGATCCGCTCATAAGTGCGCCAGAGGAAGGCGGTCACCTCGGGGCTGTAGGCTTCATTCCAGCCCCAGTGATGCCATCCGTGGAGGTTCTCGTTGTTGCCGCACCACAGGGCCAGGCTGGCGTGGTTGCGCAGGCGCTTGACATTGTATTCGGCTTCCTTGCGGATGTTCTCGAGGTGGCCCTCATCGCCGGGTTGCAGGGCACAGGCAAACATAAAGTCCTGCCAGACGAGAATCCCGTTCTCGTCGCAAACCTGGTAAAATTCATTATCCGGGTAGATGGCTCCACCCCAAACGCGGACCATATTCATATGAGCGGCTACGGCATCGCCTATCAGTCGCTCGTAGCTTTCCCGCGTCAGGCGGGGTGTCAGAGGCTCAGGAGGAATTACATTGGCCCCTTTCATAAATACCGGAACGCCGTTCAGTTCAAAATAAAAGCTGTGTCCTGCCACATCGGGTTCCTGCACCAGCCTGAGGGTGCGTATGCCGAAGCTGAGGCGGTGGGTGTCCACAGCTTTGCCTTCCTTTTCAAGGATAAATTCCACATCGTAGAGATAGGGCTCTCCCAGCCCGTTGCTCCACCATACCTTAGGGTCTGTCAGGGAGATGGTTTGCTCAACCGGGAATGTGCCTGTGGTGAGATCAGGGAGGGGCAGACGGGCTGCTTCAATGCCATCCATTCGGGTGATCAGGGTATAGTCTCCCGCCTGTTCCAGGTGGAGCATTACATCCATTTTCAGGGTGGCGAGGTCATTCTCCAGGCTCTGGGTAAGCAGGTAAGGATCAGTGATTTGGGCGTGGCTCCAGGCTTTCAGGCGCACAGGCCTCCAGATGCCGCTGGTGACCAGGCGCGGGCCCCAGTCCCAGCCGTAATGAAAGGGCGCCTTACGCGTAAATACGTTGGTGCGTTCCCCAAGAGGGGCTTGCTCGTTTTCGGCAGGAAGCAGGTAATCGAGTTGTTGCAGTTTTTCCATCCCTTTCTTCACAGGCGAATGGAAATAGACCCTGAGTTCGTTCTCCCCGCTTTTGAGAAGCTCTTTTACATTGACCTCCCATCCCAGGAACATATTGTCGGCTTCAAGGATCTTTTCGCCGTTGAGGAACACTTCGGCATAGGTATCCAGGCCTTCAAATTCAAGCACGATCCTGTCCTTATTCAGCAAGGCTTTAGGGACCTTAAAGAGGCAGCGGTATTCCCAGTCCACTTTTTCGACCCATTGCACCAGCTGTTCGTTGCGGCCGATAAAGGGGTCAGGGATAAGACCCTGATGCAGCAGGTCATCGTGTACCGTTCCCGGGACGCTGGCTTCGAGCCAGGTTCCCCCGCCAGCCTGGCGGAAATGCCAGTGGGTATCGAGTTTCATCTCGCCGGTAACAGGCCTTGAGCAGGCGGCAAGGCTAAGGAAAACAAGGATCCAAATGCTTGTTTTGCTGAATGTTGATAAGCCCATAATGCTTGTTTTGTGGCGGAGGGGAAGCCGCCTTGATTATTTTTCCCAAAATTAGCTCATTAAATGAAAACCTTTCCCTGCAAGGCAAATAATTCAGCCATTATTCCTAAATTTAGCCTCCTGAACCAAACCTACTGACATGAGGCGAAAAGTATTACTCCTGTTGCTGTTGACGGCCTTCATTTTTGGTTTTGCCGTAGCCAAGGTCGATCATCCCATCACAGCTGCCCTGGTATCTCAGGCGGGAAGGCTGATAGGGGTTGAATTCAGCGACGAGCACAATGAGATGATGGTCCGCAGCCTGGAGATGAACCGCAATGCCTATGAGGCTATTCAGGCTTTTGAATTGAAAAATGAGATAGCTCCTGCGCTGGTCTTTGACCATCTTCCTGCAGGCTATCAGCCTCCTGCATTGCAGGGGCGCATTCAATGGGATATTCCTGTGGATGTTGAGCTTCCTGCCGACAGGAATGAGCTGGCGTTTTATTCCATTCCCGAGCTGGCTTCTCTGATTCGTGGCAGGAAGATCAGTTCGGAGGAACTCACCCGCTTTTTCCTTGAACGACTGGAGCAATACGGCGACACCCTAGAGGCTGTGGTAACGCTGACCACAGAGACGGCCCTTGCGCAGGCCAGGCATGCCGATCGCGATATCGCCGAAGGGCGCTACCGGGGCCCGCTTCACGGCATCCCCTATGGAGCCAAGGACCTTTTGGCCGTGGAAGGCTATAAGACCACCTGGGGAGCGATGCCCTATAAGGACCAGGTGATCAATGAAACGGCGGCTGTAATTAGAAAACTGGATGAGGCAGGGGCCATTTTGGTTGCCAAGCTGACTTTGGGAGCCCTGGCCATGGGGGATATCTGGTTCGGAGGGGTGACCAAAAACCCCTGGAACCTGGAGCAGGGCTCGAGCGGCTCTTCGGCAGGCTCGGCATCCACAGTATCGGCAGGCTTGCTGCCTTTTGCAATCGGAACAGAAACGCTGGGGAGCATTATTTCGCCTTCCACGCGCTGCGGCACCACAGGGCTGCGGCCAACTTACGGACGGGTGAGCCGTCAGGGTGCCATGGCACTGAGCTGGTCTATGGATAAGATCGGCCCCATAGCGCGCAGCGCCTGGGACTGTGCCATCGTACTGGAGGCCATCTCGGGAAAGGACTCCAAAGATGTCACCACGGTGGAGGCAGGTTTCAGTGTGCCCGCAAGGGCTGAATTGCCGAACTTCAGGATTGGATATATCAAGGCCTTTTTTGATGAGGATTATCCCGGAAAGGAAAATGACCAAAAAGTATTGGCCGATTTGCAGGCAATGGGTTTGCGCCTGGAGGCGGTGGAATGGGATTTCTCCGTTCCTGTTTCGGCCCTCCGGATAATTCTCACCGCAGAAGCGGCTGCTGCCTTTGACGAGCTGACCCTGAGCGGGCGCGACAGCCTGTTGGTGGCCCAGGGACCCAATGCCTGGCCCAATACTTTCCGCGCGGCACGGTTTACCCCCGCAGTGGAATACATCAATGCCAACCGCTTGCGCAAAATACTCGTGGAGGAGGTCTATGCCCTGATGAAGGAATATGACGTGGTCGTGACCCCTTCTTATGGCGGCAGCCAGTTGCTGGTGACCAACCTGACTGGTAATCCCTGTTTGGTGGCTCCCAATGGTTTCAACGCAGGCGGCAGCCCCACAAGCATTAGCTTTATTGGAAACCTTTATGAGGAGGGTAAACTGGTGACCCTTGCAGGGGCCTGGCAGGAATTCACGGGCCACCACCAGAAGCACCCCCCAATGTTTAAATGACCTTAACCCCTGAAACACCCTGATTATGGAAATGAAACTGCCTCCTTATGTGAAGCTGACCTCTGTGCTCCTGGGTATTGTCCTGACGGTCTTTGTCATGATCCAGGCCAAATCTGTGCTGGTTCCTCTTCTGATATCAGGCCTTCTGGCCGTGTTGATAAGCCCCTTGACGGGATGGTTTGAGCGGCATAAAATCCCAAAGGCATTATCAGCCATCCTGAGTCTGGTGATACTGCTGGTTGTACTGGGGGGGTTGGTGTACCTAATGTACAATCAGTTGATAGGTTTTGCCTCAGACCTGGGCGCCATCGAGGGGCGGGTCAATGAGTTGATAGGCCAGATCAATGGCTTCATTGAAAGGCATGTGGATGGGGTTGTGCCCTTTTCATTTGACAGCCTCAAGGATACTTTTTTTCAGTATCTGAGCAGCAATATTTCGTCGATCACGCAGGGAGCTATCTCTACGGCCTCCTCGCTTGCTATCCTGTTCATTTTGCCCGTTTATATTTTTCTGTTTCTTTATTTCAGGCATTTTCTCATTGAGTTTCTGATGATGGCTTTTGCCGACAAATACAGGGAGAAGGTAAAGAACGCCACTGATAAGATCAAGAAAGTGGTGCAGAATTACATAGTAGGGATGTTCCTGGTGATTCTGATTCTGGCAGTGCTCAATACCATTGCCCTGGTATCGCTGGGCATCCGTCATGCCCTGATGTTTGCCATTTTTGCCGCCATGCTCAATGTGATACCTTATCTGGGTCCCCTGATCGGGTCGACCCTTCCCATTGTCTTTGCCCTGCTGACCAAGGATTCGCTGTGGTATCCAATTGGGGTGTTCCTGGCATTTTATTTCATACAGCTTGCTGAAAGCAATTTCTTCACCCCTAAGATTGTAGGGGGTAAGGTCTCGATGAACCCCTTTATGACCATTGTGGCCTTGTTTGTGGGGAATTACATTTGGGGGCTGACCGGGATGATTCTGTTTATTCCCGGGATGGCGGTACTGAAGGTTATTTTCGACGAGATACCCGGCATGCAGCCCTATGGGTTCCTGTTGGGCGATACCAAGGCTTCAGATGAGCGCCGGGCGAAGCGTTCGATGAAGGAAAAGATTAGCCTAGTCAAGGGGCGTTTTAAGGTCTGATAGCTGTTTTAAATGGCCCGATAATCTTTAGGGTAGAGAATTTCCTTGAGAAAAAGGCCGGCGGCAGGGGCTGAATAGCCCGCCTGGCTGCGGTCTTTGCTTTCTATGATGTCGGCAAAATCGTTGGGGCTGATCTTTCCCAGGCCCACTTCCACCAGGGTTCCGACAATGGCCCTGACCATATTACGCAGGAAACGGTCGGCAGTGATTTCAAAGCGGAGTATTCCTTCCTCTTCTTCCCAATGAGCGCGGCTAATGTCGCACAAAAAGGTTTTTACCTGGGTATTTGTTTTTGAGAAGCTTTCAAAGTCCTCAAAGCCCAAAAGCAGGTCGGCAGCCTGTTGCATGGTTTCCAGGTTGAGCTTGCGTTCAAATAACCACGATCGTCCAACCCGGAAGGGGTCTTTTTGGGTGCAGATAAAATAATGATAGGTTCGGTTCAGGGCGCTGAAGCGGGCGTGGATTTCGGGATGTACGGCCTCAATGCGCTGTATTGCAATGTCGGAAGGCAAAATTCGGTTCAGCTTATAGACCAGCTGGGGGATGTTGAGTGTTTCGGGGGTTTTGTCCGTGTCGAAATGGGCCACAAAGGTGGAGGCGTGAACGCCTGCATCGGTACGGCCGGCACCCGTGGTTTCCACATCCTCGCGCAGCAGGATGGAAAGGGCGTTGTTGAGGGTTTGTTGTACTGTTGGCGAACCCGGCTGAATTTGCCAGCCGCTGTAAACCGTACCATCATAACTTAACCATACAAAATAGCGCTTGCCAGGCTGTGCTTCCATAAGCAGGAGGTTTTTGGTATGTTACAAAGCTATGATAATTCTATTAAATAAATAAGCCTTTAAAGCAGCCTGGGAGGGTCAAAGAACATTTTTTAATAATAAAATAATCAATATTTATAAAACATTGTAAATCAAGTAAATAATGTTTTATTGCAGAAAAAAATATTTAGTATGATTCTAAATTAGGGGTTTTAATGAAAATAAATAAAGAAAAAATTATTTAAACAAAAACTCCTTATTATATTTGGCTCGGAGAAACTGAATTTCAAGCCAAAATAAACTCAAACCACAAACCATTAAAATGGAATCAATATGACGAGAATTGAAGAATTCGTAAAAGAGCAGGCCGAGAAGCACGGCCGCGAGCGCAGCAGCCTGATGCCCATCTTGCAGGCGGTGGTTCAGTCGGAGCGGTTTCTTTCAGAGGAAGCCATGGTTGCCATAGCCACCGAACTGGACTTAAGCACTGCCGATGTTTTTGGCACTGCATCTTTTTACACTTTCCTTGACACGGTGCCGCGGGGCAAGAATATCATCCGCGTGTGCAAGACCATTACCTGCCATATGAAGGGCAAAGATGCCATCATCGCCACTCTGGAGGACATGCTCAAAGTCAAGCTTGGAGAGACCACCAGTGATGGGAAGTTTAGCCTGCTGCAGGCCAACTGCCTGGGATGGTGCCACAAAGGCCCGGTAATGCTGGTAAATGATGAGATTTATCCTGAAGTGACCCCAGAAAAAGCGGTGGAGATCATTCGTGAATACCTGAAAAAAACCAAGTAAGGGGATCGGTACGGAGTCGTATCAATTTAATAAACTTAAGAAATTTTGCGCGTTATGAAAAATAAAATCAAAAAAGTAGACCTCATTTTTGAAAAAGTGGATCATTTGTCCATTTTGAAGAAAGCATTTGAACGCACCAGTGATGAGATCATTCTCGACGTGATTGACTCAGGCCTCAGGGGCAGGGGAGGCGCAGGCTTTCCAACGGGTTTGAAATGGAAGTTTGCCAAAAATGAAGAATCCGACCAGAAATATGTCATTTGCAATGCTGACGAAGGGGAGCCGGGTACCTTTAAGGATCGTGAGATTCTGACCAATGTTCCCGAGAAGGTGCTGGCGGGTATGGCGCTATGCGGCAAGGCCATCGGGGCCACTGAGGGCTATATTTACCTCAGGGCTGAATACAACTTCCTGCTAGGGATGCTGAACGAAAAGATCAGGGAATTCAACAAGCAGATGAAGAATATGAATTTTGAATTTTCAGTATTTATCCGTTCGGGAAGCGGCGCATATGTATGTGGTGAAGAGACTGCCCTGATGGAGTCGATGGAAGGCCACCGCGGAGAGCCGCGCAATAAGCCTCCCTTTCCAACGCAGCATGGCTACCTGGCCAAGCCCACCTCCATCAATAACGTGGAAACCCTGGTGTTTGCGTTGATGATTGCCAACCTGGGTCCCACCATGTTTAAGGAACTGGGAACATTCGACTCACGGGGCTCAAAGGTGTTTTCCATCTCGGGCGACACCCCCAAAGCGGGAATATACGAACTTGAGCTTGGGATGAGCCTGGAAGATTTTGTCCATGAGTTTGGCGATGGCGACACCAAAGCAGTACAGGTCGGAGGCGCATCAGGATTTTGCGTAGCCCGCAAACACTTTAAGGATACCGTGATTGGTTTCGAGGGCATTCCCACGGGAGGTTCCATGATGCTGTTCAACAGCACCCGCTCTATGTATAATATTCTTAAAGACTACCTGGAATTCTTCGAAGAGGAAAGCTGCGGACAATGCACGCCCTGCCGGGTAGGCTGCCAGCAGTTGCTCAAGGGCGTTGAAGCAGTGAAGAAAGGCATAAAGCCCGCCACTTACCTGAATGAACTTCAGAAACTATCAGAGACCATGAAGATCGCATCCAAGTGCGGTCTGGGTCAGTCGGTGGGAAATCCCTTCAACTCCATTGTCAATAATTTCCGCGAGGAGATCATTTACTAACCGCAAGCAGTGTTAATCTTAATCAGGAGAAAATACCATGAGTAAATTTAAAGTCAATCTGAAGATCAATAATATTCCCGTTTCAGTAGACGAGGGGACCACCATACTGGAAGCGGCCCGCAAACTGAACTTTAACATTCCGACCCTTTGCCATCACGACGACCTATGTGTGGCAGGGAACTGCCGCGTGTGCGTTGTTGAGCAGAAGGGTGCCCGTCTGTTGACAGCATCCTGTGCCACTCCCGTGAGCGAAGGGATGGAGATCCTGACCAACAGCATGAAGGTGCGTCAGGCCCGCAAGCATATCGTAGAACTATTGCTTACTGAACACAACGCTGATTGCACCAAGTGCTTCAAGAACGGCCATTGCGAGCTGCAGGAGATTTCCAATGAGTATCGCATCGGTGATCACGTATTTATTGACCTACTACAGGAGAAAGACAGGGTACAGGATATTTCCAGCCCTGCCATTGTCAAGGACGACAGCAAGTGTATCCGTTGCCAGCGCTGCGTTCGCACCTGTGCCCATCTGCAGGCTGTAAGCGCCCTTGCCGTTACCCATAAGGGCAACAAGATGCGGATCTCGACCTTCCTCGACAAGCCCATGAACGATGTGATCTGCACCAACTGCGGCCAGTGCATCAACCGCTGCCCCACTGCAGCCCTTACCGAACGCAGCTACATTGATCAGGTATTTGACGTGATCTATGATCCCAGCAAATTCGTAGTGGTTCAAACCGCGCCAGCTACACGCGTAGCCATTGGCGAGGAATTTGGCCTTGAACCCGGCACCCGGGTGACGGGTAAGATGGTTGCTGCCCTGCGACGCTTGGGCTTCGACAAAGTGCTCGACACCGATTTCACGGCTGACCTTACGATTATTGAGGAAGGCAATGAGTTGTTGCGCCGACTCAAAGAAGCCCTGGTCGATGGCAAAGACGTTGCCCTGCCCATGATGACCAGTTGCTCACCCGGCTGGATCAAATTCCAGGAGCACCTCTATCCTGAGTTCCTCGACAACCTGTCCACGTGTAAGTCGCCCCAACAGATGTTCGGGCCATTGGCCAAGACCTATTATGCGGAAAAGGTGAACAAAAACCCCGCCGACATGATCGTAGTTTCCATCATGCCCTGTACAGCTAAGAAATTCGAAGCGGAGCGCCCTGAGATGCGTGGAAGTGGTTATAAGGATGTTGACTTTGTACTTACCACCCGCGAGCTGGGAATGATGATCAAACAGGCAGGGATCGACTTCAACAAACTGGAAAATGAAGGCTATGATAGCATTCTTGGGGATTCAACAGGAGCAGGGGTGATCTTTGGTGCTACGGGCGGGGTTATGGAAGCGGCCCTGCGTTCTGCTTACGAAATAGTGACAGGCAGGGAAGTTCCCTTCTCCAACCTTAACATCAAGCCTGTAAGGGGTATGGAGGGCGTAAAGGAAGCCGCCATAAAGATCAAGGATGTGAAACCTGAATGGAAGTTCCTGGAAGGGGTTGAACTGAAGGTTGCCATTGCACACGGCCTGGCCAACGCCAAGGCCCTGATGGATCGCGTGAAGGAAGGAAAGGCTGACTTTCACTTCATAGAAGTAATGGCTTGCCCCAGTGGATGTATTGGCGGCGGTGGTCAGCCCATTCCTACTACTATGGAGATCCGCAAGAAGCGTGCTGCCGGAATCTATGATGAGGATGAGCACATGGCCCTTCGCAAGTCACATGAGAACCCAGAGGTAATTGAGCTGTATGAAAAGTTCCTGCACGAGCCTCTGGGCCACCGTTCACACGATCTGCTTCATACGCATTACTACCCGCGTAAAAGACACTAATGGACTGAAGGTTTGATCCGGGAGGGGCTGTTACAGGGTTCTCCAAAGCATTCCCCTGCTTAAGGGATGCCTTAGCAATCTTTAACAAAGGCACAGGCAAGACAATAGGCAGGTGAAGCTCAGGGTTGCAAACTGTAACAACCCCTTCTAAAAACCTTTTCCAGGAATAATCAGGAAAAAATTCCCTTTTGCTGACAGAAGTTTTTGATTTTTTCATTATTTTTATTCTGTAAAGACTTTTCTCTGCTTAGAGGTGAAATTTTTAAAACTCACATTAAGAGTATGTTAAGTACTTTATTGTTCGATTAAGTGTGTATGAAAAACAATAAGTTGTTAATTTAATCACAATATTAATTTTTTATTTAATTTTGCATTGTTAATTTAACTCGTTATTTAATAAAGAATAAATTATCCAATTGAGCTTATATTTTAGGCCTTTCTTGGGTCGGGATTGAATCCAGGAAATTGAAAATCAAAGAAGTAACAAAAGGAAAGGAAGCAAAGGATATGAAACTCCCGAATAACAATATGCAGAAGGCCGATGGTCAGGCAGTTCCTGAACCGACTCTCCGTCGGTTACCCGGGTACTTGAGCTTTTTTAAATCGTTAAAGATCAACAACATTGAGTTTGTATCCAGCAGTCAGATTGCAGCCACCTTCAAAATGGATTCTACGCTTGTCACCAAAGACCTTGCCTATACAGGAGTAAAGGGGCGTACAAAGATTGGCTACAATGTGGACAAGCTAATTGAGAAAATCATTTCGTTTTTGGATTTTAACACCCAGGAGAATGCCTTCCTGTTTGGGGTTGGGAATCTCGGGAAAGCGCTCATCAATTATGAAGGCCTGAAGCAATACGGGCTCAGGATTGTTGCGGGCTTCGATATCAACCCTGCGGTGATCAATACCCAGGTCAATGAGGTCAAGGTATATGCTGTGGATGATTTTCGTGACCTCTCGCGCAAGGTTTCAGCCCGCATTGGCATCATCACTACCCCTGATCTCCGTGCCCAGGAGACCGCCGACCTTATGGTGGCCTGGGGAATCAAGGCAATCTGGAATTTTACTCCTCAGTCCATAAAAGTGCCCGAAAACATCATCGTGGAGAATACAAGTATTTACTCTGACCTGGCTGTTATCCTAAATAAATTGAACCGGTAATTCACGATTTATTTCATTCTCTCCTAGATAGTCGCGGTTTATCCCTTTTTAACAGGCTGTTAATTAGACTGTTTATAAATTACAAGGCATAATCGGATAAATTTTGAATTTATCTGATAAATATTTATTTAGGATTAATATTCATTGCCGTTTGTCTGATTATTTATAATGTTAATAAATTAACAACTTTACTTGGTTTTTCATTTATAAGGTGTTAATTTTGCAGTGGATTTTGGGAGACCCTTGAAATGCAAAGTATTGGAAGCATCCAAACCTGCCACAAGAGGGGCGTGCAATCCATAAGGAACATTAATTAGTGCAGAAAAGCGGTTATGAAGGTCTCAGAAATACAGCAGTTAATTGACGGCAGAATCCTTTGCGGGGAAGAACTGACAGATTATTCCGTGGAGGTGGCTTTTGCCTCCGACTTGATGAGTGATGTGCTGACCCTGAAAAGCGATCATGTTCTGCTCATTACAGGGCTCAGCAATATGCAGATTATTCGCACTGCCGAGATGTCTGACATTCATTGTGTCATCCTGGCCCGCAACAAAAAAGCCAGCCAGGAAATGATAGACCTTGCCCGTGAAAATGGCCAGGTGCTGATTGAATGCCAGTATTCAGTTTTTAAGACCTGCGGACTGTTGTTTCAGGCAGGGGTAAAACCGATCTTTTAAATCATGAACCAGGATTCCCAGTCCATGCATTTTGAATACAATGTAGAGGGTGGCAATTTCTCCCGTGCAGGCTATGCCTCCAGTGAGATCAAGAAGCTGCTTAAACAGTTGAATGTGGACATGGGGATTATCAAGCGCACTGTGGTTGGCTGCTATGAGGCTGAAGTGAATGTCGTGGCTCACGCTTACACCGGAACCATTTACGTTGACCTGAATACCGAATCGATAACCATCAGGTTCCAGGATGAAGGCCCCGGCATTCCTGATATCGACCAGGCCATGGTCGAAGGCTTTTCAACGGCCAGCAGCAAGGTGCGCGAAATGGGTTTTGGTGCAGGCATGGGCCTGCCCAACATTAAGAAGAACGCTGATCAAATGAAGATTTCTAGCATAGTGGGCAAGGGTACCACGCTAGAGATTACCATGCTATTACAATAAAGAATGATGGCTGTAAAGTATTTTCACCACGCACTCAAATTCCGCAAGGAGGTCTGCATTGGATGCTCCCACTGCATGAATGTGTGCCCCACCCAAGCCATCCGCATTCAAGGGGGAAAAGCTGAGTTGACCGATAACCGCTGCGTGGACTGTGGAAAATGCTACCGTGCCTGCCCGGTAGGCGCCATCATTGTAGAGCAGGATGACTTCAGCCGTATCTTTGAGTTTGAACACCGTGTGGCCCTGATTCCCAACGTATTGATGGGGCAATTTCCTGAGCGGGTTTCCATCAACCAGATTCGCAGTGTATTGCACGAGCTTGGATTCACCCATATTTTTGAGGTGGAACATGGCACCCGTATCCTCGAAGGCGCAATGAAGGAATACATGCTGCGGCACGGACAAAGGAAACCGCTTATTTCCACCTTTTGCCCTGCCATCGTGCGCCTGATACAGGTCAGGTTTCCAGGCTTAACCGATAACCTAATCCTGCTGAAGCCCCCGCTCGACATTGCCGCTTCTTATTTCAGGAAAAAGCTGCTCGATGAGGGCGCAAAAAACAAAGAGATCGGGATCTTTTACATTACGCCCTGTGCTGCAAAGATTGCCGCGGTGAAAAGCCCCGTAGGCGATGATACCAGCGACATAAACGGGGTCATCAATATGGACTTTATCTTTAATAAGGTATATACAAGCATGAAGCAGGGACATACAGGCAAGAATGCCTGCCAATTGCCTTCGCTTTTTGCCCTTCAGCCCGAGGAAATGCTCTGGAGCCTTACCGAAGGTGAATCCTCCAGGATGCCTGGACGTTCACTTGCAATTGATGAGATCAGCAATGTCATTGAGTTCCTGGAGAAAATGGAGAACGAGGAAAATACCGATATCGACTTCCTCGAGTTGCGTGCTTGCGACCAAAGCTGTGCAGGGGGCATCCTCACCAGCGGTAACCGATTCTTTACCGTTGAGCGGCTGCGTAACCAGGCTTGTGAAGTGAAACTGGAAACCCCAGAGAATGGGGTGACGGATGTGACGGCCTCCATGGAGGTGTATCGCAATTTCCTGATGGACAACATTCGGGTAAAGAAAGTCCTTCCGCGCTCTATGGAAAAGCTTGATGAAGATATGAAACAGGCCTTGCTTAAGATGCAGATGGTTCGTGATATCATGGAGTCACTGCCTTCTGTCGATTGTGGCCTTTGCGGCTCACCTACCTGCAACGCCCTGGCCCAGGACATTGCACAGGGGCGCGCCGAGATTACCCATTGCATTTTTATTCAAAAGAAATACGAACAAAAAGACTGGCTGAGTAGTCGCGAGTCCTTGGAGATTCTGAAGGACATCTGGGGCGAGGAGAAATTTGGCAGTCGTAAAAATTAAGGATACCGCATGATGACACTTGCAGCAATAGCAGAAAAACTGGGACTGAAAGTCCTGAGCGGCCAGAGCGGGATGAACCGTCAGGTGACCGGAGGCTATGTTTCCGATCTGCTCAGCGATGTCATGGGCCACGCCCAGGCAGGCCATATCTGGATCACCCTGCAGACCCATAAAAATGTGATGGCTATTGCCTCACTCAAGGACCTGGCTGCTGTGATTCTTGTAACGGGTCATCAGCCTGATGAAGACACCGTCCTTCAAAGCAACGAGGAGGAAATTCCTGTGCTGGGAACCGACTTGCCTGCTTTTGAGATCAGCGGTAAGCTCTATGAATTATTGAAGACTTGAGGAGATGAACTCGTTCCGGGCCGATATGCATGTGCATACCGTGTTGTCGCCCTGCGGTGACCTCGAAATGAGCCCCGCTGCAATAGTGGAAACGGCAGCCCGAAGAGGGATTGATATCCTGGGCATTGCCGACCACAACAGCACCAAACACGGTCCGCTCATCAGCAAGCTGGCCCGAAACAAGGGAATTTTTGTTCTGTGTGGGGCAGAAGTCACCACCCGCGAAGAAGCCCACTGCTTAGCGTTCTTTGAAAACTTTGAAATACTGGCTGCCTTTCAGCAATACCTTGACAGGCAGCTTCCTTTCATCAATAATAACCCCCAGTACGTTGGCTACCAGGTGGTCCTTGATGAGCAGGAGATGATCGTAGAGGAGGAGGAAAGGCTGCTGATATCGGGTCTGGATCAGAGCCTGGATCAGGTGGAGGAGGAGGTGCATCGCTTGGGTGGATTGTTTATTCCTGCACACATCGACCGCCCCAGGTACAGCTTGACCAGCCAGCTGGGTTTTGTTCCACCGGGAATAAAAGCCGATGCCCTCGAGGTCTCGCGCCATTCAAGCCCTGAAGAGATGATCAGGCAATTCCCCTGGATTGCATCCTATACCTTTATCAGGAGTTCTGATGCGCATCATCCCGATCAGCTTGGAACAGGCATTACGGTTTTTGAGATGGAGAACCGCAGCTTTGGAGAGATTCGCAAGGCTCTGCACGGGGAGGAAAAGCGCAGCACCCGCATTGAAAAACCGGAAATATGAAAGACCTGTCACTTCACATACTCGATATCGTCCAAAACAGCATTCGCGCCAATGCCCGGAATGTTGGAATCAGCATCGCTGAGCAAGCCGGGGCAGGTATCCTGGTGATCGAAGTGAGCGACGATGGAAGCGGCATGCCACAGGAGGTGTTGGAACGGGTCACTGACCCTTTCTACACTTCACGCACCACCCGTAAAGTTGGCCTTGGTATTCCGCTTTTCAAGCAAAATGCCGAAGCCACGGGAGGCAGTTTGCACATCCGGTCGGTGATAGGAGAAGGGACCACCTTAAGGGCCACCTTCAGTCTTGATCACATCGACCGCCCACCCTTGGGCGATATGGCGGGAGTGGTGGTGATATTGGTGAGTGCCAACCCTGAAATACGGTTCATTTACCGTCACAAGGTGGAAGAGGAAGAATTTGTTTTTGACACGGCTGAAATCACTGAAATCCTCGGTGAGGTGCCAGTCAACGATCCGCAGGTTATGCGGTTTTTGAAAGAAATGATCAATGAGAATCTGGCAGCCCTAAGGGCTCCAACAATATGAACCCGGATAAAAAGAAATATTTTTTCAACCTTTAACAATTGGGAGATTAAAACAATGACGAAAATTAAATCACTGGCTGATTTGAAGAAAATGAAGGCCGACCTTCAATCGAAAATCGCCTTAAGAGAGAAAAGCGAAAACCCTGAAGGCCGTGTACAGGTCAAGGTTGCCATGGCAACCTGTGGCATTGCTTCGGGAGCCAAGGAGGTGATGGAGTTTCTGGTAGAGGAACTCGAAAAGCGCAACATCGACGCCATCGTTACTCAAACCGGCTGCATGGGATACTGCTATGCCGAACCCACTATTGAAGTGACCCTTCCCAACCAGGAACCCGTGGTTTTTGGATACGTTGACAAGAAGAAAGCTGATGATATCATTGAAAAATATATCAAGACCGGCGAACTCCTGGAAGGTATCATTCCTGTGAATTACGAAAAAATTGACTAATATAAAAGGAGGACAACAGTAATGGCGAAATTCAAAATGCATATGCTGGTTTGCGGTGGTACGGGATGCCGGGCCTCGGCCAGTGACATGCTTTACAAGAATTTAAAGAAGGAAATCCAGGAAAAAGGCCTTGAAAACGAAGTACAAGTAGTGACCACAGGTTGTTTTGGTTTCTGCGAGCAAGGTCCCATCGTGAAGATGATTCCTGACAACACCTTCTATGTTGGCGTGAAACCTGAAGATGCTGCCGAAATCGTGGCCGAGCATGCCATCAAGGGCCGTAAGGTAAACCGCCTGCTTTACAAGGACCCTGTGAAAAAAGAACATGTGTCCGATTCCAGGCATATGGGTTTTTACAAAAAGCAGATCCGTATTGCATTGCGCAACTGCGGTCTGATGGATCCCGAGAATATTGGCGAATACCTTGCTGCCGATGGTTACGAAGCCCTCGGAAAAGTATTGGCCGAGATGACCCCTGAAGAGGCCATCCAGGTCGTGATTGATTCGGGCCTGCGCGGACGTGGCGGCGGTGGTTTCCCCACTGGCCTCAAGTGGAAAATTGCCCATGGCGTCAAGGGCGATCCGAAATATGTTGTATGTAATGCCGATGAGGGTGACCCCGGTGCCTTTATGGACCGTTCCATCCTCGAGGGTGACCCCCACAGTGTCCTGGAAGCCATGGCAATCAACGGTTATTGTATTGGCGCCTCCAAAGGTCTGATCTACATCCGTGCCGAATATCCTCTGGCCATAAAACGCCTTAAGATTGCCATTGAACAGGCTCGCGAATACGGCCTGCTGGGTAATGACATTTTAGGCAGCGGGTTCAATTTCGACATTGAACTGCGCTATGGTGCAGGCGCTTTTGTCTGCGGGGAAGAAACTGCCCTGATCCACTCTATGGAAGGCCTGCGCGGTGAGCCCACCTTTAAGCCTCCATTCCCCGCTCAGAGCGGTTATATGGGTATGCCCACCAACGTGAACAACGTTGAAACTTATGCCAACATCCCCGTAATCTTCAACAAGGGCGCCAAATGGTTTTCATCCATCGGTACCGAGAAGTCAAAAGGGACCAAGGTATTTGCCCTTGCAGGTAAGATCAACAACGTAGGTCTGATAGAAGTGCCCATGGGAATCACCCTGCGCGAGGTGATCTTCGAGATCGGCGGTGGTATCAAGGGCGGCAAGAAGTTTAAAGCCGTTCAAACAGGTGGTCCCTCGGGCGGATGCCTTACCGAGAAACACCTCGATGCGCCCATTGATTATGATAACCTTCTTGCCAGTGGCTCCATGATGGGCTCGGGCGGTATGATTGTAATGGACGAAGACGACTGCATGGTATCGGTAGCTAAATTCTACCTCGAATTTACCGTGGAAGAATCCTGCGGAAAGTGCTCGCCTTGCCGCATTGGCAACAAGCGTCTCCATGAATCCCTGGATAAGATTACCAAAGGGCAGGCCACCCTTGAAGACCTCGACAAGCTGCGCAACCTTGCCAATGTCATCAAAGACACCTCCCTTTGCGGTTTGGGGCAGACTTCCCCCAACCCCGTCCTTTCCACCCTCGATAACTTCTATGAAGAATACGTGGCACACGTCATCGACCACACCTGCCCCTCGGGCAAGTGCAAGGACCTCATCCGTTACGAGATTATCCCCGAAAACTGCGTCGGCTGTACTGCCTGTGCACGTAACTGCCCCGTGAACTGCATCTCGGGCGAAAGAAAACAGGTACACCTTATCGACCAGTCGCTGTGTATCAAGTGCGGTGCCTGTATGGAGAAATGTAAGTTTAATGCAGTAACAATCATTTAAAAGAAGGACTCAACAATATGGAACTGATTAAATTAACCATAGATAACAGAACGGTCGAGGTTGAAAAGGGTACCACCATCTTCCACGCTGCCAAAAAACTGGGCATCGAGATACCCACCCTGTGTTATATGAATCTCAATGACCTGAATATAGAGCACAAACCCGGCGGTTGCCGCGTGTGTGTGGTAGAGGTGGAAGGCCGCCGTAACCTGGCGCCCTCCTGTGCCACCGAGTGTGTCGAAGGCATGGTAGTAAAGACCAATAGCATCCGCGTGCTTAATTCAAGGCGAACGGTGCTTGAGTTGATCCTCAGCGACCACCCCTTCGACTGCCTCATCTGTGCCAAGAGTGGCAACTGCGATCTGCAGAGCCTGGCCATAAAAATGGGCGTACGCAGCATTCCTTTCCAGGGAGCGAAATCGACCTATAAGCCCGACTTCTCCCCGGCCATCATTCGCGATATGGATAAGTGCATCATGTGCCGTCGCTGCGAAACCATGTGCAACGACTTCCAGACCGTGGGCGTGCTTTCGGGCATCAATCGTGGTTTTGAAGCCGTAGTAGCTCCCGCCTTCGAGCGCGACCTCGACCACAGCGAATGTACTTACTGCGGACAGTGTGTGGCCGTTTGCCCGACCGGCGCCCTCACCGAGGTCGACCATACCCCGCAGGTGATTCGCGCCCTGGCCGATCCTGCCAAGACCGTCGTCGTGCAAACCGCCCCCGCCGTGCGCGCCGCTCTGGGTGAAGAATTTGGCCTTGAGCCCGGCACCCTCGTGACCGGTAAGCTGGCCGCCGCCTTGCGCCGCCTCGGTTTCGACTATGTGTTTGACACAGACTTTGCTGCCGACCTCACCATTATGGAAGAGGGCTCAGAACTGCTCGACCGCCTGGGGAAATTCCTCAATGGCGACAAGAGTGTGAAACTGCCCATGCTCACCTCCTGTTGCCCCGGTTGGGTGAACTTCTTCGAACACAACTTCACCGACTTACTTGACGTTCCTTCAACAGCACGTTCACCACAACAGATGTTCGGCTCTATCGCCAAGTCATATTTTGCCGAGAAAATCAAAGTGGATCGTAAGAATATGGTGGTGGTTTCCATCATGCCTTGCGTTGCCAAGAAGTTCGAATGCACCCGTGAAGAATTCAAGGTGGATGGCAACCCCGATGTGGACTTCTCCATCTCTACCCGTGAGTTGGCAGCCCTCATAAAGGGTTCCAACATCGATTTCAACAGCTTGCCCGATGAAGATTATGACAACCCCCTGGGTGAATCAACCGGCGCTGGCGTTATTTTCGGAGTTACGGGTGGTGTGATTGAAGCCGCTGTTCGTACCGCTTACGAATTGCATACTAAGAAAACCCTCGATAAGGTGGACTTCAAACAACTGCGTGGCCTCGAAGGCATTCGTGCCGCAAGTGTTGATTTCGACGGTGTGGAGATAAAGATTGGTATCGCTCATGGACTGGGCAATGCCCGTAAACTGCTTGAAGACGTGCGTGCAGGTAAGAGCGAATTTCACGCCATCGAAATCATGGCCTGCCCCGGCGGTTGCATCGGCGGCGGCGGGCAGCCCCTGCATCACGGCAACTCTGCCATACTGAAAGCCCGTTCAAAGGCGATTTATACCGAAGACGAGATGAAAGTGCTGCGCAAGAGCCACGAAAACCCATACATCATTAAGCTGTATGAGGAATACCTGGGCAAACCCCTCAGCGATAAAGCGCATCATTTGCTGCATACTCACTATTTCGCCAAGGAAACCACTCATATTGACATTGATTAAGCCCCGGGCTAAATTTCAGTCTAAATTTGTAACAAAAAAAATCACAGATAATGACTTCCGTAAAATTAAAACTCAAAGAAAAGGACGTGCAAAAGATCAAGGAGATCTGCAAATCGTTTAACAATGATCCCGGTGAGCTGATAAATGTTTTGCACAAGACCCAGGAGTTTTTTGGCTATCTTCCCGCCGAAGTGCAGGAAGAAGTGGCGCTGGGCCTGAACATTCCTGTGGCTAAAGTGTATGGCGTGGTGACTTTTTATTCATTCTTCACCATGCTGCCCAAAGGCCGCTATCCAATCAGCATCTGCACGGGCACCGCTTGCTACGTGCGTGGCGCTGAAAAAGTGCTTGACGAATTCAAGCGCATCCTGAAAGTTTCCGTGGGCGAAACCACTCCCGACGGGAAATTCTCCCTCACCTGCCTGCGCTGCGTGGGTGCCTGTGGACTGGCGCCTGTGGTGATGGTCGGCGACAAGACCTATGGTCGCGTCACCACCGATGGGGTGAAGGATATTCTCAAAGAATATGAGAACGAGTAATCGGATCATATTGTCTCCCATTAATCAAAAAAGGGGCTGCCATCTACGGCAGCCCCTTTTGTTTTCTTTAGCCCTTAAAACTAATTGGAAGAGGTGGATGCATATTTCCCCGAGGCCTCGATTTCCCGGTAATAGTCATCCAGGATCTTGGTCACCAATGGCCTGTAATACAGACCGAAAAAGCTTCTGCGCTCGTAAGTGAGCGGGGCATACAGGAAATAGTCAAACTTTTCGATGTACTTCAGCCTGGTGCTTTTCAAATTGATGGGGTTATCGGCGAAATCGCCTGCAAAATAATAATAAGGATAGTCCCCTTTATTTTTTATGACCGCAGGAAATACTTTCGGAATGCCCCAGTGATGAAGGATGGAGTCTCCCTGGCTGTTGGGCTCAATACGGTATTCGGCAAGGACTTCATTCGATGCGCCCGTGCTGATGATATCAAACCAGTAGGGATACCTGATGGTTTTGGCCACCCCGTATTCCTCTACCATGGCCTGGCTTGAATGAATGTAAGGGAGTTCGTTGGTCAAATGGGTCTCGTGTTCAAGCACAACGATCTTGTCGTCATTCCTGACAAAGGCAATGCCCGCCTTCTTAAACGGCCATTGATTGTTGTTTTGCTCCATATAATTCCTGATCAGCCAAAGGGGGATATCCTGGTTAATGGTAGTGTCGAGGGAATTAAAAAACCGGCCAGTCCAGTTTTCCCAGCGCATATCAAAGGTCTCTTCATAAGCTTGCCTGACCCCATATGAGGTTGGCGATGCAATGATGTTAAATTCATTGATGATCAGTTTTTTCCTGTCTTTCATTGAACGGAGGAAGGCCAGCTCATTGCCCGTAAGGCCCCCGTAGATCCACTGCGAGCGCTCGCCCATCCTGCCCGGCACTGCCTCTGGCCTTATATGCGGATATTGGTTATGCCATTCAATCCAGTAAATGCCGTACAAGTCGGTGTAATAAACCATATCATACTCGTCTGCAAGCACTTCCAGATCCTCGGCAAAATTTCGCTCCAGATCAAAAATGGTATAACCCCCCAGTCCATCAGGAAAAAAACCATAATAATCCTGGTGTTCCAGGTAAATCCCCCCGTCGGGCTTCACGTATTTCTGGTTCTTCAGCACCCAGTTCAGCGACAAGTGCTCCTGGTAGCTGTCGTTAAGAACGGTTTTGTCCAGGATAAAAATATTTAAAGGCTTCGGGTCGGCCATGTGCCACGAAACCCGCATGAAAATTGGTAGACCAACCACGGCCGCCAGCAACAGGATCAGGAAAATAATGAAAAGTATTCTCTTCATATTGGAAGGATTTGGTTATAAGAAAAACCTCATGACCTTTTAACCAGCTTAAAATTAGACAAATTTCAGCCAAAAAATCCTTGGCATTACCTATATTCTTTAACCAATTTGTTAACAATTTATTGCATCATATCAATGGTTTCCGGCTTTTGGCCAATGCTTTTTCTCTGCTGCCCGTGAAAAATTTTTCCCGGCAATTTTGATTCTCTGCTGGAAACAGGTTCACATAACCCTTACGGGGAGGTATTGTACCTCACCTGGCAGGGGCTTTCCTTCCACCATACTTTAAGTTAATACGGAGTTAATACGGAGTTAATACGGTTTAAACCGTATTAACTCCGTATTAACTAAGAAGATGGTAATACGTTCCTTTTACTTGAAAATAGGTTAAATATTTAGATTTGAGCAGGATACGGTTTTTTGCCCTCCAGGAAGAAATCTGGGTGGAAGGATTCCTGGCAGGGTAAGTGCATTGAATGGGCTGATTCAAGGGGAAAGGAAGTTTCCAGGCCCCTTAAGAAAAGGGCAGGGAAAGGGATAAAATGGCCTAAAAATGGATTTGAATCAGATTCTGCGGGCCTTGTAGCCTGCCTTTACCAGGAGTTCCACGGCCTTGTCGCGCACGTCGCCCTGCAGGATGATCTCGCCGTCTTTGGCCGAACCACCCACCCCGCATTTGTTTTTGAGCATTTTACCCAGGGCTTCCAGGTCGCCTTCGCTGCCCACAAAACCCATCACCAGGGTGGCGGTTTTGCCGGCACGCCCTTTCTTGCTGATCTGCACCTTCAGGTTTTGCTTACCTGGGGGCAGGGTGGTGGCTTCCTCTTCCGGAAGCCGGTAGTTTAGATCAGGATTGGTGGAATAAACGATGTTGTGAAGGGTGTTTTTATTCTTTTTTGACATGGCGCTCAGGGAAAAGATGGGTTGTGAACAGGTCAAAGATAATGGATTCAGAGGCAGCTGCAAAATCCCGGTCCTGCCTTTTTTAGGCAGGTAAGAGCCTTGCAGGGGTTAAATTTTCCCAACAATGAACAGAATCAGTCTGAGTTTGTGATTCTTTTTGTAATTTGGTAACGAAAGGGTTTCCCGTAAAGGGAATGAAGGGCATTAAAAAGCGAAAAAACTGAGCAAGGTGAAGAAATACCCGAAGGTCATACTGAAATGGATCACGCGTCTGATCCTGGCCCTGGTATTGCTGATGGTATTGCTGGCCCTGTTGCTTCAGCTTTCCGCGGTGCAAACCCGGGTCACCCAAAGGCTCATCCGCGAGGTTTCGTCGCGGACTGGGGCTGAGCTGACGCTCGAGAGGATCAGCATCCGCCTTCCCTCGGGCATAGCCCTTCGGGGCCTTTACGCAGAGGATGCCCTGGGCGATACGCTGCTTTATGCCGGGCGGGTTCAGGTGGACATGAGGCCACTGGCATTGATCAACAAGCGTATCAAGGTCGGCCGTGTGGCCCTCGAGGACATCAGCGCCAGCATCACCCGCCTGGAGCCCGACACCGTATTCAGCTATGACTTTATCCTTCAGGCACTTGCCAGAAATGGTACTTCCGGAATAATTCCTGAGGTGGAAGAGGAAAAGAGCCCCTCCGCCTGGGTGTTTGAACTTGGAAAACTCGAGATCAGTAAGGCCAGGGTAAGGTTTGCCGATCATTTTTCGGGGATAGACCTTCAGACGGATATCGGATTGCTGGCCACCCGCATCGAACAATTTGACCCCCAGGCATTTCAATACCACCTGGGCGAGACCCGCATCGGGGAAACCCGCATCAGCCTGTCGATGACGCAGCCTTCGCGCCCTCCGGAAGACAAGGATACGGAGCCCGCTGTGATGGACCTGGCATTAAAAGCCCTGGGGATGGACCGGTTTGACTTTTCGATGGACACCTGGGAGGGGCTGGCCTTGCTGACGCGCATTGATGCCCTGGATTTGCTTCCGCGAAAGCTGGATATATCACAACAGGATATTGACCTTGAGCGTTTTACGATAGATGGACTGCTGGTGGATATGGTCTTGCCTGCTCCCCATGCTGAGGAACCACAGGCAGGGGAAAGCCAGGCACCGGGAAAGGGTTTTCGCTGGGCTGACACTTTTGCCTGGCGCCTGGTGGCCGATGCCCTGGAGGTGCGAAGGGCAGAAGTTGCCATGGCCACCCGGGGAACGCCCCCTCAGCAAGAGGTTTTTGACCCTAAAAACTTCCGCTTCAGCGGGATGGAACTGCTGGTGAGTGGCCTGGACGTTTCGCCCGGGGGCATTGAGCTTGAACTGGAAAACCTGAGGGCTGTGTCGGGTAGGGACTTCAGCCTAAGCCAACTGACTGCGGGCATTTCGCTGGGAAATTCCCTTCGGCTTGACGGGCTGCGGCTGGTTACGGCCCTGAGCCGGCTGGAAGGAGACCTGTTTGCGGGTTTCAGCCCCCTGGTTTTTCCGCTCGAAAATATTGAGGATGTGCCTGTTGAAGTGGATCTCCGTGAGGGGCGGCTCGGGAGTGACCTTGCCTGGTTTATCCCCCAGTTGATGGGAAAGCTTGAGCCTGCCGACCGGCTGTTGTTTGGGATCTCCGCCAGTGGAACAATGAATGAACTTGGGCTGGACACCCTGTGGGCAGAGGGCCCGGGAAGTTTCAGGCTGGAGACAGCCGGGAGGGTGGCTAACCTGATGCACCCGGAAGCCCTGGAGGCGGATGTCCCATCCCTTTGGCTTTCAGCACGATTGGATAAACTCAGGCGGTTTTTCCCTCCGGGTATTTTTCCTGAACAACTGGCCTTGCCCGATAGCCTGGTCTTGCTGGCCAGCCTGAAAGGTACGATGAAGGAAATGCAGGCCAAAGCCGATGTGCAATCCAGTTTTGGCGATCTTTGGCTGCAGGGCGCTTTTGGCGATCTGTCGTCCAAAGCCCCTGCCTATAATGTGACCCTTGAGGTCAGGGGATTTGACCCGGGCACACTGCTGATGCAGGAAGAATTGCTTGGTCCGGTGTTTGCCAGGCTGGAGCTGGAAGGGCAGGGGCTGGACCCACAAACCCTGGATGCCGCCGCAACACTCAGGGTTAGCGAGGTTCTGGTCAAAGGATATACCTACCATGATCTGAGCCTGGATGCCACCCTCAGGGAGGGCCTGGCCGATGCCCGCCTGGAATACCTCGACGAACACCTGGGCCTGGAGGCTGTCAACCAGGTTTCATTGGCCCGGGATGTGCCTTCCATCAAGGCACTATGGGATATTTCACATATGAACTTGCAGGCGCTGAACTTCATGGAGGATGAGACCATTTTGCGGGGAAAAATGGAGGCTGATCTGGACCTGACGCGAGATGATTTTGCGGAAGGACATCTGAAGGTCAGCCAATTGCAGGTACGCAATGCTAAAGACTTATTTTCCCTGGATTTGCTGGAGGTCACCACCGCTTATGCCGATAGCCTTTACTCCATAACTATAGCATCGCCTTTACTGGAGGGCTTTTTCGAGGGCAGGGTATCGCCCCTGGAAGTTCCTGGGATCCTCGGCGGGCACCTGGCCTCGATGATGGGCAGCGTGCCTGATTCGGTTGTGGCAGCCCTTGGGGAAGGCTTCTTCGATTTTCGTTTGGAAGTGCTGCCCTCACCCTGGTATTCTGAGTTTTTTCTTCCCCAGCTTTCATTTGTTGACCCTTTCAGGGTGGAAGGGCATTTTGACGGAGCGCAGGGGGCGCTGGACCTTGATGCCGGGATTCCAAAGCTGGAGTATGGTAATTTAATCTTTAATGACCTTTTGCTGAGTGCAGAAACCCGGGCAGGGGTTGGACAATTGAAACTGGGGCTGCCCCTTCTGGAAGGAGAGGGCTTTCAAATACGCAAGCTTGGGGCGGAGGGCCAATTGAGCGACAGTGTGCTGACTTTCGGTTTGGCCTTTGATGACCGCGAGGATGTGCGGTGGCTTGACCTCAAGGGAAGGCTCTGGCAGGATAGCCAGGGCCTGGTGCTCTCGCTCGGTGAAGAGGTCCTGATCAACCGTGAGCCCTGGCAGCTTAATCCCGGCAACCGCATCGTGCTTGGCGATTCCCTGTTGCTGGCCGATCGTTTCAGGCTTCAGAAAGGGGAGCAATACCTGCTGTTACAGAGCCGGGCTATGGAAAACGGTTTTCCGCCCCTCGACATTCGCTTCTCCAGCCTCGACCTGGGGCAGTTCTTCGCCCTCGACAGCCTTCCCCTTGCCGGAGGGATCATTAACGGCGATATTAGCCTGCACAGCCTTTTTGACGGTTTCTCTTTTGTGTCGGACCTGAACATCGAAGGCTTTGCCTTCCGGGGCGACACCCTGGGCGATATCCATATTCTTGGCAGCAATCCCTCAGAGGATTTGTATGCCCTGGAAGCCGTGGTCAGGGGATACGGGAACGAAATTGAAGCCGGGGGCACCTATCAAAGCGGAGAAGCGGCAGCCATAGATGTTTCCCTCAGCCTGCGGGAAGTAAATCTCAGCACCCTGGAAGGCTTCACCGCCGGCCAATTGAGCCATCTGGAAGGAAACCTCAGGGGAAGCCTTACGGCCAGGGGCAGCCCGTCAAAGCCGGTGCTGAAGGGTTCATTGCAGCTTGAGGACGTGGGATTCCGGGCCGAGATGATCAATGCGCCTTACCGCATTCCCGAAGGGCAGATCGTGCTGGAGCAGAATACTTTACGGCTTGATTCGTTCAGCATGGAGGACAGCCTGGGCCGCAGCGCCACCCTCGCCGGAACGGTGGATGTATCTGATTTGAAAAATCCAGGTTTCGGGCTTACCCTGAGGTCCCAGAACTTTCTGCTGATGAATGTCCCTGAAGGTCGGAACGAGCTGTTCTGGGGGCGCATGTTCATTGACAGTGATCTGAGCCTGAGGGGCGATCTGAATAGCCCCCGCATAGAAGGACGACTGAAACTCAATGAAGGATCTACGCTTTCATTGACCGTGCCCCAGGGTGAGCCCCAGGCCATTGGCGATGAGGGGGTGGTGGAATTTATTTCCACACGCGACACCCTGTTTTTGGGGATGGTGGACCGGCCTGATCCAGGTTCAGTAATGTCGCCTTTCCGAAATCTGAATGTCAGCGTGAATGCTGAGATCGATCCCCAGACCGACGTGAAAGTGATCATTGATGAGTATGCGGGTGATTTTTTGGAAATTAAAGGAGGGGGTTTGATCAGCTATGGAATAGACCCCGGGGGAAGGGTCTCAATTGCAGGGCGTTACGAAATTACTGACGGGACATATTTGCTGACCTTTTATGATGTGATCAGCCGGCGTTTCCAGATCGGGCAGGGCAGCAGTATCGTTTTGACCGGTGACCCCCTGAAAGCCAGGGTTGACATCACGGCCATATACAACCTCCGCACTTCTGCCAGGGAGTTGTTTGAATCGGCCATTACCGGTGCTGAGACTGATCCCGCCTTAAGGCAGCAATTTCCTTTTGAGGTTTCTCTGAGCATGAAGGGCGAATTGCTGAATCCCCGGATCAGCTTTGCTATCAGCCTGCCAGCAAGCCAGCAAAATGCTTTAGATGGGCGCCTGCAGGCCAGGCTCAGGCAATTGAGCCAGAATGAATCGGAGCTGAATAAACAGGTATTTGCCCTGCTGGTGCTGGGGCAGTTTGTCCAGCATAACCCGCTGGCCTCGGTGGGTGGAGGAACCGAAGGACTGAGCACAGCAGCAAGGAGCAGTGCCAGCCGTTTCCTTTCCCAGCAGCTCAATCGCCTTTCTGACCAATACATCCAGGGCATCGACCTGAACTTTGACCTTGAATCGTATGAGGACTTCAGCGGGGATGAGGTCAGCGGGCGAACGGAGCTGCAGCTGGAGGTTTCGAAGAATTTTCTTGACGAGCGCCTGAGGCTCCAGGTGGGCGGCAACATTGAACTGGAGGATGAGACGCGCAGGCAGACCAGCGCAGGCGAGATTGCCGGTGACTTCCTTCTGGAATACCTCCTCAACCCGCAGGGAAGCCTGATATTGCGCGGATTCAGGAAAAAGGATTTTGGCAACTTGTTCGACGGGGAAGTGGTCAATACCGGGATTTCTTTGTTGTTTAGGAAAAATTACAACCGTTTCAGGGAGCTGTTTATGAAAAAGGAAAAGGATGCGGTGGTGCCTGAACCTGATGAACTTGAAAAGATGCCTGAAGATGAGAAATAAAGGCCGGTTTACCATTTGGCAGCTGTTAGGGTTGTTGACCTTGCTTCTGGCAGGGCAGGGGTGCTCCAACCTCAAATACCTGGAGGAAGGGCAGGAGTTGTATACGGGAAGCAAGTTTCATTTTGAACAGGAAGAGAAGATATCGGGCCTGGGAAAGGTGGAGGCCGAACTGGAAAGTGTGATGAGGCCTGAGCCCAATCAGACTTTTTTGGGGATGCGGACGCGGCTCTGGCTGTACAATATTGCTGGTGAACCGACTGGGAAGGGGATCAGGCACCTTTTGAGGAATCGTCTGGGCAGGCCCCCCGTGCTGTTTGAACAAGTATCGGTGCCGCGAACCTCGAGGCTGATGGAAAACCGCCTGCACAACCTGGGCTTTTTTGATGCTTCAGTATCCTATGAGATTATGCGCAAGCCTCAGAAAGCCTCAGTCGATTACCGGGTGTTTCTTCGCCCTGCCTATACCATTGAAGTACTTCACCCCATGGAAGGAGCCGATAGCCTTTCTGCCATCATCCGGGCTTCGATGGATGAAAGCCTGATCAGGGCAGGGGAGCCTTACCGGCTGGAGACCCTGAAGGAGGAAAGAGTGCGCATCAACCAGGTGCTGAAGCGGCAGGGATATTTTTATTTTCACCCCGATTTTTTGTTGTTTCGTGCCGATACCACCCTGGGAGGGCGAAGTGTGGAGGTGTCCCCCGCCCTGAAGCCCGATAATCCGCCCCAGGCAAGCAGGGCCTACCGTATTCGGAATGTATATGTTTATGCCGACTACTTGCTTGCGGGAGAAGGGGAGGGGGCCGGGCTTGATACCCTTGAAGTCAGGGAAGGCCTGTATGTCTTCGACCGTGAAAAGCAATTCAAGCCGGGAATGCTGGCCAATGCCATTTTCCTTAAACGGGGCGAGCTGTATGATGTGGATAATCACGACCGCACGATGAACCACCTGCTAGGGCTTGGCATCTTTAAATTTGTCAACATTCGCTTTGAGGAGACCATGCTGGATAGCCTGCCTGCCCTGGATGTGCGCCTGCTGCTGACCCCGGTGGAGAAGAAGTCGATCAATGCCGAGATCCTGGGCATCGCCCGATCGAACCATTTTGCTGGACCGGGCGTGAATGTCAATTTCAGCAACCGTAATGCCCTGGGAGGCGCCGAGCAATTGCGTTTCAGCACCAACGCTTCTTTGGAGACCCTGATCGCCCGTAACCAGAACCCTGCCAACTCAGTGGAAGCCGGCCTGGAGGCAGAGCTTATCTATCCTCGTTTTGTGATTCCTTTTAAGATCAGCCGTTCAGCGCCCATCCTCCTTCCAAAGACCAGCTTCTCCTTGGGATTCAGCTACCTAAGCAGAACAGATGCATTTAACTTATCCTCGCTTCGGCTGCAGTATGGCTATTCCTGGAATCAGAAAATTACTTCCAACCACCGGCTCTCACCCGTGGTAATGAACTGGTTCAACCTGGGCAAGGTCTCAGACAATGCAAGCCTGGAACTCCTGGAGAGCGCACTCTTGCGAAGGGGTTTATTTGAACAGTTTATCATCGGCTCAGAGTATTCATTGACCTATAACTCCCAGCTCAGGGAGAAACGGACAAATGACTGGTATTTCAACCTGAATGCTGA